>NC_019729.1:2974765-3275048 GCF_000317475.1 Oscillatoria nigro-viridis PCC 7112
AGCATTGCCTTGAGAACCAAATAGGTACAGTCGTCTTTGGGTGGAACAAAGGGATGCGTCAAGAAATAAATCTTGGCAGCAAGACGAATCAAAACTTTGTTCAGATTCCTACCGCTCGATTGAAAGATATAATTTCTCAGCTTTGCGAACAATATGGTATCCGGTTCATCGAAACTGAAGAAAGTTATACAAGTAAAGCGAGTTTTTTAGATTCGGATGAACTGCCTAAGTTCGGTGAAAAAACTGAAGGTGGAAAGAATCTGGAAAGCGCGTTAATCGTGGATTGTATCGTTCAAAAGATGGAAGCAAAATTAATGCAGATTGTAATGCCGCTGCGAAGTGCGATTCGTTCAGTCGAAACCGAGAAATTGGGGGATGACTGGCTTCTACAGGGTAATCCATGAGGATTGAGTTCGCACTTTAATCCCTTGTAGATGACAACTTCATAACCTTGCAGGTGAGCGTTAGTATCCTAGAAAACGATAAGTCCTGCCCCTCAGACGTAGAGGTGAAAGCATATCTCCCACTGTAGAGACTAGCCATCAATCGGTGAAGCGGAGATAAAAGCGGAAAGAGCCACTAGCCTAAAAGTGGTATCCCGTGAGCAAGTTCCTACGGATAGCAAATGCGAAGTCACTGCCTGAATCACCGTTACGGCGAACCAGCGAAATAAGGCTTTATGCGCTGGTAGTCCCAAAAGGGCATTAGTACAGGGTGGTATGAGAATTTTGCCCGACATACCTACGTTACCCAAAAACTCGGTGAAGAGGTGACATCCTAACGGAACAGACCAATGGTTATGAGGAACGAAGTAACCCACCTGATTACTCTCGAAGAGGTCGAATACTTCGAGCAGTCAGCTAAGACGAAACATCTGGACTTCCAGGTAACAGGTGGTAGAGATTGAGTCAAAAGCCAACGCCTCACTGCAATGGTGAGGATATGCTAACGGACTTACGGTAATACGGATGGTATAGCTACAAGTAGCAATGAATATGTTATGAACACGGTAGAAAAACCGATGTATGAATGGAACGATATCAACTGGCGAAAGCTAGAGCGTAACGTTTTAAATTGCAAAAGCGGATATATCAAGCGTCTAATCGTGGTGATGTCAAGCTAGTACGCAGACTCCAGAAACTGTTGATAAGTTCTTGGGCAGCAAAAGCATTATCGGTTCGTCGGGTAACACAAGATAATCAAGGAAAGAAGACGGCAGGCGTGGACGGTGTTAAATCGCTGACCCCAAAGCAACGTCTCGCACTGATAGATAAAATATCATTGGGTTCAAAGGTTAAGCCAACACGCCGAGTTTGGATACCCAAACCAGGGACAGATGAGGAAAGACCGTTAGGCATACCGACAATGGAAGACCGAGCCTTGCAAGCGTTAGTCAAACTGGTGTTAGAACCAGAATGGGAAGCGCGATTTGAACCTAACTCATACGGGTTCAGACCAGGACGCTCGTGCCACGATGCAATAGGAGCAATATTCAGTGCGGTAAGTCAGAAATCAAAATATGTGCTGGATGCCGATATCAGTAAATGCTTCGACCGCATTAACCATGATGTACTTCTCTCAAAATTAAATACCTATCCTACCCTACGGAGACAAATCCGGGCTTGGTTAAAAGCTGGTGTTATGGATGGAAACAAGCTGTTCCCAACTGATGAAGGGACACCACAGGGCGGGGTGATTTCACCTCTACTTGCCAATGTCGCCTTACATGGGATTGAGGAATTGATTATGGGTTTAGCCCCAAAATTCGAGATGAGAGACTCTCGTGGTCATACTTATGGATTACGAGACAAAATCAAATCGATTTCACTGATACGATATGCGGACGATTTCGTAGTTCTCCATGAGGATGTAGAAGTTGTGAAGCTGTGTAAGGTTGAGATAGAGAAGTGGTTAAGTGACATTGGGTTAGAATTAAAGCCGAGTAAAACAAGATTAGCCCACACCCTGAATAAACTAGATGATGAAAAACCTGGATTTAACTTTCTAGGATTCAACATCAGGCAGTTTCCAGTAGGAAAACACAACTCAAGTAAGGGAACTAGAGGCACTTTATTGGGCTTTAAAACTATTATCAGCCCTAGCAAGGAAAGTCAGAAAAGGCACTACAGAAAAGTTGCGGAAGTAATAAATAAATCGCGTGGGTTAAACCAAGCGACTTTAATAAAAAATCTCAATCCTATCATTAGGGGTTGGTGTAACTACTTCTCAACAGTCGTCAGCAAGAAAATATTTGATAGGCTGTGGCACTTAGTGGTTTGGAAGCTTCTCAAATGGGGTCGCCATCGTCATAGGAACAAGGGCAGAGGATGGACACGCCTTAAATACTTCAAAACCGTAGAAGGCAATAACTGGGTGTTCGCAACCGGAGAGGGTAACAATCCTCTAAAGCTCATACAACATAGTTCCACTGAAATAAAGCGCTATGTAAAAGTAAAAGGGATGGCATCACCCTATGACGGTGACTGGATATATTGGAGTTCAAGAATGGGAGTACACCCAGAAATACCCGTAAGAGTAGCCAAACTACTCAAGCGACAAAAAGGGAAATGCGCTCACTGCGATAACTACTTCAAAGATGGAGATTCGATAGAGGTTGACCACATCGCCCCCAAATCGAAAGGTGGAAAGGAATCGTATGATAATTGGCAGCTACTCCATCGACATTGCCACGACACAAAGACTGCCAATGATGGCAGTCTTGGTAACAAATCTAGCTGCAAAAGTGCTAAACCTAAGCCACCAGTGGAACCAAGCCTTTGGGCTTGGGAAAACGATATGTTGGTAATGACGTACTGATGACAACAGCCGTTTTATTGAGGAGCGGAATGATGGGAAACTATCACGTTCCGTTTTGGAGAGCAGTGGAGGAGGCGACTCCTTCACTGACTTTAATCATCTTGAGAAAAGTATCGGCAAATTTAGGGCTATGCCTTAAAGGAGTCTGTAGAGGCGCTTTGATTGCGCCTTTGAAGGTTCGCATTTGGACTCTTCAAGAATCCCCGCCCTAAAAGGGCTGGGGAGTATCAACGCCCAACTCCCATACCGTAGCTGCTTGTTCCAAAGAATCGGCGATCGCTTGTTTTTGCTGAATGACCGATTTGAGCACGGCTTAATGGGGGTGCCAGTTTCCCCAACAACTCCATTGCTTCGGTTTTTAGCTTTGTTCCCTTTCACCGCACGACCCAGAAACATCACCGCTTGGGGCAGGCAAAGTCTCACCGATTGCGCTGGGAAAGATGAGTCTCACCGCATCTGCCACCGATTGTACGTCCATACCGCTCGGCTGCACCGGCACCACCCCTAAAAAGAGCTTTGGCGGGGCGCTCGGCTGCACCGGCACCACCCCTAAAAAATCTTCAATAGGTTCTATAGTTTGAGGTATCTCCCATCGTACTCATCCAGAGAAGCTCTATGGTTGCTCTACCGGGTATTGCTATTGTCAGCAAAATTTACGAAAGTTCTAATTCTCTGGTATATCGGGGCATCAGCGCCCCTGACGATCGCTCGATCGTCATAAAAATGCTCAAACAAGATTATCCATCTCCTCAAGAATTAATCCGCTACAAACAGGAATATAAAATTACCCGCTCCCTCAACCTGCAAGGAGTGGTCAAGGCATACAGTCAGCAGGACTATCAACGCACACTCATTATTTTCTTAGAAGACTTTGGCGGAGAGTCCCTAGAGCAATGGAGGCACAAGCGTCCACAGAACTTCTGCCCCATGCCCTTATCCACGTTTCTGGGGTTGGCGATCGACCTTACCGATATTTTGGGCAAAATCCATTCCGCCAATATCATTCATAAGGATATCAATCCTGGGAACATCGTTTTCAATCCTGACACAGGCATTGTCAAAATTATTGACTTCGGAATTGCTACCCAATTTAACCGCACAAATCCAACGTTCAAAAGCCCTCATGTTCTAGAAGGAACCCTGGCGTACCTGTCGCCAGAGCAAACTGGACGCATGAATCGATTGCTCGATTACCGCACTGATTTCTACTCATTGGGTGTAACGTTCTATGAACTGCTAACCGGACACCTGCCTTTTCCGACAACAGACATCCTTGAGTTAGTCCACTGTCATATTGCTAAACAGCCACCTCCACCTCATGAACTAAATGCAACGATTCCTAAACCCGTTTCAGATCTTGTTTTAAAACTAATGGCGAAGAATGCAGAGGAACGCTATCAGAGTGCTTGGGGAATCAAAGCAGATTTAGAAATTTGCGCCGATCGATTAAAAAAAATCGGTCAAATTAATAGCTTTCAACTGGGTTTATTAGATGTTTGGGAGCAGTTTCAAATTCCTCAAAAATTGTATGGACGGGATCGAGAAGTTGCAATGTTACTGGAGGCTTTTGAGCGCGTTGCTTCAGAAAAAATCGTCCCAAAAACTCCAGAACAGGTACAAAATAACAACCCAACATTCAAAGTCGAAATGATGTTGGTTTCTGGCTATGCGGGAATTGGAAAATCAGCATTAGTGCAGGAAATTTATAAACCAATCACTCAAAAGCGTGGCTATTTTATTTGGGGTAAATTCGATCAATTTGGGCGAAATATTCCCTACAGTGCGATCGCAGATGCTTTACAAAAATTGGTGCAACAACTGCTAGGTGAACCAGATGAGCAACTTCAACAGTGGCGATCGCGCTTGCTCACTGCCTTGGGCAACAACGGGCAACTCATAATTGATATTGTTCCAGAGATTGAGTTAATAATTGGCAAGCAGCCACTCGTACCGGAAGTTGGAGCAACGGAAGCTCAAAATCGCTTCAATCGAGTTTTTGGGCAGTTCATTCGCGTATTTTGTTCTGAAGAACACCCCCTTGTCATCTTCTTAGATGATTTGCAGTGGATTGACTCTGCAACTCTGAAGTTAATCGAACTGATGATACTTGATGAACAAACGCAATTTTTATTTTTGATTGGAGCCTATCGGGATAACGAAGTAAATCTAACGCATCCACTCGCATTAATGCTAGAGCGATTGCGAAAACAAGGGGTTGTGCTTCAGGAGATTTTTTTAACACCCTTAACGTTAGAACCGCTGAGCCAATTAATTGCCCAAACGCTGCATCAAGATACAGAGCTTGTTCGTCCTTTAGCCCAGTTAGTGTTGCGTAAAACCGAAGGCAATCCCTTCTCTGTGGGAGAATTTTTGCGATCGCTCTACGCTGAAAAACTGTTGAACTTTAACACCGAACAGCGAAATTGGCAATGGAATATTGCTCAGATTGAAGATCAAAATATTACCGATAATGTAGTGGACTTGCTGTTAAGCAAATTGAAGAAACTACCAGGGGTGACACAGCAACTTCTTCAATTAGCCGCCTGCATTGGGTGTGAATTTGATTTAAAAACATTGGCAATCGTATGTAAGCGATCGCCTAAAATCGTTTTTCAGGATCTATTAATAGCAGTACAAACTGGATTCATTCAACCGATCTCTGAATTAGACCGAGACTTGTTAGTTCGGAACTGTAAGTTCTTGCACGATCGCGTACAACAAGCCGCCTACGCCTTAATCGATGAGTCGTGCAAACAAATTGTTCATTTACAAATTGGTCGTAATCTACTCGAAAATATTTTGCCAGAGCAACTATCAGATAGGGTGTTTGAAATTGTCGATCATCTCAATCATGGGATTGAACTTGTAACCGAGCAATCCGAAAAAGATCGAATTGCTTTCTTAAATCTAATTGCAGGTCAGAAAGCCAAAGGAGCGAGCGCCTACAGTGTGGCTAAAAACTATTTAGCTAACGGGAGAGAATGCCTAACAATTTCTAGTTGGCATACCAATTATAACTTGACTTTAGATCTCTATTTAGAAAGTACAAAAATCGCTTATTTGTGTGGTGAGTTTGAGCAGGTAGAATCTTGGGTAAAAATTGTTTTACAAGAAGCAAAAACTGTTCTCGACCTTGTAAGAGTTTACGAAGTCAAAATCCAGACTTACATCGCACAAAACCAGCTATTAAAAGCGATCGAGACGGCATTACAAATTTTGCAGCGATTGGAAATTAGTTTTCCTGAAACACCAACTCAGTCAGATATTCAGCATGAACTTAATGCTATCCAATCCCTTTTAAAGGATAGATCGATCGAAGAATTAATTCACTTGCCGGATATGACTGAACCGAATAAATTGGCAGCGATGCGAATCCTATCAAAGCTCATGATTGCTGCCTATGTTTCTGCACCCCATTTGATGCCTCTGCTGACATCTAAACAAGTGAACTTGTCAATTCAATATGGAAATGCGATCGAGTCTTCTATCGCTTATGCAAGTTTTGGAGTGATTCTTCATGGAATGGTAGGAAACATAGATTTAGGGTATGAGTTTGGACAGCTTGCTTTAAGACTATTATCACAGCCAAATGTTCATTTCCTCAAAGCGCGGACATTGCATCTTGTACATTACTTCATTATGCACCGAAAAAAACATAATAGAAAATCACTAGAACCATTACTAGAAGGGTATCAAAGTGGACTAGAAACGGGAGACTTAGAGTTTTCTTCCTATTGCGCTTACGCTTATTGCTTTCAATCTTTTGCCGTCGGGAAGGAACTTGGGGAACTTGAACAGGAAATAAGGAAATACAGTGAAACGATTCGTCAAAACAAACAAGAAATTGCCCTTACTTGGCTGCAATTACTTCATCAATCTGTTCTAAATTTAATGGGGTGTTCGGTTAATCCAACTCTCTTGATTGGCGAGTCTTGCAATGAGGAAAATAGACTAATACAACAAGGAATAGATGGATTCATAATCTTTTTTTTACATCTGAAAAAAGTTTTTTTATGTTATCTATTTTCTGAGTACGATCGGGCTGTTGAAAACTCTGACCCAGCAAAAATTTATTTAACTCAAGGAAGAACGACACCCCTTGAACCTTTGTACTACCTATATGATTCTCTAGCAAAACTTGCAACATATCCAAAAAGCAGCACTCAGGTGCAATCAGAAATCCTTAAAAACGTTGCCCTTAGCCAAGAAAAACTGAAGCAATGGGCACATTGTGCGCCAATGAATCATTTGCATAAATATCATTTAATCCAAGCAGAAACTGCACGAGTATTGGGTCAGTTGTTTGAAGCAGAAGATTTATACGAACAAGCTATCCAGGGAGCTAAAAAAAATGGATATATCCAAGAAGAGGCGTTAGGTTATGAATTGGCTGCTAAACATTATCTGGCGCGAGGTAGGGAGAAAATCGCGCAAACTTATATGAATGAAGCACATTACTGCTACGAACGCTGGGGGGCAACTGCAAAGGTAAGAGATTTAGAAACTAGATATCCACAACTATTTCCTCAGCAGTCGGGTAGGGCTACCAAACCAATTCGTACAACTTCTGAAACCACTTCTAATAACTCAGACATCGCTTTCGACTTGGCAACGGTGATGAAAGCATCGCAAGCAATTTCCAGTGAAATTGAACTGGAGCAGTTGCTTAATTCTTTGATGCAGATATTAATTGAAAATGCTGGCGCACAAACAGGGTTTTTGATTTTGGAAAAATCAGGAGAATGGCTGATAGAAGCTTCTTGTGAACTAGCTGAGGGTGAGGGTGTTTTTACGACACGAGTGTTGCAATCACTCCCCACTAAAAATTACCTGCCAGAATCTATTATTAATTATGTGATTCGGACGCATGAATATATTATTTTAAATGATGCAAGTTGTGAAGGAGATTTTACAAATGAACCGTATATTCAGAACAATCAAACTCAATCGCTTCTCTGTTTACCACTATTGAATCAAAGTAAACTTGTTGGCGTGTTGTACCTAGAAAATCAATTAGCAACTGGAGCATTTACATCAGAGCGATCGCAAATTTTACATCTATTATCAACTCAAGCAGCCATTGCAATCGAAAACGCTAGGATTTATTCAAAACTCCAAAAAAGCAAAAGCCAAATGACTCAATTTCTGGAAGCAATTCCAGTCGGTGTTGCAGTTGTAGATAAATTGGGTCATCCTTATTACTTCAACCAACGAGCGACTCAGCTATTAGCTAAAGAGATCGATCCTTCTCTGACAGTCAATGATCTTACAGAGGTTTATCAAACTTATCTAGCTGGAACCCATCAAAAATATCCAACTGAGAGAATGCCCATTATCCGAGCGTTAAAGGGCGAACATACTAGAGTTGATGATATAGAAATTCACCACAACAACACCACAATTCCCATTGAGGCATGGGGAACTCCAGTCTTTGATGAACAGGGTAATGTAACTTATGCGATCGCCGCCTTTCAAGACATCACAGAGCGGAAACAAGCAGAACACCTCTTAGCAAATTACAACCGCACTTTGGAACAGCAGGTTGCGGAACGAACAGCGGCCTTACAGCAAAGCGAAGCAGAACTGCGCGCTCACGAACAGGAATTGCGGCTCATTACAGACGCTCTCCCGGTTAGTATTGGTTACATTGATGCCGAGCAACGCCACCGCTTTGTCAACCGTACCTATGAGATTTGGCGCAACTGTAGCCGAGATGAAATTTTAGGCAAGTCGATTCGCGAACTGGTAGATCATACGTCGTATCAAATGATAGAACCATACATCAACCAGGCGCTAAGGGGAGAAACAACCACGTTTGAAGCAGAAATACCTCTGCCAACAGGTAAAAAATACTTGAATGTAACCTTAATTCCTGATTTCGATGCAAATGCTCAAGTCATTGGATTTTATGCTTTAAACACAGACATCAGCGAACAGCGAGACGCTGCACTGCGTGAACGCAAACGTGCCGAAGAAGCCTCAATTTTAGAAGAACGCAACCGTATGGGACGGGAAATTCACGATACATTAGCTCAAGCGTTTACAGGTATTTTGGTTCAAGTTGGTGCAGCAACCCAAGTATTAGAGGATGATGTAGAAGCAACACAGGCACATCTGGAGATGATCGATGAATTGGCACGAATCGGGCTGAATGAGGCTCGTCGCTCAGTCACAGCACTCCGCCCTCAGTTGTTGGAGGAAGGCGATTTATCTAGCGCCCTCAATCGTCTGGTAACGCAAATGAGATCTGCTACCGATGATACTGCTTTGATTTATGAAATTCAGGGTACAGCTTATCCTTTACCCCCCGAAGTGGAGAATAACTTACTGCGAATTGGGCAGGAAGCCTTGACAAATGCTATTAAGTATGCAAAAGCTGACGAAATTCGTCTTGAGTTAGTCTATGGAGATGCACAAACAACATTGTGCATCAAAGACAATGGACAAGGCTTTGGTGTAGGTAATATTCCCTCGGTGGGCGGATTTGGATTATTGGGAATCAGCGAACGAGCAGAGCGAATTGGAGCGCAATTGAGAATAGAAAGCCAACTCGGACAAGGAACAGAAATTATTGTCATCGTCAATCGAGAATGAAAACCATGATCGACCAATCCACTACAATTCGCATTTTAATTGTTGACGATCACTCCATTGTCAGACAAGGATTAGCAACCATCATTAACCGAGATCCAGAAATGACGGTCATTGCTCAAGCAGAAGACGGACAACAGGCGATCGCTTGCTTTACCGAACATCAACCGGATGTGACTTTGATGGATTTACGAATGCCGCAGATGGGAGGAGTGGAAGCTATTACTGCGATTTGTACCCAATTTAAACCTGCCCGAATTATTGTGTTAACTACTTATGATGGCGATGAAGATATCTATCGCGGATTGCAGGCAGGTGCGAAAGGCTATCTGCTCAAGGATGCAAAACCCAACGAACTTCTCAATGCCATTCGCATGGTTAATCGCGGTCAGCAGTACATTCCGCCAGAGGTGGGGGCAAAGCTAGTGCAGCGCATGAGCAACCCAGAACTGAGCGATCGGGAGTTAGAGGTACTCCGTTTAATGGGGCAAGGAATGAGTAATTCAGATATTGCAACTGCTTTAACAATTGGAGAAAGCACTGTCAAATCCCATGTCAATCGAATTCTCAGTAAATTGGGAGTTAGCGATCGCACTCAAGCGGTGATTACTGCGGTCAAACGCGGGATTGTTAGTTTGTAGGCTGTGCTTTCGGTTAACGTTGGATTCCAACTTTAGTTGGAGTTAGTCTTCCATTGTGAGATGGGTTAACTAATCAATCACTTGATTCAATAAAAGTACCAACTGTGAGTGGACGACAAACCAAAGTCAATTTCCTATATTGAATTCATGCAAACACACATAGCAATTTAATTGCAAGATTCAAGTTTGCTGAATACAGATGGCACACAGAGGAATGTAGGCGTAGTCTAACCCAGGTATCACTTGCGGTGAACATACTTCTCATCAGAAACACCTGTTAATTATTTATCCCACCTTCAACCCAGGAGCGCAAACAGAGTTGATAGCAGCAATTATCGCTGCAAATAATGACGTGCTTTGATCCTCAATCGCCCAATTACTAAGAGGTAAAACGATGAACACCGAATTGAGTAAAAGCAAAGTTGCAATTGTCAGCCGGGGCGAAGACCTCAATTGGTTCAATACAACTCCTGGTGAGCAAATGGCTATCCGCGTACACAGCAAAGATGTCAGTGGGGCTTTCACAATCATCGAAGCCCGTGTCCCACCGTTCTCAGGCCCGCCACTCCACTATCACAAAGATCGAGAGGAGATATTTGAAGTCCTCGAAGGCAGATTTCGCTTTCACTGTGCAGGCGAAGAGTTCGAGGCTGGGCCAGGAACATCCGTTGTTGTACCCCGCAACAGCGTGCATGGATGGGTGAACCTCGGATCGGAAGTGGCTCGGTTGCTCTTCACCTTCGTACCCGGTGATATTGACGAATTCTTCCCCCAAATCGGCCAAACGCCGCCCGAAGGTTGGACGGATCTTGCATATCAGTACGACACTTGGATCGTCGGAGCTCCTCTGTCCATCAGTAAATGATGAGTATAGCGCTACGCATTAAAGTTAAGACAATTCTACATCCTGAAACCCTTTCACTGCTTACGAGCCAACAATCACAGGATTCATCATGAAAAAACTCGAAGGAAAAGTGGCGCTTGTTACGGGCGGCAACAGCGGTATCGGGCTGACGACTGCCAAGCACTTTGTCGCTGAAGGCGCGTATGTCTTCATTACAGGTCGTCGCCAAGCTGAACTGGATGCTGCCGTCAATGCGATCGGCAAAAATGTCACGGGGGTGCAGAGTGATGTCTCCAACCTGGCGGATCTCGATCGCCTGTTTGCCACAATTCAGCAAGCGCAAGGAAAGCTCGATATCGTCTTCGCCAATGCTGGTGTTGGTGAATTCGTTCCCCTTGGCTCCATCACAGAAGAACACTTTGATACAACGTTCAATATCAACGTTAAAGGGTTGTTATTTACCGTCCAGAAAGCACTGCCGCTGCTGTCGGAAGGGGCTTCGATTATCTTAAACGCCTCTGTTGCTTCAATGACAGGCATCCCAGCCCTCAGTGTCTACAGCGCGACCAAAGCGGCCGTGCGATCGTTTGCTCGTTCTTGGATACTTGACCTGAAAGACCATCAGATTCGAGTGAATGCCATTAGCCCTGGCGTTGTGCCGACTCCGAGTTACTATCGCCTGGGATTAAGTGACGAGCAGTTTCCAGTCAGTGCTATTCCACTGGGACGAGTTGGTACGACTGATGATATTGCGAAAGCGGTTGTTTTTCTAGCGTCTGATGACAGCAGTTTTGTCAACGGAATTGAACTGTTTGTGGATGGTGGGATGGCGCAGATTTGATGTGCTGTAAGGCGATATCCCCCAGAAGAAGACCGATGTTGAGCAAGAAAACGCAAGAGCGCGGACGTTATCTGAAACCACGAATTATAGATCTACCAATTCAGGAGTTGAACAATGAAGTCATCCTCCACGATGCACGCTCTGATTGTAGATGACGATCGAACGGCGATATTTCGGACGGCTGAAATTCCACGACCGGAACCCATTGCCAATCAAGTTCTGGTGCGAATTAAGGCAAGTGGTGTTAACCCACTCGACAGCAAAATTCGTACAGGTAAAGCACCCCATGCTCAACAGGTTTTTCCTGCCGTTTTAGGAACTGATTTGGCTGGAATCGTTGAAGCAGTTGGACAAGATGTTACTGCGTTTTCAGTTGGTGATGAGGTCTACGGATTTACGGGCGGAGTCGGCGGATTGCAAGGTTCGCTGGCTGAATTTGCGGCGGTTGATGCCGATTTACTCGCGAAAAAACCAACCAACCTCACCCTGCGGGAAGCCGCTGCCTTACCCCTAGTATTTCTGACCGCGTGGGAAGGACTGGTCGATCGAGCGAATGTCCGCGAGGGTCAGAAAGTGCTGATACTGGGTGGTTCTGGCGGTGTGGGTCATGTTGCTGTGCAGATTGCCAGAGCGCGAGGTGCCAAAGTCTTTGCAACAGCTTCCCCAGCAAAACATGACCTGGTGCGACAACTGGGTGCCGTACCCATCGACTATCACAGTACACCGATCGCGCAGATCGTACAAACCTTTACCGATGGTCAAGGCTTTGATGTGGTCTACGACTCGGTGGGCGGCTCCACATTGGATGATGCGTTTCAAGCCGTGCGCGATTATGGTCACGTCGTCAGTAACTACGGCTGGGGAACCCATTCTCTGTTGCCCCTCTCACGCAAGGCTGCAACCTACTCAGGCGTGTTCGTGCTTCTGCCACTCTTGACGGGCAAAGGTCGCGCTCATCATGGCGAGATCCTGCGTCAGGCGACCCAATTAGCAGAAGCCAATCAGTTGCGTCCCGTCGTTGACCCCCGCCATTTCACCTTAGAAACAGCGCTGTCTGCCCACGAAGCAGTAGAGCAAGGCACGGCTGTCATCAAAATCGCGATCGATTTGTAACCACTGTGAACACAGGTAGAGCCTGTAGAAACAGGAAACTTGAGCAAAGCAGGAGAATTAAAATGACTCACTATGACTACATTGTGATTGGGGCTGGGTCGGCAGGCTGCGTGGTTGCTAACCGTCTGACAGAGGATAGCGAAACAACGGTGTTACTCCTCGAAGCGGGTAATCCCGATCCGAAACCAGAAATTGAAATTCCGTCAGAATGTTTGAAATTACTCGGTTCTGAGGTGGATTGGAGCTACTTCTCTGAACCGGAACCCGAGCTCAACGATCGCAAAATCTTTTGTCCTCGTGGCAAGGTTTTAGGGGGTAGCAGTTCGATTAATTTCATGATTTATATCCGAGGTAATCCCCACGATTATGACCACTGGCAAGCATTGGGAAATCCCGGTTGGAGTTATCAGGATGTATTGCCCTACTTTAAGAAATCGGAGCATCAGCAACGGGGGGCCTCTGAATATCACGGAGTCGATGGAGAGTTAAGCGTCACTGATATCGAGGTTCCGGCTGTAACGTCTCGACGCTTTGTCGATGCTGCGATCGCACTGGGCTATGAAAATAATCCTGACTTCAACGGTCGTCAACAAGAAGGGGCAGGACTTTATCAGTTAACCGTCAAAGAGGGGAAGCGCCACAGTGCTGCGGCGGCATTCCTTATGCCGATTCTCCAACGTCCTAATTTGACAATAACGACAGGTGCATTCGTGACTCGGTTGTTGTTTGAGGGCGATCGCACCGTTGGCGTGGAATACCGCCACGAAGGCACACTACATCAGGTTTATGTCAACCAAGAAGTGATTCTCAGTGCAGGGGCATTCGACTCGCCCAAACTATTGTTGCTTTCGGGTATTGGTGCTGCCGAACATCTGCAAGCATTGGGCATTCCGGTGGTAGTCGATCTACCAGGAGTGGGTCAAAATCTCCGAGACCACATTCTTGCTCCCATCACCTATCAGGCAACGGAGGATGTTCACCCTGTCGGTACCAGTAGCGGAATCGCTGAAGCGGGATTGTACTTTCACAGTGAGAATAACTCGGCTATTGCACCCGATTTACAGTGTTTCTCAGGCCCGATTTTGTGGGCTCCCCCTGGTTCTAACCGATTGGGTACGGGATTCTTTGGGGTTGCTTCTTTGACCCAACCTCAAAACATTGGCAGTGTCAATTTGCGTTCATCCGATCCTCAAGACCCACCCCTGATTCGGTTGAATTATCTGCAAAGTGAAACTGATGTCCAAAAGCTTGTCGAAGGAATTAAGGTACTTCGCCGAATTTTTGAAACCCATTCCTTTGATGAGTTTCGACGAGAGGAACTGGCTCCCGGTCTTGATGTGCAGAGTGATGAGGCACTTGCTGCTTACGTCCGAGACGCTTGCGATACGGTGTCCCATCCGGTCGGCACCTGCAAAATGGGTACTGACCCAATGGCGGTTGTTGACCCTGAACTACGGGTACATGGAATAGAGGGCTTGCGTGTCGTCGATGCCTCTATCATGCCAACCCTGACAACAGGTAATACGAATGCACCAACGATCGTGATTGGTGAAAAAGCAGCAGATTTAATTAAAGCCAGTCGGACTCGCCGAAACCTGATGACCCAGTACAACGTCCAAAATTCGGGACACTTGGGGTATTTAGCTGTTGGCAATTGAGCCAAGCTCACACTTCGCGATCGCGACAATTGGTAGGAGCAAAGGATCTGTACTAATTAGCAAAGCAACTCTTTAGCACGGGCAAAAACTCAATCGATTTACAAAGGAGAAACCTCTGATGCCTTACATTACTGTTGGTCAAGAAAACTCTGCAAACATTGATATCTACTACGAAGATTTGGGAACAGGGCAACCTGTTGTTTTGATTCACGGATTTCCCTTGAGCGGTCATTCTTGGGAAAAGCAGGTATTAGTTCTGCTGAACGAGGGGTATCGGGTTATCACCTACGATCGCCGAGGATTTGGCAACTCCAGTCAACCTTCGTTTGGATATGACTACGACACCTTCGCATCAGATCTCAATGCGCTGATGACCAAACTCGACCTCCGCGATGCCGTGCTGGTCGGTTTCTCTATGGGGACAGGTGAAGTAACACGCTATCTCGGCAAATACGGATCGGAGCGTGTGCAAAAAGCCGTGCTGATGGCTCCTGTTCCTCCTTTCCTGTTAAAGACAGACGATAACCCAGAAGGCGTCGAGCAAAGCGTTTTTGACGGGATTATGAAAGCGATTGTTGAAGACCGCCCAGCCTATTTTTCCGCATTCTTCAAAGATTTTTTCAACGTGGATTTACTGCTTGGAGACCGCATCAGCCATGAAGCAATTCAAGCCAGTTGGAATGTTGCAGCAGCAGCCTCTGCTAAGGCAACTCTGGATTGTGTGCCATCTTGGTTGACTGATTTTCGTGACGCTCTACCTCGCATCGATGTGCCGACTCTGATCATTCATGGAGATAGCGATCGCATTCTGCCATTTGAGTCTACCGCAAAGAGACTGCCGCAGCTAATTAAAGACAGTCGCCTTGTGGTGATACCTGGCGGCCCTCATGCTATCAATTGGACTCATGCCGAACAAGTGAATCCTTTACTGCTGGACTTTCTTAAAGGAAATTAATCAGAATTCCAAAATCCACCCGAAATCAACGGTAACTGTTGCGATTGTCAAGAATTCTTGCAAAAAAGAAAACATGGATCTTCAACAACTCACGGCGCTGGAAAATATTCGTCAGGTCAAAGCACGCTATTGCCGATTCATCGATCTCAAGCAGTGGGACGATTTCAAAAACTTATTTACGCCGACGGTGCATCTTACTTTTCATGGCGTTGAAGGAGAGCTGTTATACCAATTTACAGACCTTCAAAGTTTCATCGACCAAACAGCAACCACGTTAAGCGGATCTCAGACCATCCATCAGGTTCATAACTCTGAAATTCAATTGACTTCGGAAACGACAGCGCGGGCGATCTGGTCGATGGAGGACTGGATCATTTATCCCAAAGATGTAAAAGGGCTTTTCAAAACGCTTCATGGCTTCGGACATTATTACGAAATGCTGGAATTGAGAGAGGGCTGCTGGCTCACTACGACACTTAGCTTAAAAAGAACCATTCTGACTATTACCTGAACGGCGCAAGGAAAAAAACATGGTTCAGAAAATGAAAGCGGTTATCATGACCGAACCTGGCGGTTTGGAAGCGTTGACTTACACAGAAGTCGATATGCCGCGTATTGAACATCCAACCGATGTACTAGTAAAAATCAAAGCGGCAGGTGTTAATCCAGGCGATTGTCAAAACAGAAAATTCGGGTTTCCTTCTTATGCGGTAGGGTCAGGGAAACAGGGCTTTAGTATCCTGGGGATGGACGGAGTTGGCATTGTCGAGGCGGTAGGAACGGGTATCACGCACATTGAGCTGGGTGATGAAGTTTGGTATTACGACGGCGGCTACGCAGATAAACATGGTAGCTACGCGCAATATAAAGTTGTTAATGGTCATTATCTGTCGCCAAAGCCGAAGTCGCTTGATTATATAACAGCCGCAGCGTTGCCCGTCGTCGCTTTGACGGCGTGGGAGGCGGTAATTGATCGGGCGAATGTCCAATTAGGTGACTTTGTATTGGTACACGGCGGCGCTGGTGGGATTGGGCATATCAGCATTCAACTGGTGCTAAATCGCGGTGGACGTGTGGCGACGACAGTTAGTGGTACTGCAAAGGAAAAATTGGTACGTACACTAGGAGCCGAATTACTCATCGACTATAAAAAAGTGGATGTGAAGCAAGCGCTAATTTACTGGACAGGTAAGGATGGTGCAGATGTCGTGCTTGACTACATTGGTCGTGAAAACTTTGCCAACAGCATCGACCTAGTTGCACCGTATGGAACGCTCGTAAATACAGTCGTCTCTAATTGGCCGAATGGGAACAATCTCGTTGCCGAATATAAAAATTTGAGCATGAAGTTCGTCAATATAGGTTTGCCGCAAGTGACTGGCAACCATGAATTTCGGGTTCGCCAAACGCAGATTCTCAAAGAAATCTCACGACTAGTCGATGTTGGTCAATTGCAGGTTCACCTCGATCAAGTTTTTCCACTTCAACAAGTAGCCGAAGCACAGCGATCGCTAGAGGCTGGTGAAATTATTGGGCGTGTTGTCATTGAAATGTAATCTATTATGGAAAATGGAAAAATCGGCGTTGGTATCATTGGTGTTCATCCCTCGCGCGGATGGGCTATGACCGCGCATCTACCTGCGTTGCAAGCATCACCTGATTTCAAAATCGTTGCATTGACAAATTCAGATCCAACTATGGCGGAGGAATCGGCACTCAAGTTTAATGTACCGTATGCCTTCCAACTTCATGAGGATTTGTTGGCGTGTCCAGATGTGGATTTGGTTGTCGTTACCGTCAAAGTGCCATATCACTTTGAATTGGTGAGTGCTGCAATCCGGGCTGGAAAATCGGTTTATTGCGAATGGCCTTTGGCTAACGGACTGCAAGAGGCAGTTGAACTGGAACAACTCGCTAAAAAATACAAAGTTCATGCGGTGGTGGGATTGCAGTCTCGCACAACGCCGGAAGTTAATTTTATTCGTGACTTAATTCGCGATGGTTATGTAGGTGAGGTTCTGTCCGTTTCACTTATTGGTTCAGGAATGATCGGCGGAGCAATGATTCCTGAACAATTTGCTTATACTCTAAATCCAAAGAATGGTGCTGGGATGATAAATGTTGCCTTTGCCCATGCGATCGATGCTGTGGGTTATGTGCTGAACTCTGAGTTGAGTGAGGTTATGGCAACGTTAGATAGCAGGAGAAAGACAGCGCAGGTAATCGAAACAGGGGCGATCGTTGCGATGGAAACACCGGATCAAATTGTCATCAATGGTAAAATGAAAAGCGGCTGCGTGGTTTCTGCCCATTTTCGAGGGGGTTTATCACGAGGCAGCAATTTCAGGTTGGAGATTAACGGGACGCAAGGCGATCTGATTGTCACAAGTTCGCTTGGCTATCCTGGGCTTGGCGAAACTAAAGTCCAAGGCGCTCAAGGTGAAGATGCTGCTATGCAAAACCTTGATGTCCCGCAAAAATATATAACGGCAAATGCAGATATAGGGATAATAGCAATGACTGTTTTCAATAACTATGCCCTACTTGCTACCGATTTTAAAAGTGGAACAAAAACGACACCAACATTTGCAGATGCTGTGATTTTGCACCGTCTCATAAATGCAGTTGAACAATCGGCTGCAACTGGTAGTAGACAATATACCTAAGATTTCTGCGAAAGATTACTAAACGTCACTCGGTAATTACAGGCATCATCATAAAAAATTAGACGAATTGAGCGAACAAACCTACAGGCAAATCATTGCAATCGAACTTTTGACTGCTTGTGAGTTAGAGGTGCTGCGACAGATAGTAGAAAAATGCTATTCTGCACTGCCATACTATGAACAACCCCGAAAATCCTCGACTACACCTGCCGTCTTTCGCTCATGAATCTGCCATCCAAAAAGTCCGAATTGCAGAAGATGCTTGGAACACACGCAATCCTGAAAAAGTATCACTCGCTTACATGTCAGAAGGTACTGGCTCATGAAGCGACTGACGCCAAGGTGTGGGTGAGTTACAACGATCCTAACTACTTAAAACAGCGATTGTCACTCTCCGATGAGTTGGTGAAAAATATCGCTATCATTGCACCTTTAATCTATCAAGCACTTAGTCCCGCCGAGCGCCAATAAATTGCATAATTAGCACACGATCGCACCTTGGCGTTTTTGGAACAGCATTTAGGCAGTGCTATCAAAGTCTAAAATGGGGTGACTACTGCTAGATAATTCGCCCACCGAGATCGCCCTGACAACCAAAATATTCTGATTCTGAATCATTGGGAAAACGCTGCACATGGCGGGTGGTTTTTAAGAAAGAGAACGGTGAAAATCAACAAGCAAGGAGAAAAACCATGAAAATCAACAAGAATGACACCGCAGTAGTCGTCATCGATCCGCAAAACGATGTCTTGAGCGAAAAAGGGGTTTCCTGGGATTTGGTGGGTGAGAGTGTTAAGGATAACAAGACTATCGAAAATATTGAGCGAATCTTCAAAGCCGCGAAGCAGAATGAATTCGAGGTTTTTATCTCCCCTCACTATTACTACCCCACCGATCATAGTTGGAAATTTGCCGGAAACCTAGAGCAAATGATGCTTGAGGTTAAGGAGTTCGATCGCCGTGGTGCGTTGAGCCTCGATGGATTCCTGGGATCGGGTGCTGACTGGCTCGATCGTTATAAGCCCTTCATTGAGGATGGCAAGACGATTGTGGCCAGTCCACACAAAGTCTATGGGCCGCAAACTAACGACCTCGTTTTGCAACTGCGTAAACGCAAGATTAGCAAAGTCATTCTACTTGGAATGTTAGCAAATCTTTGTGTTGAAGCTCATCTACGCGAATTGCTCGAACAGGGATTTGAGGTTCTTGTCGTTAAGGATGCAACAGCAGCCCCTCGGCATCCGCAACTGGGCGACGGCTACAAGGCAGCACTGATTAACTTTGGGTATATCGCCAATGCAGTCCTGTCTACGGATGAAGTTGTAGCAGCAATGGAGTAATGTCAAACTCATGAATTTTACAACACTTATGAAAACATCCGCGTTACTTCTTGCTCTGCCAATTAGTATCTTAGCTAATTTTTCCTTAAGAGCTTCTGCTGATGCTACTGCTGGCATCCTCCTAAGTACGAAATGTCGGGGTGGGTACAACGTAAATATTTGGCAGAAATATACTTCAGGTGAACTGCTTTATCGCTAAAACCCTCTTAGTCAGCCAGTTTTTTCTGAAATTCATAACACCTTCTAGAAATCGTATTCACCTTATCAAACCCAAAGGATATGGAAGTGGACACTCAACACTATGACGATATTATTATCGGCGGCGGCAAAGCGGGTAAAACACTTGCACCAGCGCTAGTTGCTGACGGACGTAAAACCGCTCTGGTTGAACGCAGTTTAAATACGATCGGTGGCGGGTGCATCAATATCGCTTGCATTCCTACTAAAACGATGGTGGCGAGTGCCAGTGTTGCAAACACAGTGCGAAACAGTGCCGCTTATGGTGTTAAAGCCAATACACCCATCGTTAATTTAGCAGAGGTGATCCAACGAAAACGATCGGTTGTGCAATCTGCGCGTGAAATGAATTTGCACAATCTAGAAACGGCTCTGGATAACAACTTGATCGTCGGGGAAGCAAGGTTTGTTGCTCCCAAAACGATCGCAGTAACAACAACTGAGGGGAACAATCGCTTACTTACCGCCGAACGCTTATTTATTAATACAGGCACACGACCGTTAATTCCATCTGTACCCGGACTTACTGAAGTTGAGTTTTTAACGAGTGAGTCGATTATGGAGCTAGAATACTTGCCTGAACACCTGATCGTTCTCGGTAGTGGCTATATTGGTTTAGAGTTTGCTCAGATGTTTCGGCGCTTTGGCTGTCGCGTTACTGTCATTGGGCAAAGTGAGCAAATCCTGTCACAGCAAGATCCAGATATAGCGATCGCAGTTCAAACCGTTTTAGAACGAGATGGGATTAAATTCCTGTTGAATGCGAAAGTGCTCAAGGTCGATCGCACTGGCAAGGCAATCAAACTGCAAATCCAAGTCGCTAATCAGGAAATAGAGCTTCAAGGTTCACATTTGCTCGTTGCTGTTGGTCGTGCGCCAACTACCGATCGCTTAAATTTAGCTGCTGCTGGTGTGACAACTGATGTTCGTGGATTTATTGTAGTTAACGATCGCCTAGAGACGAATGTACCAGGCATTTGGGCATTAGGCGACATCAATGGCGGCCCGCAATATACTCATGTGTCCCTGGACGATTATCGGATTATCAAAGCGAATTTGATTGATGGCGGCAACCGCAACACAAGCGATCGCCTGATTCCCTCCTGTTTGTTCATCGATCCAGAACTGGCCCATGTGGGTTTGACTGAAACCGAAGCACGGCAACAAGGGTATGCCATTCGAGTAGCAAAACTAGATGCCTCAGCCATTCCCAGAGCGAAAACATTGGGTAAAACTGATGGCTTGCTAAAGGTGATCGTGGATACCGAGACAGGACATATTCTTGGTTCTTCACTCTTGTGTCATGAAGCGGGTGAAGTGATTTCAACGGTGCAAATGGTGATGCAAGCTCAAATGCCCTACACTGTTTTGCGCGATGGCGTGTTGACTCATCCCACAATGACCGAAGGGTTAAATTTGCTGTTTTCAAAGTTGTAAGGCAGTTAGTGCAAACATCTGACAACCAGGAGTGATGTTGCTGGGTGGGGAATTGAGGTATTTTGTTGAATTCCAACTTTAGTTGGAGTTAGCCTTCCATTTTGAGATGGGTTAAGCGATCGTCCACTCGACTCAATAAAATTATCAACTGTGAGTGGACGACAAACCAAAGTCAATTGCATATATTGAATTTATGCAAATACAGATAGCAATCGGGTTGCAAGATTCAAGTTTGCTGAATACAGATAGCACACAGAGGAGAGGGATGTAGGCGTAACCGCAGGTATCACTTGCGGTAAACATACTTCCCCTCGGAGGTTTCAGTGAACAATGACCGTAAACACCGTTTATTATTTGTCCCTCCTTCAACTCAGGATCATAAACAGGGGATGTTAAGTGCCGCTGCGATCCTGGTGATGTATGGAGATTATCAATGTCAAAAAAGTGCGGATGTTTATCGGTTACTGAAAGTCATTGGGCAACAACTCAGTATTGCGTTGGGAGAGGATTATTTGTGCTTTATTTTTCGTCATTTTCCGCAAATCGAAATTCATTCTCAAGCTCTACGGGCGGCTGAAGCGGCTGAAGCGGCTGCTGTTCAAGGTCAGTTTTGGCAAATACATGACATTTTGTTCATCCATCAACAACAGTTAGCAGATGGTTATTTAGTACAGTATGCCAACGATCTAGGACTCGATATCTCCCAATTTCTGCAAGATCTGTTTAGGCATATACATCTGGAGCGCATTAATCAAGATATTGAAAGTGGCATCCACAGTGGAGTAACGGCTGCCCCAGCTTTGTTTATTAATGGGATTCGGTATAGCGATCGCTGGAATATGGAGCAGTTGATAGCAGCCATTGTCAATACAGCAAATTGAGCCAGTCCAAGACCAATCAATATTCAGGAACATTATCATGACGAATCAAACATCATCTCGCGTGTGGCTGATTACAGGCAGTTCTACGGGCTTTGGTCGAACTTTAGCTGAAGCTGCTTTGGCTCAAGGCGATCGTGTCATTGCAACGGCTCGTGATGTCAGCAAAATTCAAGATTTAGAGCAGCAATATCCGCAGACGGGAAAGGCAGTTTGTTTAGATGTTACCGATCCAGCAACCATTCAAACGGCTGTGCGGAGTGGTTTAGCAGCATTCACCAGAATTGATGTGCTGGTGAACAACGCGGGCTATGGATTGATGGGTGCAATTGAGGAGGTAAGCGACCAGCAAATCCGTGACCAACTTGAAACCAACTTCTTTGGGCTGCTCAATGTGACTCGTGCCCTCATTCCGATATTCAAGAAACAAGGCGTTGGTCATATCTTGAATATTTCTTCAATAGGCGGACGGAAAACATTTCCTACGATGGGGCTATATCATGCTTCTAAATTTGCAGTCGAAGGACTTTCAGAGAGCCTCGCACAAGAACTTAAACCTTTTGGCATTAAGGTGACAATTGTTGAGCCAGGAGGCTTTGAGACCGACTTTTCAGGTCGCTCTTTGATGACGGCAAAGCAAATGCCAGAGTACAATTCTCTCCGGGCGGAAGTGGTCAAATTTGCCGCAGAACAACCTCGTGGTCATGTACCAACGGGTGTTCAAGCCATGTTGAAAGTGGTGGAATTACCTGACCCGCCGCTTCACTTAGCGATCGGCCCCAATGCACTACCAACGATTGTGCAAAAACTTTTCTCAGATATCGAAGAATATCAGCGCTTTGAGCATATCTGGCAAGAGTCTACCGCCAATGCGGGCGTGGGATTTAATTTTCCTAGCCTCACCCAGCAAGTTTAGATCGGCAAAATCTTTCGCGACTGCCGAGAACACTCGATTATGAATTTCTTCATCGACGCATCACCTTTTACCGAACGTAGAAGTACACACTTCTACGTTATCCATCAAGTGTAAAAAAACTCAAAAGGAGTAATGTTATGACCAAATTTCGCACAGTTTCGATTGATGGTTTAGATATCTTTTACCGCGAAGCTGGCTCCCGTAGTAATCCCACAATTCTGCTGTTGCATGGCTTCCCCACCTCTTCTCATATGTTTCGCAATCTGATTCCCGCACTTAGCGATCGCTTTCATGTGGTTGCACCTGATTATCCGGGCTACGGTAACAGTTCTATGCCAACTGTGCATGAGTTTGACTATACGTTCGATCGCCTCGCCGAGATCGTGGAAAAATTTATTACCGCCATCGATCTCCAGCGCTACAGCCTTTATGTGATGGATTATGGTGCGCCCATTGGCTTTCGGATTGCGGCTAAACATCCAGAGCGAGTAGAAGCATTGATTGTCCAAAACGGGAATGCCTACGAGGAAGGTCTCGGCGAATTTTGGAAACCAATTAAGGCATACTGGCAAGACCCTTCTCCTGAGAATGCTGACAAGCTCAAATACCTTGTCACCCAAGAAGCAACGAAGTGGCAATATACCAATGGTGTTCGCAATCCTGAAGCGATCAGCCCTGATAACTGGAACATCGATCAACCCCTACTAGATCGCCCCGGAAACGATGAGATTCAACTCGCGCTGTTTTATAGCTATGGCACTAACCCACCGTTATATCAGCAATGGCAGGAGTATTTCCGCAAATATCAGCCACCTACCCTGATTGTTTGGGGTAAAAATGACTTTATCTTTCCAGCCGAAGGTGCTTATCCCTACAAGCGCGATTTGCAAACCCTTGATTTTCATTTACTCGATACCGGGCATTTTGCCCTGGAAGAGGAAGGAAATGCGATCGCTGACCATATCGTTCGCTTTATGACAACTCACATTACTTCATAGGGCTTCATCACGAATTGGTGGCGACAATATCTCTCTTGGGCGGGTGGGTACGCCAGACGAGATAGCTAAAGCTGTTGTCTTCCTTGCATCGGATGACAGCAGCTTTGTTAACAGCATAGAGATGTTTGTCGATGACGGTATAGCACAGATTTGAAGCACCCTAAAAGTGGATATAGCTGGTAAAAGTATAGTCATTTATAGGCATGGGAGGCTTCAAGTCCCTCCCCCTTCGCTTTTACTTTGAGCGGATTGACCCGCATTGGCCCAACTACGCAGCTCTCTATCCCATCGCTAAACGCATTTGGGATTGCTTTTCTGAGGATGTTATACGAAGCGTTGATATCACAATTAATTAACTGACCAGTCGATGTTTTGTACAAACCTCGCTTGATACGCTTACCAGTAAACATCGGCTCTTTTGCTGTTTTCCCGTAAACAGGAATTGGGTCTAAACCCAGAAAGCTACTTCTGGACGTGTAGGATTCTTCCTGCACAATTACTGTGATTCCCACCAAGCGAGCTTTGTATTCTAACATCTCAATTAATCGAGAGTGAGGAATACTGACAAAGTTTTGGTTTGTTTGTTTACCTAGATTGATATCGGTTTTCCACTGTGCATTTTGGCCGATTACCAGCGTTCCAATTTTGTTCGCTACCAAATGGTCAACAATCACACGACTAGCATGATGCAGGTAATTATCAACTTTCTGGTTGCGACAGCGAGTTAAGCGCTGAATCCGGGGTGAAGTTTTGCGATTCCCTTTTAACTGGGATTGTAATCGGGATTTGCGTTTGTTGTAGAACTGGTTAATCGATTTTAATGGTCGCCCGTTAATCAACAAAGGGATAAATCCCGGTTGATTTGAAGTTAACGCCACTAAATTATCCAGTCCTAAATCAATACTAGCTACAGAATTAGCGTTGCCAAGGGTGGACTCCGGTTCATCATAAATCACCTCCATTACATAGGAATCACATTTCGGAACCAGTCGAACTTGACAAATCTGGTTGGGATTGAGTTGGGTTTTCATTGAAAGTTCAGTGCCGGAAAGTTTAATGACTCCTTTCTTCAACTGTTTGCTGCTAATTGCTTGAATCGTGTAGACGAGAAGGTTTCGCCCTTTGACTTTATCTTTGTACTTTGGCAATTTTGGGCGACCCGTGAATCTTGAAGAGTCAGCTTTGTAAGCTTTAACGGCTTCAAAAAACGATTTCCAATTTTTATCTAGCACCATCAAGATTTGCTGACTAACTTTAGCAGGCAAAGCCTTGTATGCTTCATGAGACTTCATCAAGCGGTTCGTTTCGTTGTAATTAACATAGCCCCACCCATAAATAAAACTCTGACGAATGACGTAATTGGCGGCATTGTAGAGATTTTTGGACTTGAAAGCTAGTTCGTCTATTTGGGCGAAACGGTGTTCCGTCGATTTAATGATGTGCCTCTCTGTTAGCTGCATTTGAGACTTCCGTTCTTTGAGCTGTGCGTATTCCTTGTTCAAAACTCATAGCGATATGATACCATTATTGTTTATAATTGCTTATAAACTCAACGAAGATTTACAATACCGGGCAATAACAAAGCATATAAGGAACTCGCTTCAAAACAGAACAGCAATCTCCAACAAATTTACTAACTTTCACAGCAGCTATGCAAAGAAGAACCAGTTTTGAAAGTAAAGGTCTTCATTGTTCCGTCACCTTTTATACTCCGGATCAAATCGCATCTGGCGATCGCTTTCCTGCTATTGTCATGGCTCATGGAATTGGCTTGACCAAAGAGATGGGCTTGCCACAGTTAGCTGAGTTATTCGTTTCAGGGGCCGACAATCGCTCCCTGAATTTGCGATTCCTGGGATGACGAGCGTTGGTGAGGAAACTTGACAAGCAGCGGCCACAGAACTTCTGTTAAGCTTGCTAGGTTGGGGAGTAGTTTAATAAATCAACCCGATGAATTCATTAACTTTTTTGCAGAGCATCAAGCTGACAGCGACAAGACAGGAGACTCCTGCCGAATCGGAATCTCAATAGTAAACTCTGTTCCCCCGTCTGGTGCAGAAATACACCCCAAGCTTCCCCGGTGTTTTTCCACTACAATTTGCCAGCTAATTGACAACCCAATCCCTGTGCCCTTACCGGGGGGTTTTGTCGTAAAAAACGGGTTAAATACGTGGCGGCGAATCTCTTCCGAGATCCCTGGCCCATTGTCCACAATTCGGACAGCTACGCAATTGTTGCTTGTTACTTCTGTGCTAATCCGAATCACGCTAGGATTCGCTTTAATTTCTTCTAGCGATCTCTGCGTGTTCCACTCGTCAATAGCATCGATCGCATTTGCAAGTACATTCATAAATACCTGATTCATTTCTCCCCCATAACAGTCCACTTCGGGCAGGTTTGGGCAATAGTCCCGCACCACTTCAATCGAGGGGCGGTCTGAGTTAAATTTTAGCCTGCTCTGTAAAATCATCAGCGTGCTGTCCATCCCTTCGTGAAGGTTGACCGATCTCATTTCATATCCTTCTTGCCGTGCGAAGAGGCGCAAAGATAAAACGATTTCGCGGATGCGATCGGCTCCTAAGTACATCGACTTGAACATTTTAGGCAAGTCGTCTTTGAGATAATCTAGCTCGCTGGCGGCGATTTCTGCTTGTATATCTGGAGCCGGATTAGGATAGTGCTTTTCGTAGAGGTCAAGGATAGCGACCAAAGTTTTTGAATATTCTAGAGCATAGGAAAGATTTCCATAAATAAAATTAATTGGATTATTGATTTCATGAGCTACGCCAGCCACGAGTTGGCCTAGCCCGGACATTTTTTCGCTCTGAATTAGCTGGCTTTGCACCTGCTTGAGTTCGTGCAGGGAATTTTCGAGCTGTAGGGCTTTTTGCCGCTCTCGCGCTTCCGAAGCTTGCAAAGCTGCTTCTGCAAGCTTGCGTTCAGCAGCCTCCTGCTTGAGGCGTTCATTCGTTTGGGAAAGTGCAGCGGTGCGCTGTTCTACTCGCATCTCTAGCTGTTGTGCCAAAACTTGTAAGTCGGCTTGCGCTCGCTCGCGCTCGACAATTTGCGCCTGAAGCTTTTTAGTTAGATTTCGCAGATTCAGGTGCGTGATAGCCCGAGCTAAAACTTCTTCCTGTTGCAGGGGCTTAGTGATATAATCAACTCCCCCCACATTAAAGCCTTTGACTTTGCTTTCTGTATCGTCCAGCGCTGTCATAAAAATGACTGGGATATCTTTAGTTAAGTCATTTGCTTTGAGATTTTGACAGGTTTTAAATCCGTCCATTTCTGGCATCAGAACATCCAACAAAATTAAATCCGGCTGGCAATATTGCACTTTTTTGAGAGCGCTAGACCCACTGCGAGCCACCCAAACAGTGAAGCCTGATGCGGTCAAAAAATCCAATACTGAACCCAGATTAGTGGGCGTATCATCCACAATTAAAATGGTTCCTCTGTCTAAAGATTCGCTAGTCATTTTTATTCCTCATCTAAACTGTTGAACAAATTCTACTAATTTGTCTTCTTCAAAGTTTCTGGTTAATTCAAGCAACTGATTGGCAAAAGGTGCATAACGCATATCTATGGCCTTCAGCTTGCTGGCTCGCTGCTCAATACTGAGGAGTTCACCTTTCATGGCTAAATCGAACAGGACTGCAACTTCTTCCGAAGGGGGAGCAATCAGTTGCTGGTCTTGGATTTGGGAAGGGGGATCTGTGAAGATACCTTCTGAACTGAAAGTTGTCCGCTCCTCATAAATCCATTCTAAACCTAAATGGTGGCCCAAGCATTCTAATAACTTTTCTGCCCGAATTGGTTTGAGGAGAAAAGCGTTGCAGCCAGCCTGGAAAATGCTTTGGGGATCGCCGGATAAAATGCTAGCAGAAGTTGCGATCGCGATTACATCCTTCAATGCAGGGATTTTTCTGATCCGCCTCACCGCTTCAAAGCCGTCCATGACTGGCATTACTAAGTCAATTACAATACAGTCCGGTTGAAATAACAGCGCTTTATTCACGCAGTCTTGACCGTCCGTTGCCTCCATTAATTCAAACCCAATGGGAGCTAAAAGATTAACGAGGACAGAGCGATTTTGCCAGCGATCGTCCACTACTAAAATTTTCCGCCGATTGCCTGAGAAACTCCTAATAATTTTTTCAGGTTCTTTGTGATTCCCTTCCCAGCTTTCGGTAATAGGCAACTCTAGCTCAAACCAGAAAATACTGCCTTTACCTAAAGAGCTTTGTACTTTCAGTTCGCCGCCCATCATCTCCACTAATTGGCGACTAATTGGCAGCCCTAATCCTGTCCCCTCTATCTGGCTAACTGAACCGCTGACTTGCTCGAAGGGCAAAAATATTTTTGAGAGTTCGTCCGGCCCGATGCCAATGCCTGTATCTTCTACTTGGAAAATAAATTTCGCTGTTGGGGATGGGGGATTGGCGATTGGTGACGACAAAGATTGCTGAGTCTCCAGTCTGTCTACTTTAAAACTAACGCCTCCTTTTTCAGTAAATTTTATCGCATTACCGAGTAAGTTGATGAGAATTTGCCGCAATCTTTTTTCATCGGCTTGGACGCAAGTGGGAAGTGGAATTAGCGGTTCGTAAATCAAAGAGATTCCCTTCTGTTGGGCGCGAATCTGACAGATTTCAGTAATGCCTTGGAGAAAGTCTGACAGGTGAAACTCGGTGAGGTAGAGTTCCATTTTTCCGGCTTCGATTTTGGAGAGGTCTAGAACGTCATTGATCAGAGTTAGGAGGTGTTCGCCACACTGATGAATGATGTTAATACCAGAATTTTGCTGACTGGTTAAACCTGTGTCTCGTTTGAGGATTTGGGTATAACCTAAAATGCCGTTGAGCGGCGTGCGGAGTTCGTGGCTCATGTTGGCGAGAAATTGGCTCTTGGCGCGGTTGGCGGCTTCGGCCGCTTGCTCGGCTCGCTGTCTCTCTTGAATTTCTACTTCTAGGCGCGTATTTTTGGCTTTTAATTCCTCGGTTCGCTCTTCTACTTTGACTTCTAAAGTATGATAGAGGTTGGCATTCTCTAAGGCGATCGCAGCTTGTCCCGATAGCATCCGCAACACTTCTACCCGCTTCGGCGTGAAAGCGCCAGCAATCAAGTTGTTTTCTAGGTACAGGATGGCACATAACTTACCTTGAGATAGGATAGGCGCACACAAAATTGATTTTGGCTGGTGTTGGGTAATGTAGGGGTCGGCGTTAAAGATTTCCTCGATGCCCGAATCATTTAAAACGACATTTTTCTGAGTTCTGGTGACGTAATTAAGTACCGAGATAGGCACTTGCCCAGAAGTTGATACTGGTAAAGATTCTAGCACTCGGACTCGATCTTTAGTCCCCGCCGCTTCTATAACAAGTTGACCCTCTTTTGAGAAAATCAGCGCTCCTGTTTCAGCACCTGCATTTTCTATCAAAATTTTCATTAACTTGATGAGCAAGTTAGGTAGAACAATTTCGCTAGAAATGGCACTAGAGGCTTTCATTACAGTTGCCAAGTCTAGCAACTCTGTTTGACCGCCTGTAAGGGTCAAAGGAGCAATTGTCATCGTAGGGTTGAAAGCGGTTTCGGTGACTGCAGAGGCTCGCGCTATTAATTGCGGGTATTTTTCTTCTAGATATTTAACTTTAGCTAAAGCTCCCCAGCGCATATAGGCATAATAAGCATCGGTCATGTAGGTTCGGGCAATCTTTTCTTTACCCCAGGACAAATAGAATTTAGCAGCGAGTTCGTGAGCTAGTGCTTCTTCGTTGATGTACTCGTTTTCTTTAGCAAGAGCGATCGCTTTGTCGTACATCTCGATCGCTTCTACTTTTTCGCCTAAAACACGATGCTTTTCTGCCTCTACTAAATAGAATTTATGCAGGTGATTCATTGGGGCATGATGGGCCCATTTTTGCATTTTTTCTTGATTAGCTTGTACTCGGTTAAGAATGTCCTGTTGGTCTGACTGCGAAGTTTCAGCATACACAGCTAGCCGTACTAGAGAATCGTATAAATAGAATATAACAACTGTTAGCTGCCCTGTAGATGCTCCGAAAGAACTTTCTACTTGAGGGATATTTTTTAAGGCTTCCTGGTAATTTTCAAACACGTAACAAAGCGCAAGTTTGTGCAAGTATAAGTAATGAAGTGCCAGTTGGTTGTTGGTTTGCTGGTGTAGCGGCAGCATTTTTTTTTCGTCGTATACTTCACCCATTAACTGACATAAATTTGGGCTGTTTCCCATCATGTTTAAGACGGATTGCCAACAAATATTTGTATTATTAAGCGCTGTTTCTTGGCTAATTTTATGAATGGCATCTGTATAACTTGCTATCTCTCGTTCGAGTTGCATTAGTTGCTTGCCGACAAAAAAGGAGTAATGACTCCACACCATGACGGCATAGCCAGCATATTCTAAGTCTCCAGTTTCCAGCCCGCTAGAGAAAGCTGACAGGAAAGGTTCTAAGGTATTCCGGACGTGTTCTTTCCAATGTTGAACCGCAGCATACACCAAGTGGCAAGTCTTCACTTCGATTTCTTTGGCATTTAACTTTGAGACTAAACGTAAAGCTAATTGGCCGAACTCATAGCCCCCCTCAATATCTCCTACCGCCCCGCAAAGAAGAAGACTGTATACCGCATATGCAAAGGGAGACACAGAAGCATTGCCGTATTGAACCGATAAATCGATTTGTTTGCACACTGTTAAAGGCACCAGTGCGGGCATCCCAGAATAGCAAGCAGAAAATATACTTGACAAAATCCCGATCGCTGCTAATTTATAAGGATCGGTCATTTCAGGGAGCTCGATTAAGTCCTCAATTCGGGTGCCGCTCAAAATAGTCGCAGTTTCCCCCAGCGCCTGCCCAATATCAGATGGGTTTGGCGAGTCGGGAAACTCTACCTCCAACTGCTTTAAGACTTGCAGCCCCGTATTCAATGCTTCCAGCAGCTTGTTCTGCGCCATATAAGCTTGAATCTGGACTTTGTACACTTTTACTATGTCCAATAGCGTTTTGGCGCAGTTTTGTACTATCTCAACGAATCTCTGCATTCCGTCAAAATCACCACTCAAATATGCTGACTCTGCTGCTTCCTCATGCAGCGTTAATGTCAGTTCATACCGATTCTCCCAACTATCTACCGCTAGCAGAGATAAACCCACTTGCAAATATTTGACTGCGGAATCGTGGGCTGTAGCAGCTTTCGCTTTCTGACCGGCAATCAGATTCAATTGGGCTAGTTCATATTTTTGGGATTCAGCGGTAAGTAAGTCAGTACCATAATTGAGCTGGTTAACTAAAGCGAAAATATTTTCTTTTCGGTCTTCGGGCGTTGTACTTTGCAGCAGCAGTTGACCAATTTTTAAGTGGGTCTCTTTTTTACGATCGTCTGGAATCAAAGAATAGGCAGCTTGCTGCACTCTGTCATGTAAAAACTTGTAGTCAACCTTCACATCAGTTAAGGTAAAACCGCCCGATTCTTCCTGACTAAATACGAGAGGAATTTTGTATTCATTGCTCAAAGGTAAAATCAACCCAGCTTGAAGTGCTGCCCACAATTGCGCTGCCGTAACTAAGGATGATTCCTGATTGACAATCGCCAAAACTTCTAAGTTAAAAGTGTTGCCAATACAAGCAGCAAATTTTAATACTTTTTGTGTATCTTCGGGCAATTTGCGTATGTTTCTAGCAATCAGTTCGACAACATTGTAATCGGTGATGCCGATCGCTTGAATTTGCTCGATATTCCATTGCCAACCCCCCTTTGTCCCCCCTTGGTAAGGGGGGATTAGGGGGGTGAAGTTATAAGTCAACAAATCTTCTTGATAGAGAGTTTTGAGGAGTTGACTTAAGAAGAAAGGATTACCCTGCGTTTTATTAAAAAGTAGAGACGCAAAATTTCGCGTTTTTACAGACAGGGATTCCGAACCGCCCGATTCATTTAAAGTATCCGCAATTAATTCTTCGACATGAACCAGGTGTAATGGTTGAAGGACAATATTATTCACCGTCGCACCAGTTTGGCGAATCTTGTCAATCGTTTGAATAGTCGGATGAGTTGGAAAAACTTCGTTATCTCGATATGCCCCTATCAGCAATAAATACTTGCTATCAGAATCAGTTATTAGCAATTCAATTAATTTCAAGGATGCCGAATCCGCCCACTGCAAGTCATCTAGGAAGATAACTAAGGGATGGTCAACAGTCGTAAATACGCCAATGAATTGTTTAAAGACGCGACTGAAACGGTTTTGAGCTTCAGTTGCCCCTAGATCGGGCACGGGTGGCTGTTTGCCAATAATTAATTCGACTTCAGGGATAACATCAATGATGACTTGTCCGTTATCGCCTAAAGCGGATAACAGTTTTTCTTTCCAAGTTTGGATTTCTACTTCGCCTTCGGTTAGAAGTTGCTGAGTTAAGGATTGGAATGCTTGAATCAGGGAAGCATAAGGAATATTGCGCTTGAACTGGTCAAATTTCCCTGCAATAAAATAGCCTCGTTGCCGCACAATGGGCTTGTGAACTTCATTGACCAAAACTGTTTTGCCTATGCCGGAATAACCGGAAACCAGCATTAATTCGGTGGTGCCACTGGCAACGCGATCGAAAGTTTCTAAAAGTGCCGCCACTTCCGAATCACGACCGTAGAGCTTTTGCGGTATATTTAATTGCCCTGCTTTATCCGCACTTCCAACAACAAAGTTGGAAATATATCCGCTAGCCTGTAGCTCGATCGAGCAAGTTTCTAAGTCAAATTTTAGTCCCTCAGTGCTTTGGTAGCGGTCTTCAGCATTTTTAGCTAATAGCTTCATTGCAATCGCTGAAATTTGTGGTGGGATTTCAGGATTTAGCTGGTGAGGGGGAATGGGAGTTTTGGCAATATGGCTGTGTACCAATTCCAGCGGGTCTGTGGAATTAAAGGGCAACTCTCCTGTGAGCATTTCATAGAAGGTAACGCCTAGTGAATAAAAATCAGTCCGGTAGTCAATTGACCGATTCATCCGGCCAGTTTGTTCTGGCGACATATAGGCGAGTGTGCCTTCGAGCAAATCTGGATGGCTGATGGTCGAATTTTCTCGCTCCAGGCGCGAAGCGATGCTGAAATCAATAATTTTAACTTTTTCAGTGGCTGGGTTGATGATAATATTTTGTGGCTTTACATCTTTATGAATAATGTTATGCTTGTGGATTTCTGCTAAGGCAGAGACAAGCTGGAGGCCCAAAGAAAGAACTTGAATGATTGTGAGCTTTTTACCCTTCATCCAATCGTTGAGAGACTCGGAGCCTGAATCTTCTAATATCAGTGCTAAACCGTTTTTATAGCTTTCTAAACTAATGGCTTTGACGATCGCTTCTGCGTTCAAGCTGTGCAGAATTTGATATTCGTGCCGCAAGCGGGTGATGTCGGAAAGAGTGGGATACTCAGCCTTTAGCGTTTTGACGATCGCGCTGGAAAAGTCCGAAATCCTCCGAACGCGATCGACTGAAGTTCTGATCCCGCTATGGAGGGTTTCAACGAATTGATAGCCAGCTAAGTTGATAGTCATTATTATTCTACCGATCGCTAGGGAATTGAGCGTGAGGTTAAGGCCGGTTTAAAAACTTACTTTATTATTATTGGAGGTGATTGTAACATAGTAATTTACTCAACAAAAGTGGGTTCATGTTTCGCTTCTGGCAATTGTGCCCCGATCAGATTGTATTGTTAACCGTGCTGCCTCAATGCGCGTTTTGGGTGTTTGTTGGGGGATTAGTCGGCTGCACTTTCAAGTGGGGTGTCGAACGAGTCTTTTCCTGTTGTTGATAATTATCGTTGCGAACCATCACCTCAAACCGAATCATCGATCCATCCGCAAGCCGAACAATCCCAATGAACAGGCGGCGTTTCATATTGCGGATAAGTCATTTCACCTTGGGGACACCCAACGGTAAACAGTGGATGGGTATCCAAGAGTTCTAGCTGCTGCCAGGGGTGTCCGCCGCCGCAGGGCGTTCCAGGATGAGTTCGCCGTTGTAGTAGCTTCGCCCTTCGGGTTGCCACAGTTCATCGGGTTCAGCGTCGGGGTTTTCTCGAAAGTCAATGCCAGTATCAGTGTTAGGGGCTGTGGGATGGACGGCACAGATGAGGTGTGGGTTGCGGGCGATCGAGGAGACAGCGATGGCTCCGCCCCGGATGGAGCCTACGCACTCATGGAGTTTGAGCATGGAGGATCTGTGGGGTTTTGGTTTGGGTTTAGCTTCCCAAAAATCTGGGTGTTGGTGGCGATCGCGAATGCCGCCGAGCGCCAAGAAACCGCTGCTTTACCCGCATCCAGAATACGTTATCCGCTTGCCAGGACTCTCTGATTTACTGTTAAGTAGGTAGGCGGAATTAAACCGATCTATGTAACAGTATTTAAACAGGGCTGACTTACCCACGCTTAGGGAATGTGGATACTTGACAATTGTTTACATAATTGCGTTTGACAGCGCCTACCTACTTATGACAGTTTTGGTAGCGAGAGTCGTTCTTTGGATGTATTCTGCTTCCGAGTGGAAGCTTTATTTTTCTATATGTTAACATTGGCTAATTTTAGCTTAATCTGATTCTGATAGCCTATTGAATCGAAGAAACCAACTATGAAAAAGTTAATGCCCTTACTACTGGGTGTCGTATTACTGACTAACACAGTTGCTTGTCAGAAGTCAAGCGAGCCGATCGGCAACACTTCTGCTCCGACTAATCAAAGCCCAAATCCTGTATCTAAGCAAAGCCGCCCTACGTCCAGCCAGCTTAAAAATCAGCCAGCGGCCGTTCCTGCTGGAACCACTTTTGATACCATTCTCCAACAAGATTTGTCCACGGGTAAAAACCGCGACAAGGAAGGTTTTACTCTGCGAGTCAAAGGAGGCAATAAAACTCTTAAAGATGCCGTGATACAGGGACACCTGGAAGATGTCGTCAAAGCAGCTAAAGGCAAAAAAGCGAGTTTGCATCTAGTTTTTGATGATATTCAACTCGCAGATGGCTCAGCGTATCCCATTGATGTTACTGAGCGTGAATACTCAGGTAGAAACAAAAACCAAAGGCAAGTTTGTTCAGAATGCTGGCATTATTTTAGCTGGAGCAGCGGCCGGTCATTTCCTGGGCAATCAAGCGAAATTCAAGCATGGTGCTTTAGCTGGGGGTGCAGCAACAGCGGCTTATGTCTTGTCTAGTCCTGGTGGTGAAGTTGTCCTTAAAAAAGGAACCAATGTTAAGCTGAAACTTAAAAAACCTCTCGATACTAGCCCATAATAAGTTGTGCTTTTGTAGACTGCATGGATGCAGAAAACGGAGGCGATTGAGTACCAATCGAAGGATCTCGCTCGTGCAGAATAATTTGCCTCCGTTGAAGGAAACCGTAGAATAGATTTTACAGGAGTTGCCAGAGACGTGAGTTCAGCACTCTTGTTTGGAGCGATCGCTCTGGCAGTGTTTGGTCGTTCAAGCTTTGATTATTTTGCTTGCTCCTTCAAGATAGAAAAGCCTGAGACGTTCGCCCAAAGCAGTAAAGTCAGGCTCGCCGTTTAAAGGAGTTCTTAATAGTTCAACTGGCTCTCCTTTTTCCTCTGCCAACAAAACGAGTTCGTTTCCTGTTGCATATCCTGTAAACTTAGGAAAAAAATCATTTCGTGAAACTTCGTTAGTGATGCCGTGCCCCTCGGAAAACCTTAGCTGAATCCAGTCTATTTCAAGCCTCTCAAAATCAATCTTAAGACCTGCGAAATGTGGGTTTCAATTACTCAAGATAATTCTCTGACTATTTCAAGTTCAGCAGCAATGCCAAAATGGTCGGAGGGGTACAGGTTGCGGTCATTGGGAGCAGGGGAAGTCAGAATGAGCTGGCAATCGCGTACGCGCAGGTGCTGGTTGATAAATATGTAGTCGAGGGTACCGTGCCAAGGTCGCAAAGTGCGGTTAAGCCAGGAGTTGAATATGTATTTGACTAGCTTGTACTGCCAACTGCGCTGTTTTTTTAAGGGGGTGGGACAGGTATACTCTGGCTCGCGACCGTGGTATGCGGCGTAAGCTGAGGTAAATCGTTCGCGCATCAGTGCGATCGCTGGTGTCTGCGGCATCCCGTTAAAATCCCCTAAAGCTACGATTGGCAGAGCGGGCGGTAATTTACCTAGCCAGTCTTTAAGCAACTGCACCTGTTTGACCCGTTCGGGATGGGGACCTGGATACCAGTAATAATGCCCATTACAAAATACAAGTTGCTGACCGTCCACTTCAACTTGCACGTATTGTGCTACCCGTCCCTGACTTCCCAAGTCAAGGGTTTCTTGTTGGATGAATGGATAACGGCTGAGAATTGCCGCGCCGTAATTGTCTGGGCCTTTGTAGGGTACTAGCTGCACGTAAGGCATATTCAGTTGCTGTGCCAACCAAGCGCTGTTGTCTTCTGGAAGCATAACCTCTTGCAGACCGATTAAATCTGCCTGTTGTGCTGCCAAACCCTCTACCAAAAGTTCCCGTCGCTGCGTCCACGATTCCCTTTCACACAGTATGTTGATCGTGATGACTTTGACCACAGAGTTTTTCTCCTTGATTGATTTAACGATCCGCAGGGGCTGCGAAGTCAAGCGAGCCTAAGCCATTGGGCCATATAAAAACTGTCCGAACTATTGTGATTTTTGAGTTTTTTTAATACAAAAGTCTGAGACAAATTCGTATAATTTTTAGGTTTGACAAGAAAAGTATCCCCTTGTCCGCCGCCACCAATCGGTTTAACTATTTCCCATTTTTCATCCCAAGGTTTGTTTTTCTGTTTGCTCGTAATCTTTAAAGTGTGGGTTGAGGGAGATGATTGCTCAGAAGCAAGTTAGCAGAATTCACAGACAAATCTTCGGAAGCTTTGTCTTGAAATAAGACAGTATAAGCTGTCGCGCATTTAAATTGTAGATTCAGGGCGGGTTCATAGGCCCACCCCACAAGACCGGGAATTGTTTTTAACAGACAATTTAAATGTAGAACAGCTTATACTACACCGCTCTGGGTTAGGCACAAGACACACGACACACAACCATCCGCTGTTTTATGAAGTTGTGCCGAACTGCGGCATTTGACTTTTGTATCTGCAAACTGAAAAAATTCAAATGCTTCAACCTCGCGCATGACCCGATCGTGTTTTAGCAGGCAGTTCTAAAACTTTCCTCTCTCTACAGGAGCAAGCTGAAGGATAGAATGCGATCGCTTGCATTAGATTGCAAACTGCGAATCTCGCAGTCACACTTCACTCTCCAAGCATTAGTCGTACCTGCAATCTCTAGAAGAAGTTCCAATTAAAACCTCCAATGATTAGCCTTCATCGGACAACATCAAATGGCTGTAGACAGAGAGTGCAACACCTTCGGGCAAAGATAGCTAACAGTTCTGGTCAGCGGTTGTTGAGCTCTGGAGCATCTCACCGTATCGGCTTCAGGCAATCCGCTGCACCAGAATGTTATATTTCTTTTGATGCTATCGCCTGAACTACTGCGCCAATGCCAGTGTGATAAATACCTTCTACTACATCACGCTCAAGCTCAATTAGATGCATAAACTTTAAGCCAGCTAACTCAAGGCTTAAAGATTCTTTAGATTGCATCGAATCTACTGAATTGCCGCCGCCAGTACCATGCTTCAACTGATCGGGTGTATAAGCCTCAAGCAGAAACACACCGTTTGGCTTTAAGCCTGCTTCAACTTTTTTATGAAGTTGTTTTCTTGTTGAAGAGGGCAACGGACAAAATATAGATACAATTCCGTCCCATTGATTCTCGCCTAAATCATAATCTGCTAGATTAGCATGAATAAACTCAACAACCACCCCGTTCTCCTCGGCTAACTTTCTGGCCTTATTCAAACCAACTATAGAGGCATCTACAGCGGTTACAGAGTAACCCTGTTTAGCAAGGAAAACGGCATTCCGCCCTTCTCCTTCGGCCAAGCTCAGAACTTTACCTTTTGGAATACTGCTGAAGTTTGCTGCCAAAAACTCGTTCGGGTTTGTGCCATATACGTACTCTTGGGCGCTGTATCTTTCATCCCACATCTGTTTTCTCCAATTGTTGCTGCTGGCACATTTGATGCCAAAAAAATATAACTGTGTATTCAACCGCAGATATGCTGGATAATACCCTTACCGGGGGGTGGATTATCCATCAGATCTGTTGGACAACATCCGAGTTTTAAGGAATTAAACAGAAACGAAAGCAGGTTAAGTCCGGGTTCTTGGGTGTTATCCATCGCTTCTGATAGTTAATCCTGGAAGTCTTGGGTGTTATTCGTCACTTTTGCTGATAATATCCTCTATATCGGTCTTATCCAACATTAACCTAATGTCGCAATCTACCGCTCCGATGCAGCTTTACCGCTTGCTTGAGGCGGAGCCTTCGCAGAGCAGGAACGAGTGCGATCGCCCCTCGCCGCTGTAAGTTGGGTTGAGCTTGTCACGTCCTTACTTGTAAATCAGGGTAGAGTGAAACCAAACATGACTCGATTGGGCGATCGCGATTGACTAGCTATCGAACAAAGTAAACCTTGAGACTTAACATCTGCACTACCGAGCTTCTTGAAGTATCTGGCGACTGGGAATAGCTCAAAGCCTACCTTTTCATAGGTGTGACGGTCTCTTTCATCACCGAGAGCGCCTCCAGTCTCAACCATCGCAATAGACATCCCAGCGTTTTTACTTGCCACAGAAGTGGGTGGAACGGAAGACTGAGGGATTTCAATGCCGGGACGCTAGATTGGGTATTCTGCTGGCGAAGTGCACATCGACTGCATTTACTGGAAGCCTGCCTTGTAAGCATTACTAAATTCACTGCGGATTCAGGACAGTTGTAGGTGGTTTTTCGCTCGGCTTTCCCAAATAAAGAATACCGAGAGCAATGGTAGCTCCCGGTATCAACTTTTCCAGTTCCGTTGTTGTTAAGTAAATCCAATCAGGCTCAATTTGGAGAAATTTGCCTCACTCCATTAAGCACAGCCGATCGTTATTGGTTAGCCTGTTCCAGGGCCGGATTCGTTGAAGCTCCAGCAATTTCGGCCAAATTAATCTTGACGACTTTATTGCGAGCTTCAGTCACTTTGGGCAGTGTTAGCGTTAGAATGCCATGTTTGCATTCAGCTTGCACGGAGTCGTTTTGAATGTGTGCCGGCAAGGAAAGCACCCGGTGGAATTTGCCGTAGCGGAATTCAGAGCGGACGTAGCCAGATTTTTCGTCTGTGTTTTCGCAGCGGCGTTCGCCAGAGATAGAAATTGCTTCGCGAGTGACTTGAACGTCAATGTCTTTGGGGTCAATTCCAGGCAGTTGCGCTTTTAATACGAAGTTGTCCCCAGCATCAACCAATTCCAAAGCTGGCATCCAAGCTGCTTCTGAGTTATCTCTCGTTGCTGCCCGTTGGTCAAAAACTTTATCGAGTTGCTGGCGGAGCGTTTCAATTTCTGTGAAGGGTTGCCAATAGCGCATCAACATAATCTGTCACCTCAAAGATTGGTAAGACTTTAGAACGAAAGTTTGGGTTGAAGCTCGTTGCTTACATTTATTATGATGCCGCTTTATAACTGGGAGGAACAGTCAGGAAAACCCCACTCTGTTGGTCGTATTTGCCATAATGCACGTGAAAGAATCAGCAGTAATTGGCAGGGAAGAAAACCGTACAAACTATTCCTAGAAACCGAAAATGCTGTGTCAACCCTATGATGAGCCAGCCGAGCGAAAAGAGCACGGCGTAAGCGTCGGGGGAAGGATCGGCGGTGTTAACCGTACCAAAAGTACGGTGCGGGTGATGTGTAGTTAGGGTAAGCTGTTGTACCTTTAAATAGGGTATAATAAAAATTAAGTTTAGTCAATATCTACAAAAATGCCAGCCAAAAACCATCTCAATTCCAAACAAATAGATCAACTACAGAAAGCCTTAAAAGAGGAAGAAAAAGCCAATATTAGAGAAAGGATTCTGATTTTATTATTGCTAAATGACGGAAAAACACAATCTAAAATCGCTGAATTTTTGGGTTGTTCAATAAATAAAGTATCTTATTGGTGTATGAAGGGAGACCCCGACAATCTAGAAAGTCTAATAGATGAAAGGATGAAGGGAAATCACAAAAAAGCCACCGATCAATATATAGAGATATTATTAGAAACTATAGAGAAAGACCCTCAAGAACTAGGATATGATTTTGGACGATGGACAGCGCAGAGATTAGCAACATACTTAGAGGAATCCACAGGGATAAAATTAAGTGGAGGACAAGTTCGGAGGATATTAAAGCAAAAAAAGTATGTTTACATCTGGGCAAAGTATAGTTTGGAATCAAAGAGAAATCCCGAAAAAAGAACAGCGTTTAAAATAAAGATAGCCGAATATTTAAAAACAGAAAAAGAATCCCCAGAACGATTACAGGTATGGTTTTGGGACGAGAGTGGATTTAGTTTAAGAGTCACCCGAAGAAAGAACTGGTGTAAAAAAGGAAGCCGAAAAAAGGTCAGAGGAGACCGAAGAAAAGGCAGAGTTAATGTAATGGGAGGAGTGAGGAATTCGGATAAAAAAAGGTGGGTAGAATTCCTCAAAAAAGGCAATTCATATAATTTTTATCAAGTGCTAAAACTATTTTATGAAGAGCTAATTAATGAATGGGTATCAGCAGGTCATCAAGCCTCAGAATTTGCTAAAAAAGGAGCGAAAATAGTGATTGTTCTGGATAATGCTAGTTTTCATAAGAAAGAAGAGTACCTGCAAATAATTGAAACAGAAATGCCTAATCTTCATTTAGAATTCCTCCCCGAATACAGCCCAGACTATAACTTAATTGAATTAGTATGGCATTCGGCAAAAGAATATATTGCCAATCGACTTTTTACATCTATTGAAGAGCTAGAGTATTTATTGCACCGCCTCTTAAATGAAGGGCAATTAATAATTAAATGGAATCGCAAAATCAAAAATAAGGGCAATGCTTGTATCACAGTTTAAATGTGCAACAGCTTAAGGACGTACTCCTGCAGGCATTCGCTGCTTTCCCATAGCCATCGCTCGTTGTATGAGGGATCTCGCATCATCCCGCTCTTACAGCAATTTGAGATCGAACCCGCTACAAAGATGATAAACATTAAAGATGTAAAAAAAGGAGATTATTTAGAGATAGCAGCATATTCTCTTGACTTACAACAGAAGATACTAAGTGCGCGGCAAAACAAAGAAGGCACACAAAGATAGTTAGCAAAACGATTTAAAGTGAGTTTATCGTTGATACGTGCTTTTTGCGTCGGTATCGAGAGACGGGGGAGATAGCTGCCAGAACTCTCTTGAGGAGCTCGCCGCTCGAAGCTTAAAGGTAAAGAGCAAGAATTGTTAAAGATAATAGTGACAGAGAAAAGCGATATATAGCGTTTCGAGGGAAAGCTGAGGTACTCTAGGCCTCCGTGGGCTGGAGTGGGCATACTTCACCACGCTTGAGAACCGCTGTATATTGCTTAAAATGGGGAGTATAATTGTTCTGGAAAATTTTAAAGATGCACCTAAAAATTGAGAGATTGATTAGCCAAAGTGTGAATGGTATTACCATACAACTTTATGCTAGTTTAATTGCTTATCTAATTTTACAACTGATATCTATTTCGGCGCAGTGGGGTAATAAACTATTAGATAATATTCGCTATCTTCTCTTCTTGTATGTGTCAGAAAATTAGTTGTGTTCATTGATTTGAGTAACTCATATTTTGTTAAAAATTTTACCTGGTTAGTCTTACTATATCGAGATATGTAAAGTTTTGTATCAAAATTCACCATTTCTGTGTCCATACCTACAAGACGCCGACAAAGCGGGTTTTGTTGTTTCTACAACCAAACTGGTAGATTTGGCATTATCAATTAGGAATGACAGAATATGTCTAGGCTAGAGATTTAGTACAGTCGCCACGTTTTGTCGGGGCTGTTGCTGAGGAGTTGCGTAGTTTGCATGAGTTAGGTGTTAAAGAAAGGCTAGCCCGATTCTCGTCGGCACCATCCCCATCCGCGAACAAAGCGCAAGCAAACAGAACAAGAAAGAGAACCACTGTGAGAATGCGATCGCCTTGCACGGTTCCAAGCAGAAGCCACTAACCGGATTCAAGACGAATTTTTAGCGGTGCTGTCCCATGATTGGCGATCGCCCGTGTGCTTAAACACTGAATGACTTAGGTTTTGGGCAGATTATATCTTGATTCCCTAACAATAACTGGCATAATAGGTAAATAGGCAGGACTAACCGCAATGAATGTAGAAGGTACACACTCCTTGAACGATCGAGAAGAGCTTACTGTAAATTTTCCTCAAGAGCTATGTACGGACTGCCAAGCACTCGAAGCACGACGATTTGCGGTGATAGTCGATCGCATGGCTGAGGCTTTTATTTCTATTAATTCAGAGTGGCACTGCACCTATGCCAACCATAAAGCAGAGCAGCTTTTAAACAGGAAGCGGCAACACCTAATCGGCAAAAATATATGGACTATATTTTCGATCGATCTTACCTCGGAGCTATATAAGTATTGTCATCAAGCGATCGCAACGCCAACGGCGATCGAGTTTGAAGAACACTACCCCTCACTCAACAAGTGGTTGAGAATTCGCCTCATCAAGAGTGAAGATGGCTTACTTATTTACTTTCAAGACACGACTGAAACATCTATACTCGATCGACAATTGAAAGCCGAAATAGCCAAGTGCCAGGAGGTGAAAGCCACTCTTCAGAAAGAACAGGACTTTTTGAAGGCAATTTTAAACAACGTTCAAGCTGGCATTGTCGCTTGCGATGCCGATGGCATATTGACGGTATTTAACCAAGCCGCTAAAGATTTTCATGGATTACCTCAGCAGCCAGTTCCACCGACTCAATGGGCGCAGTATTATAACTTGTATTTGCCCGACGGCAAAACACCCATGAATACAGAGGATATTCCCCTGTTTCAGGCATTGCAAGGACACAACGTTCGCGATCTGGAAATGATGATTGTTCCGCAGCAGGGAACTGCGCGAATGCTGTTAGCAACTGGACAGGCAATTATTGCCGCCAACGGCGAAAAACAGGGTGCAGTTGTCGTGATGCACGACATTACAAAACCCAAGCAGGTAGAAACTGCTCTGCGTGAGGGTGAAGCGCAATTATCGAGCATCTTCCAAACTATTCCTGATGGCATCACCATTCTAGATTCTACCGGGGAGATTATTGCAGCAAATAAGGCAGCAGAGAGGATTTTAAGATTGATTCCCAGCGACATTGTGGAGCGAGGCTATAACGCTCCATCCTGGTTCATTACAACCGTGGAGGGTCATCCTTTCCCAGAAGAGGAACTGCCGTTTGCGCGGGTGATGCAAACAGGTGAGCCTGTTTATGGTATTGAACAGGCCATTAGCCATGCCGATGGAACTCGCACGATTCTCTCGATCAATGCTTCCCCTTTGTTTGACGCAGAGGGACAAATTATCAATATTATTGCTGCTTTCAGCGACATTACTGAACGCAAGCAAACCGAAGACGAACGAGTACAGCTTGTTCAAGAACAGGCAGCCCGTGCTGTAGCAGAGAATTCTCAACAACAATCAGCATTTTTAGCCCAAGTGAGTGCTGTCCTTTCCTCTTCGCTAGAGTACGAACAAACTCTCCAAAGCGTTGCAAAGCTGGCCGTTCCTTATTTTGCAGATTGGTGCAGTGTAGATCTAGTGAATGACGATCGCACAATCGATCGGGTTGCAGTTGCTCATTGCGATCCCGAAAAAGTGAAGTTTGGCTGGGAGTTGGCTCAACGCTTTCCCAGACATCTCGATGATGGGTATGGCATTGCTAAAGTCATACAAACAGGACAGATTGAAATTGGGATTGAGATTACAGATGAACAGTTAGTTGCTGCAGTGTCAAATGCTGAATACCTGGAAATCATACGTGGAGTTGGGTTAAAGTCCTGCATCATTGCACCGCTACAGGCACGCGGGCGCGTGTTGGGTAGCATTACCTTTGTGTTTACTGAATCCGATCGCCGCTATCGCCTGGAAGACATTGCCCTGGCTGAAGATTTGGCTCAGCGAGCAGCGATCGCCATTGATAATGCTCGTCTTTATAATGAAACACAACAAGCGAAATTAGCCGCCGAACTCGCTGCTAACCGGACGGCTCGACTGCTGGCGGTGATGACGGCTTTGTCTGAATCGCTAACCTCGGCTCAAGTGGCTCAGGTCATTATTGAACAGGGAATGTCTGCACTGGGAGCAAGTTGTGGTTTGGTTGCGGTATTAAACCAGGATGCAAGCGAACTGGAGATTATTCAAGCGATCGGGTACGAGCACGTAGGAGAATTTCCGCGCAGTTTTTCGATTCATGCACCCTATCCTCTGGCAGAAGCCGTGCGAACTGGGCAACCTGCTTGGCTAGAAACTATCGAAAACCGAATTGCCCGTTATCCTGATTTAGCCCAAGCTTATGCCAAGGTTGGTTCAAAAGCCTGGATTTCGGTACCCTTGTTGATTGAAGGACAAGCCGTGGGTGGACTGTCGCTGAGTTTTTCAACCGTTCCCCAGCTTTCCGAGAGCGATCGGGCTTTCGTTTTGGCACTGGCACAGCAGTCGGCGCAGTCGATCGACCGAGCACGGCTCTACGAGTCAGAATCGCAAGCACGGGCACAATCCGAAGCAGCTAACCGAATTAAAGATGAGTTCTTAGCTGTCTTGTCCCACGAATTGCGAACTCCGTTGAATCCGATTCTGGGTTGGACTCGGCTGCTGCGAAGGGGAAACCTAGATTCCAGCAAGACGGCGGTAGCTCTCGAAACAATTGAACGCAATACCAAGTTGCAAGTTCAACTGATTGAGGATTTGCTGGATATTTCTCGCATTCTGCAAGGCAAGCTGAGTTTGGACTCTACTCCTATTAATTTGAAAACAACTCTGAAAGCTGCGATCGAAACAGTTAGTTTAGCGGCCGAAGCGAAAAACATTCAAATTGAAACTCAGGTAGAACCCAATGTGGGCGATGTGTTAGGAGATGCTACCCGATTGCAACAGGTTGTCTGGAATTTGCTCACCAATGCCATTAAGTTCACTCCAACTGGAGGTCGAGTTGAAGTTGAGCTAAAAACGATTGATTCCTATGCTCAAATTCAAGTCAGGGATACAGGGAAAGGGATTAAGCGAGAATTTATTCCCTATGTCTTTGACACATTTCGACAAGCCGATAGCAGTATTACGAGAACATTTGGTGGGTTAGGGCTGGGATTAGCGATCGTGCATCACGTCGTTGAGCTACATGGTGGAACTGTCAAAGCCGAAAGTTTTGGGGAAGGACAGGGAGCAAGATTTACGGTCACACTTCCCTTACTAGCCAGGAGCAATGATGCAAACAGCGATCGCAAGGACAATCTATCAGTCAATGCTCGCACTTCACCCTTGGCTAGATTATGTATCCTGACCGTCGATGACGAAATAGACAATTTAGAATTAGTTCAATGTATCTTGGAGCAAGCGGGAGCCACCGTGTTCTCTGTATCTTCAGCAACAGATGCGCTACAACAACTCACTAAAATTAAGCCAGATGTTTTGATTGCTGATATTGGAATGCCACAAATGGATGGCTATATGTTGATCCGTCAAGTCAGACAACTATCCACACAGGAGGGAGGAGAGATTCCCGCGATCGCCCTGACAGCGTATGCAGGCGAGACAAATCAACAGCAAGCACTAGCAGCGGGATTTCAAAGGCATCTTCCCAAGCCTGTCGAGCCTGAAACGTTAGTGGAGACAATTGAGCTATTGCTTCCTCAAATCGAGTAAGATCAATTCCGGTTGCACCATCCGTGATTGATATAATTCATCTGCGTTAATCTGTGTTTATCTGCCTGTATCTGCGGTCAAAAAAAGATAATTTATTCACCGCCCCGGACAAGAGATTGACGCCCATTTACGCAGAGGTCGAGAATAGAGATAGGAATAATTCCGATGCTAACAGATTTGATATGATGGTTGAGTGTTGATTATTGACTCGATTTTACGCCCGACGATGAAGCGCGGATTTAATATAAGGCAGAGTATTAATATAAGGCAGAGTATTAATATAAGGCAGAGTATTAGACAGAGTGGAAATTAAGATTCAGCTACCTCGGTACAAGGATTTCAAATTGATTATTGGAGATGTCTTTTGAGTAGAGTCTGGGAAGAAAATGTCACGAATTGAGGGGTAGCCTAATGCTGCTTGGCTTAGATGTATGAATAGGCTTTGCGCTAAGGCATTGCTCCCCAAACCCCATAATATATCGTTGACACCAGCCCTGGGCCCACAACGCGGGAAATTTTAACTTTGCCCCACCGTTGGGAAATTCCGATCGCAATTTTAACCAATGTCGATCGCCCCCTGCATCCCCAAATCATCTCAAATCCCCTCGCCCAGTAGGGACACGGCACCGCGCCGTGCCCTTAACCGTAACTTACCTGCGACAGCCTTGGGCGATCGCCCTTAACACCGCTAGCCGCACTTCTGGATGAGATTTCTCAAGCCCGTTAGCCCGAAAAATCCAGTGTCCGCCGCCCGCGTACTCGATCGCAATTTTCTGACCGTCAGGCAAAACTATTTGCCACCAATTCAACACAGTGGCTTTAATAAGGTGGCACTGAATTTCGTTCAGTTGAACCTCCATTAATTTCAGTTGACGCATGATTGGATTTTGGGCAGATGACTTCATGATTTTTCTCTTTAAATGAATTCGACAGTTTCTCGGCTTTGATTTCAGTTTGCCGATTTTTCAACTTAATTTCGCCTTCCGAACTTTTCGCCTTTACTTCCCCTTCCGAACTTTTCGCCTTTACTTCCCTTTTACCACCTTTAGGCTCAACTTTGACTCCAAAACCTTTAGACTTAACTTTGTCTTTAGGCGCAGTAGGACTCTTTTCGGCTACGGGCTTCTTAAACTCCGCGTCTAATTGGTCTAAAATCTCCTCTTGTTCGGGAGTATGTTCCGCTGGCTGCTCTAAATTTCGGGGATTGTATTCGCCAACCAACCTGGCCAAAAATTCCGAAATTGACAGTCCGGCTGCGGCTGCTTTTTTCGTTAAAAGGGCGTAGGTGTCGGTTTTAATGCGAATTTGTTTGAGCCGGAGGTTGGGATTGTTGTCAACTGTTTCGGCAATCGTTACTGCGGTAATCCTTTCTTTTGGTATGACATCGACAACTTCTTGCCACTTTTCCTGTAAACGACAGTCGCCGTATTGGTCGGTAATTGCGTGTTTGAACAAAGGGACAACTTGAGCAACGCAGCTAGGCAAAATCTCAAATCCGGCTTTAATTAAGCGCAGGCAAATACTCGCAGCTTTGATAATTTGCGTGCAGTAAAAATACTGCCGACCTAATGCTTGTTCGCAGTAAGTTTTAAAAGTTTTGAACTTGCCTTTGTACAATCGCAGTTTTCGGATCGCGTCCAGCATGATTCCTTGACGCACGTAGTCTAGGAATCCCCTTTTAATTTCGCCTGTTAGGTAGTCTAAATCGTGAAAGGGAGATTGATTCTGGATTTCTTCTTCAAAGTCTAGCAGCGGGCCTGCAAAGTGAAAGTTGGAGGCGACATCGCCTAGGTAGAAGTTGTCAATTGATGTGGACATGATCTGGAATGGTTCGAGAAAGGGCACGATACCACGGAAGTTGTGCGATCGCAAAGTAGAAGTTTTGGTCTGGATCTTTGATACAATCTTGAGTTGGGCACTCTTGTGGGGTCGATCGACCTTTTAAATGGCATCACCTCCTCGGCGTTGAGAAAAAAGGGGCTTGAGGTATGCGCCCAACCCCGGAAAATACGCTTGGGTATGCAAGCACAATTGATAGACGCTACAAATAAGGCAGTTCTTCAAACCTGCATTTTGACCTTGGAGGCTCGCCCGGTTGCCTTTGTTTTGCCTATCTACTAGCAGAATAGTGCCAGATTCCATTTTTGTCAAGCACTATTTTGCTAGCAACTAACTGCTACAATTGATGGAAGCTAAAGATCGAGAAACCATAACCTTGAAAAACCTTAGAGAAAGTGCAAATTTGACCCAACCTGAACTTAGTCGTCGAATGGGGGTAGGAATTCGCATTATTGGCGATTGGGAACGAGGAGAATCCATTCCTCGCTTCGATCGCGTCATTGCTCTGGCGCGCGAGCTAGGCGTACCTCTAAAAACACTTGCTAGATGTATGGGATTAGACGTAGCCAACATTCCCGATGACCTACCAGCATTAAGTGTACTTCATCTTTCTGGGGAGGTCAAGAAGCGAGGAATAGTGAAACAAGCTTCATGTAGTGTCGCAGAAAATTCAGAAGAAAAGGAAAAGTCTCCATTAAGGCTTCTCAGAGAACAAGCTGGCCTAACCCGCCCTCAAGTCAAACAACATATCGGCGTTTCTGAGCGGATGCAAGCTGACTGGGAATCAGGAAAGTCCATGCCAACTGTTGAAAACCTAGCTGCACTGGCTAACCTGTACCAGGTTTCTCTAAAAACTATGTTTGAGGTTTTAGGATTAGACGTAACCAAAATTCCCGATGACTTACCAAGTCGATCGCCCTCGCCGAACGACAACTAACAAGCACAGCTAAATCATGGTGTTGACATTTGATACAATTTTGAGCTGGGCACTCCTGTGAGGTCGATCGACCTTTTACATGGCACCACCTTTTCGGTATTGAGAAAAAAAGGCTTGAGTCATGCACCCAAGCCCGGAAAATACGCTTGGGTATGCAGGCATAATGGGTAGAAACTACAAATAGGGCAGCTTGCTAAACCAAAGCGTTTCCACCGTCAGGCTAAAGCAGTCGCCTTTGTGTTGTCTCTATCTTTAACAAGGATACTTGTAAACCTCCGGGTTGTCAACAAGTTTGCTTGTAAATTTCCCGTGATATGCCCCGAAAGAAACAAACTCAAGAGTCCAAAGATATACCAGCACTGCAAATCTTGCGGGAGGCTGTGGGTTTATCGCAAGCAGCTTTAGCAAAACAAATTCCCGACAAAACGGGCGCAAAAACCCTAAGCCAACAAGCAATCAGTAACTGGGAGCGAGGACTAGACCAACCAGAACTGACCATTGCTCAAATGAAAGCCCTTTGCAAAGCTTTGGGAAAAACGCTTAACGATTTACCAAACGACTTAGGCCCACCAAATCCCGACTGACAACTAAAAACTCAAAAGCCCGATCGACTTTTCATCCCTCAATCCGTAATTTTCGCTCTCAGAGCTTTAATCTGCCCTCGCTTGGTTTTGCTGTCGAGACGCTTGCGCTGGGAACTACGAGTTGCTTTGCTGGGTTTGCGCCTTTTCGGTATGACGATCGCACTTTTAATCAGTTCTTGCAGCCGTCTCAAAGCCTCCTCCCGGTTTTGTTCCTGGCTGCGGTGTTCCTGGGCTTTGATGACAATCACACCTTCGGAAGTGATGCGCTGGTCGTTGATTTGCAACAAACGCTGCTTGTAGCGATCGGGCAATGAAGAAGCTGGGATATCAAAGCGCAAGTGAATCGCACTCGCCACCTTATTTACATTTTGTCCCCCCGCGCCTTGAGAGCGAATCGCACTAATCTCGATTTCGCGATCGTCCAGGAACACAGTATTAGAAATTTGCAGCATGATTCATCAGTGAGATTAAAGATACCGGGAAAGCAGTGCATCTTTTATATATAACTTACTTTGACAGATCAGTTATTTACTACAATTCTTAGCTATCAGGATGAATTCCATGAGTCTTTTTCTATCCCATAACTCTACTTGGTTAGAATCAGCAAGGTTGTAAGCATTTTTTGTAAATCTGTTGTTGGTGATTACTATGGCTTTATTTCCTTTGTAATATCTGACCGCTCCTGCTACTTCTTGAACGGCTTTAATACCAACTGGTCTTTTGGTTCTTTTTGCTTGAACCACCGTTTTTGACCCATCTTTGTACAAAATTATATCGGCTCCATAATCTTGACTGTCTTTAGTTAAATTAACAATATAACCACAGTTGATAAAATGGAAAGCTAGAAAGTTTTCAAACTCTTTGCCAGTCATTTCATCCACTTCCAGAATGCCACTGTCTGATAAACATTTTCTTGGCTCTTCTTCTTTCCATGTATCTACCCATTCCCAAATCATATTTACCGCAGCGAAAACGATAGCGGCTACTAATATAAAATCTAACATAAGATTATATTTAGTTTAAAGAAGTATTTACTAGCGTACCAGATTTACTCAATATAGTTATCTACCCATCTCACAAGCACATTGTGATTTTAATTACTGATTATCTAAGAAAACCATGAATTTCTGAGAATTGATAATAGGTGCAAGGAAAAAATCAATGATAACTGAAAATGCTGTCAGCAATGGGTGATGCAATAGCCAACAGGCTAAACTACACCCGCTCGACTAGACGAGGTAGAAGACTATGACGAAACCGCATGATATCATTCGAGAGCCAGACCGCAGATTGGGAGAATTAATGGCGATCGCACGTCAGCGATTCCTCGAACCAGGCGGCGATCCTCGACAGCCGGCATCAGGTTTAAAAGACGATGATTACATGACAGACGAAGAAAGACAATAAGCACTGACCATAGCCCGATCGCTCTTTAACGACGAATATATTAAAACCTATCTCAAAAACAAACGTCAATAAATTTGAGATTTTAAATTTTAGATTTTAGATTTTAGAGGCGATCCCACGGATGAAGCGGTTCAAAATCCAAAATTAGTAAGGTGCGCCGAAACGCACCCTACAAAAATTAATTAGTCGGTAGTACCGGTTTGCAGCGACTCTTCAGCAGCGTGCGTCCACTCAGAGTGGAAGAATTCGCCGCGCGGTTTGTCGGTGCGTTCGTAGGTGTGAGCCCCAAAATAATCACGCTGAGCTTGCGTGAGGTTTTGCGGCAATCTTTCGCGCCGGTAGCTGTCGAAATAGTCCAGCGAGGCGCTAAATGCTGGCACTGCAATCCCCAGTTGGCAAGCAGTAGCTAAAACGTCCCGCCAAGCCGATTGGCGATCGAGAATGCTCTGTTTGAACTCCGGCGCTAACAGCAAATTCGGTAACGCGGGATCGTCCTTGAAAGCTTTTTTAATCTTGTCCAAAAATCCAGCCCGAATGATACAGCCACCCTTCCAAATTCGGGAGATTTCGCTCAAACTCAAGTCATAGTTGTACGACTTCGAGGCGGCGCTCAAAAGTGCCATACCTTGCGCGTAGGAGCAAATCTTCGAGCAGTAAAGCGCATCCCGGACTTTGTTCACAAACTCTTTAGTATCGCCTTCGTACTTGCCGCTAGGCCCCGTCAGTGCTTGGGAAGCTTTAACGCGCTCGTCTTTGTAAGAAGACATGATTCTCGCATTCACAGCAGCAATAATTGTGGGAATGCTCACGCCCAATTCCAAAGCACTCATAACAGTCCAGCGGCCGGTGCCTTTCTGACCGGCTGCGTCCATAATTACCTCAACTAAGGGTTGCTTAGTTTCCGGGTCGATGTACTTGAAAATGTTGGCCGTAATTTCAATCAAAAACGAGTTGAGTTCGTCAGTGGTATTCCATTCGGCAAAAACTTCCTGCAACTGCTTGCCGTTCAATCCACCAACGTTTTTGAGCAAATCGTAGGCTTCAGCAATGAGCTGCATATCCCCGTACTCAATGCCGTTGTGAACCATCTTCACGTAGTGACCGGCGCCACCGGGGCCGATGAATGTGACGCAGGGGCCGTCATCTACTTGAGCCGCAATTTTGGTGAGAATTGGCTCTAGTAGGCCGTAAGCAGTGCGGGTGCCACCGGGCATCAAGCTAGCACCATTCAGCGCGCCTTCTTCGCCGCCGCTGATGCCCATGCCGACAAATCCCAGTCCGATCGATTCTAAATCTTTGGTGCGGCGTTCGGTGTCGTCGTATAGCGAGTTGCCGCCGTCAATAATCATGTCGCCCGGTGACAGCATGGGTTTGAGCTGGTCGATGACTGCATCTACGGGTTTCCCAGCTTGCACCATGACTAAGATTCGGCGCGGGGTTTCTAAGGCATCGACGAATTCTGTCAGAGTCTTGGTGCCTACAATGTTCTTGCCGGGGGCGCGCAGGGCCATGAAGTCGTCGGTTTTGGCTGCTGTGCGGTTGTACACAGCCACGGAGAAGCCTCTGCTTTCGACGTTGAGGGCGAGGTTCTCGCCCATCACTGCTAGACCGATTAAACCAAAATTTTGCTTTGTCATGCTAATAACCCGCTGGTTTTTCCCGCTTGATGATAGGTTTGCGAGAGAGGAAAGCGAGGCGGGGTGTACCGCTTTCCGGTGGACTAAAAGTATTGGACAATAGACCTAGGAGGTTTAGGTTTATTTTTATATTCTCAGAATTGCTGTTTGGTAAATCAGTAGGGTTTTTTTAAGATTTAAGGGATATTAATGACGCGGGCAGGTGATGATAAGGCAGGTATTATGTCGATCGCAGTAACGGTAGATACAAACCAGCGGACATTTTGAGGAAAATTGAGGAGACTGTTGTAACTATGGAAGATTTGCAGTATCTCGCGGCTTGGGTGAAAGAGCAACACGCTCGCGAGTATATTTTGACTTGGCTGCTGAGTCAACAGGGGCTGTGGTGGTCTGATGGGGATATTTATCAGGCCGTTTTGCAAAAGTCGGGAAAGCTTTTGAAAGCTTATGTTCAAAAAAGGCAAGCAGGAGAGTTATTTGAGGGAATTTCTGAGAAGTTGGGAGGAGATGAGAATTGGGATGATTTGGCGGCGAGTTTGGCGCGGATTCTTGCGGTTTATCAAGAGGAATTATCGCTTTTGCAAGAGCGCGATCGCAAGGGGGATGGGCTAAAAAAAAATTTGATTAGTCAACCGTTGACTGGAGATCCTTTGCCGCTTTTGGAGGTGCAGCAAGCTTTGCCCGATCCTTATGCGGATACGCTGACGGGGAGATAATTTGCGATCGACTTTTTGGAGGCACAAGAATCCCAAAAACCGGGTTTCTTCCTATATCTCTCGTACTCAACCAAAAATTGTCGCCGAAATCCGGTTTCTCGCCACGCAGTGAATCCCAAAAACCGGGTTTCTTCCTATATCTCTCGTACTCAACCAAAAATTGTCGCAGAAACCCGGTTTTTCGGCAGCCAACTAAAGAAAATGGATCGAGATTCAAGGATTGAGAATAGGTGTAAGATCTAGAAGAAATCCGGGAAGTACATCTTCACCCGAAAGTGTAGGCGGTTGGTCAAAAGAGAAATTAATCACTTCTGCTACATCTTCAGACAAGCGATAGATTTCTACTAAAGGCGTTTGGGGGTCAATTAGCCAACCTAAGCGACAGCCGTTAGTTCGATAATACCGCATTTTAGCGCGCAATGTTTCTAGGGAATCACTTTGCGAGCGCAATTCTATTACAAAGTCCGGGCACAGGGGAGGAAATTTGCGCTTATCTTCTGCGGATAATGCTTCCCAACGTTCTAGGAGTACCCAAGCAGCATCAGGGGAACGCTTCGCACCGTTGGGTAGTTGAAAGACAGTGGAAGAGTCAAAGACTTTTCCCAATCGAGTCTGACGATTCCACAAATTTAGGTCTGTAGTCAAATCGGAATTTCTGATGCCGCTTTCGCCGCCTGTTGGAGGCATAATAATTAGTTCTCCTTCGGGGGTTTGTTCTAATCGCCACTCTTCATTAGCGATGGACAATTGATAAAATTGTTCGTCGGTTAAAGCGACGGCTGCAGGTAGGTTGAGAGTTATAGTTTCCATCGTTGATATTATCGCCAACTAGGTTGGTTTTATTATAGCTCGCACTTTCTGACAATTTTCTCAAAAAGATCGCACGCTCAGAAACCGGGTTTCTTCCGATATTTCTCGTGCGAGGCCGAAAATTGTCGCAGAAACCCGGTTTCTCGCCACGCAGCTAATCCCAGGAACCGGGTTTCTTCCGATATTTCTCGTACTCAACTGAACATTGTCGCCGAAACTGGGTTTCTCGCCACCTAACGAGAGAAATTAGATCGCAAATCCGCGATAATTTATCACAATCACCCGCGCCAAATTCCCCACGCTAACCCACAAGTCCGCCGGGGGTTGAAAACCCCCGTCTCATAGCTAAAGTCCTCTCAAAGAGGACTGAAAGACACATTTTTGAACAAGCATTGCAATATCTCCCCAGTCGGTTTCAACCGAATTTCGCTTTCTCGACAGGGGTTAAAACCCCTGGCGGACTGTTTGTTTAACTCTAAATATAGCTGCTAGCTTGACGGGTGAACATTGAGCAGTAAATTCCGTTTGATGCTATCAATTCGTCGTGAGTTCCTATTTCTGCTATTTTACCGTTTTCCATCACGGCGATGCGATCGGCTATTTTTGCTAATCCCAATCTGTGACTGATGACTATGGTTGTTTTGCCGGCGGCTATTTGGCGGAAGATGCTGTAAATTTCGTGTTCTGTCTTGGGGTCTAGGGCGGCGGTTGGTTCGTCAAAAATGAGCACTTCTGCTGTAGAAAGCCGCATTAAGGCGCGGGCGATCGCAATTCTTTGCCACTGTCCCCCCGATAAGTCTATGCCGTCTTCTAATTGTTTCCCCAACGGTGTCTCTAAACCTGCGGCAAGACTATTGACTTTTGCGCTAATTCCTGCTTCGGAAATAGCTTCATTAATTGCGGTGTCATCCGACAGGGAAAGCAAGTCGCCGAAACCGACGTTTTCGCGGACTGTGGAGGGGAAACGGGCGTAATCTTGCATGACGACGGCGATGCGCGATCGCACGTATGCTAGAGGGTACGATCGCAAATCTTTGCCGTTCCAGTCGATCGTACCGCTTGTCGGGTCGTACAGGCGGCCGAGGAGTTTGCCAAGGGTGGTTTTACCCGCGCCATTTTCACCGACAAGCACTAGCATTTCACCCGGATTAATGGTTAAGTTGATATCTGCGATCGTGCTTTTATTGCTACCGGGATAGCAGAAAGATAGATGCTTAATCTCGATCCCAATTTTATCTTTTGTTGGGCGGGAATCTTGCCCGTCTTCTGGTAAACTAGGGAGGCGAGATGCTACATCCACAAGCGGAGACTGCAATTCTGGCTTGAGTTCCAAAAGTTGAAAAATCGGACTAACGCCCAAGGAAATATCGTACAAATTAGCATAATTGCCTATAAGTAATTGCAAACTTTGCTCCACCTGAACAATTAAACCCGAATAAAGCGCCAAATCTCCCAAAGTATAGCGACCACCCAAAGCTCCCATTACCACATAAACAAATGGCAAAGCTACTCCGATTCTACTAAACACTGACCACAAAAGTAAAACAATTGCTCCTTTTTTTCGGATTTGCTGCATCTCGCTAAAAAACTGCAAAAACTGACCCTGCCAGCGTTTGAGCCAAAGTTCTTGCAACCCAAACAAACGCAATTCTTTAGCATATTCTTCGCCCGTCAAGACTCTAGCGGATAAGTTCATCTCGCGGCTGATTTTAGCTTGCTTTCTTTGAACTCTCCAGATAATTTTGCTATATTTTCTTTGGATGTAAATTGAGGGACAGGATGAAATCAACATCACCACTGGCACCCACCAAGCTATCGCAGCAGCAAGGCCTATCGATGGAATAAATATAAAAATTCCCGTGATGGTCATGCTGATGGTAAAAGCTAGTTGCTGTATCTTCAATACTCCGGTTTTTGCTAGTTCTACTATATTTAATAGTTCCGGGTTTTCAAAGAGGGCAATATCGTCGAAATTTGCGACTTTTTCCAGGACTTTTCCTTCGACAAAGCCTTGAACGCGATCGCGCAAAGATGTCGCTGCAAAAGAGCTCATTGTGTCTAGGGCATCGCCGACTAACCTAAGACTTAAGACTCCGGCAATACTCCACAGCAATATTGGCCGGGAAAGCATCAAAGCAAAGGGCTGTGCTGTTTGGGTTTGCGACAGCAACCGAGATACTTCATCAATGATTAATTTATCTAAAAATAGCACGGCAGAGGGGGCAGCACCGGCGATGATGTTGAGTATTATTAAATGGCGGAGTTCTATTGGTGCGGCTTTGATTATCAGGCCGAGGCTGCGCCACAAAGCTTGGAATGTGGTAATTTGGATGGCTTGCATAGTTTGTGGGTATGTGTCGGGTCTACTCATCCCCGGACGGTATATTGTAACAAAGGTGCTTTTCAGGATCTATTTTTACAGACTCAACTCTGGTATTCCCCATATACGAATAGTTCCATCACGATGACCACTGATAATTTGTTTTCCATCTGGCGTAATTGCAAGGCAACAAACGTAACTCTCGGTTGTAGAATACTCTTTTATAGAGTGAAGTTTTTCTCCAGTATTTAAGTCCCATATCTCAATAAACGACTCATAATCGTCATTTATTTTTCTACGACCCGCCGATACAATTCTTTGAGCATCTGGTGTAAGTGTAAGAGCATAGACTCCTTCAGCAGAACTCTTTAAAGTCAGCCGAACATCTGGATATTTCTTCGCCGTTAAATCCCAAATTTTTATTTTTTTGTCATGGCTGCTAATGAGTGTTTTACCATCTGGTGTAATAGCCAAAGCATAAATATATCCTAACTTCCTTCCTATGATAGTTACCAATTTTCCGGTTATTAAATCATAGGATTTGATAATTTCCCTTCCCACAATTATTCTTTGTTGGTCGGGAGAAATAACAATAGAGTTACGATTCCACCCATAAAGGTGCCGAGAGTGTAATGAATTAGTTCCCAGATTTTTTAAAAAATCTTGGTTGTTTAAATCCCATATTTGAATAATGTTGGATTCTTCTACACTAATTAACTTTCGCCCATCGGGTGTAATTCCCACGAAATAAACTTGATTTGAACAAGGTAGAGAGTGTCGTAACTCGTTGGTCTTTAAATCCAAAATTTTAATGGTGTTATCCCAATCTGCACTAACAAGCGTTTGCCCGTCTGGAGTAATAGCAAAACATTCAACATCGCTTGTATGGGGTTCTAGCGTATTAAGTAGGTATCCTGTCTGTAAATCCCAGATTTTTATAGGATGGTACCAACTACCACTAATGAGTTTTTGTCCATCTGGTGTAATGGCCAAAGAACGAACAAATCCCGAATGACCATTGAGGATATTAAGACATTTAAAATATTGATAGGGATTATATTCAACAGCCAAAACAAAGACATCAGCAGAAGCACGTAAGTTGGCACTCGCTTCACTCAAACAGAAACGACTGATAGAGAAGAATATCCTAGCTACTAGCTTTCGCAGCTTTTTAAACAACCACCCTTCTAAAGCGGTATCAAAATCTAATACATTTGTATCTACAATTGTATCAATATCTGTTGGTCTAGCAACCTCTATATCTAGTTGTTCGTCAGCTTCTAGTATAGTATCCGTCTCTTGGGTTGCCTGTGTACTTATCTCTAATTGTGTCTCATCCACTATTGAATCATCCAAGTGTTCATCGGTATCTGTTGAAACTGAATCTAATCTTGAATCATCTAAATGTTCTTCGGGCTCTGTTGAACCTGAATCTAAAGCAAACATCTCTTGGAGCAGCGGTTGATAAGAAATCAAGTAAGATATTATTTTGCTAGAAATTCCAGTATATAAAAATAGTTTTCTTATCTCTTGTGTATACTTGGGAGCTAATTGAGAGGTTGCAGTTACTTGAAAATAACCTTGCTCATTCTGAGTAAAAGTTAATGTACCATCTTGAGCAATTTGACCTCCGGTTGTTTCCCAATAAACCTCACCCAGAGCGATTGGATAGCCGAATTGATCGAAACCTTTAACAACAAATGTTTGATGTTCGCTTGATTTAAGATAAACAAAACCAGGTTGAAGTTCTAAACGTCTTAAAACAGGCAGGAGAATAACTTTAGCTATAGTGCTAACTTTTCCTGATTTTGCGGTGACAGTAACTTTGCGCTTATTATAATTGCCTTTAAAGGTTCCTTTATCAGTAATTGAGCCACCATTAGTAGTTGTCCATATAACATTCGTTATGTTTAAAGGATCGCCGACCTGATCGAATCCAGTTACAGTAAAAGTAAATGCTTCTTCTGGTTTAATTTCTACCTGTTCAGGAGATATTTTTAGTCCTCTCAGAACAGGAATAACAGTAACTTCTGCGTTAGCGCTTAAATGTCCTACTTTGACGGTTACTTGACGATTACCTTTTTGCTGTTCTCCACTACAAAAATTTCCAGTGCGATCAATTAAGCCACCTGTTGCATTCCATTCTATATCACTGACAGATATGTCTTCTCGTCGTTGATTTAAAGCAACCACATTAAATCTTTGGCTTTCTCCTGGCTCTAAAATAACAGATGAAGGTAAAATCTCTAGGAATGTTAACCGAGAAGGTTCGTAAACTTTAATTTCGGTGCAAGTGTTAATTGTCCCTACACTTGCCTTAATAATAACAGTGTCTTCTCGTTCTCCAGCATAAAATATGCCCTGATTGTCAATGTTTCCACGAATTGCTGACCAAGTAACTTTTCCAGTTTGTATGTTGTCACCATACTGATCTAAGCCTTTCACTTCAAACTGAAAATTCTGCCCAAACTCTAATTGATCTATTGAGGATGTAATAATTAGTTCTTTTAGCTTCGGAGGGGCAATAATCGTAATTGGGATAACTCGATGAATAGAACGGACTGAAGCGATAATTTCAAAATTTCCTTGCTTGCTTCCAGCTATAAAATTGCCATTTTGGTTAATCGTTCCACCTCCACTAATTGCTGACCAAGTAACTTTTCCAGTTTGTATGTTATCACCATACTGATCTAAGCCCTTAACTTGAAAGTGAAAGCTCTGACCAAACTCTAATTGAGGTATTGAAGATATAATAATTAGTTCTGTTAGCCTCGGAGGTTCAATAATCGTAATTGGGATAACTCGCCGAATAGAACTGACTGAAGCTATGATTTCAAATTTACCTGGCTTGCTTCCAGCTATAAAATTGCCATTTTGGTCAATTTTCCCCCCTCCGCTTACTTCCCATAATACAGTTTCCTGCATGGGATTTCTGCGTTGATCTAAAACTTGTGCTGTAAATTGTTGACGCTTCTTAAATTCTAAAGTAATGCTAGAAGGAGTAACACAAATCTCTGTAATTGTAGGAGGAGAAATAATAGTAATTGGGACAGAAGCCTCAAAAATGCCTATTTTTGCTTTAACTTCAAATGATCCTTCCATTTGACCTGCTGTAAATAAATCCTGTTCTATTTCACCGCCAGCACTTTTCCATTTAACATCTTTATTGTTAAGGTTCATCTCTCTATTATCCTGGTCATAACCTTTAACTGTAAAACGTTTAGATTGACCATAGAGAAGTTGTAGGGGAGGTTCTACAATAATAACAATCTTGCTTAATTTTGGGTAAGAACAACCCTTAATAGCATGGAGTGCCTTTCCGGTTTTGGCTTCTAACAATGTTACCCAATCTTTACCCGCAATGACAAGAGTTTTTCCATTAGGACTAACAACTACAGAGCTAATAAAACCCGGTTGTTCTGGTAGAGTGTAAATGATTCTATAATCTTTTAAATCAAAGATTTTAATTTTTTTGGAAAAACCTACTACAAGTATATTTTGAGCAACACTACAATCTAAAGAATTAATTGATTGATTATTTGGGTAAGTCTTGGTGCATTCTAAATTTTGAAGAGGTAACGTAGACAAATCTTTATTATCTAATGCGCCAACAATAACTCTACCTAAAACCCAAGCGCCTACAGCTATAGGCCCTCCTAATGAAAATCCCGCTACAGTAGCTGCTACATCTACTAAACCTTTCCCCAAAACTGAACCGGATTGATTTGAAGACTCTTTTTCAGATTTTGATTCCCAAAATTTGACAACACCATCACGGCTTCCACTAATTAAGGTTGTGTTGTCTGAAGTAATACTTAAAGATTGAATCCAAGCGGAATGTCCTTCAATACTGCGTATGAGTTGACCGCTATCTAAATTCCATAATGTAATTTTATTATTAGTGCTTCCACAAGCGATGACTTTTCCATCATGGCTAATACATAAGCTCAAAACACAAAATAGTTCCTTTTCATTTTTTATGGTTTTACTTAGCTTACCTGTATTTAGCTCCCATATTTTGATGGTTTTATCTGTGCTACCACTAACAATTTTTTTTCCGTCAGCAGGGATAGCAACAGCAGTAATCCAAGTAGAATGACCATTGAGCGTGCGAATAACCTGCCCTGTTTTTAAATTCCATACCTTAATATTTGTATCTGCACCTCCGCTAACTAATGTATTTCCATCAGGACTAATAGCCACAGACAAAACCCAGTGCGAATGTCCTTCAATACTACGAATTGTTGCCCCCGTTTGCAAATCCCATACCCAAATCTTTTTCCAACTACCTCCTACTAAAATAGTATTATCTGGACTTATTGCCAGAGAAGTAATAACATCTGTTGGGCAAGGTGTTAAGTTTTCGGGTGTATTTCCCCTCAAATAAGAATTATCACCACGAAAAACTCTGTAGGCAAATTGTTTAACTCTGTCTGATTGATCTTTGATAGACTGTTCAATCAATAGTTCTAAACCTTGTTGACCATGATTGAGAGTTTCTGATAAAGCAGCAAGTCTTTCTTGCTCACTTTGACTAGATAACTGCTTCTTAACTTCTTCAATTCTTGTAGACATTCTATTTCCATCCTAATCATTCACTTTCTGATTTTTTGGCAGCGACAAGCCACAAATTAGCTGGGTGATAGGGTTCTCCCGTAAATGTGGTGCTCATAAAATCTCATCTAAGTTATCTCTGTAGATTATAAGAGATAATCGGTTAATCATTGTCAATGAGGATGACATAATTTATGTTTTTTTATCCTCAAGTTTCTCAGGTTGGTTGAAAATTTATCAGTGCATTACACTTACCCACCGTTAAAAATTTGCTTTGCGGTCAAATTCAACTCTGGGAACACTGCCGATTCAACCCTGTCATCTCCTCGAAACAGCTTAATTTGATACTCACCATCTACTAGCTGATAAACTGATAAAGTAGGCTGTTTCGGAGAACCAATATAACGGCTACCGCCTAAACCTAAATAATCTACAATCCAATATTCAGGAATGCCTAATGCTTCATAATCGATCATTTTGTGGGCATAATCATCACGCCAATTTGTGCTGACCACTTCAACCACTAATTTTACGGAATCTCCCTGAGTAATAACTGATTCTCTTTCCCATCGAGACTCATTGGCTGCTACGGCTTGTTTATCTAATACAATTACATCGGGATCGTAGCCAGAGTTATCGCTAAATTTAATTGTACATTCCTTGGGAATAAAGTAAGGAAGCTGTAGTCGCCTGATTTCTAACCCAAACTCGATCGCCTGAAAACCGGCGCTGGCTGAATGTTTACCAGTTGGATTTGGCATTTCAACAATAACTCCGTTATGTAATTCATAATGTCCGTTTTCTGGTTTTCCTTCCAGAAATTCATCAAAAGTTATTAACTTGGATATTGTTTGAGTCATCAGAAAGCCTCTTTAGTGATAGGTCGATGAATAATTATATTTTGAGTTCTATCGAGAAATACGATCGCCCTTTCCATCTCAAACTCTACCAGATCGAGCGATCGCCCTGAATGAATCCCACCATAGCATAAACCGCTTTATGCCAAAACTATCCAAATGTCAAACGCCGCACCGTACCGTCATCTGTAAATCGCTGTTCGCCAACGCCAACAACTTCCACAATAACTTCGCGTTCTGATATCAAAAATTGACCCTCGCGCGCGGCAATTTCAACGATGATTTTTTCCCCTTCCAAATACACCTTATAATTAGTCGTAGCCCAGACACCTTTTTCGTGTTCAAAACTGTGTCCGTCGTCCTCATAAAGCGTCCATTCACCGCTTCCGGGCCAAATTCGCATTTTCAATGACTCAAGCGGTTCTTCGCTGACAAATTGCCTCACAGGTGCGATCGCAATTATGCCCCCGCCCCGCACGTAAAGCGGCATTCTCTCCAAAGGTGCACAAGCTAAAATGTGCGTCGGGCCCTGATAGCATTCGCCCGTCCACCAATCGTACCAAGTCCCCTCCGGCAAATACACGGCGCGGTGTTCAACTCCCGGCCGGTAAACGGGTGCAGCCATCAGCGACGGGCCGAGCAATACTTGATCGTAAAGGTGATAAGTTGTGCGATCGCGCGGAAAGTGATACAGTAGCGGTCGCAAAATCGGCGTTCCCGCCGTCGCAGCTTCCCAAAACAACGTGTAAATGTAAGGCAACAACTGATAGCGCAAATTCATGTATTCGCGGCAAATCTTCTCAGTGCGATCGCCAAAAACCCACGGTTCGTGCTGCGCCGTACTAATCGCAGAATGACCGCGCATCAAGGGATACAGCATTCCCACCTGCATCCACCGCGCGAACAGTTCAGCCGTTGCATTCTCCGCAAAACCGCCGATGTCGCAACCGACAAACGCTACGCCGGAAAGCCCCATGTTGCAAAGCATCGGTAGCGACATTTCTAAATGATCCCACAGCGATTGATTGTCGCCCATCCATACCGAGGAGTAACGCTGAATGCCCGCAAAACCCGATCGCGTCAGCACAAAAGATCGCTCGTTCGTTAGCGAAGCCCTCGAAGAGGATCGCACTTTTTGCAACCCTTCCGAACAAGCTTTCGCCATCATTAAACCGTACAAATTGTGCGTTTCCGCGTGGGTGGCGCCTTCGGATTCCGGGCCTTGCGGTGCATCCATCGGAAACCAGATGTGTTCGTGGCCGTCGCCAAAAGGCCGTTCTGCGATCGAAGGTTCGTTCATGTCGTTCCAAATCCCCGCAACGCCCATATCTGTAAGGTTTTTGTGCAATTCGCCCCACCACTGGCGCACCTCCGGCCGCAGGAAGTCGGGAAACACCGCTTTTTCGGGCCAAACGTAACCGTGGAATAGCCTTCCCTCTGCGGTGCGGACGAAATAGTCATTCTCCACACCCTCATCGAATACTTCATAATCTCCTTCCGGTTCGTACTTGACACCGGGATCGACAATCGTGACAACCTTAAAACCCGCTGCTTTCAAATCTGCGATCAGTTTCGCGGGATCGGGGAAACGCTTCGGGCTCCAGGTAAAAACGCGGTAGCCGCGCATATAGTCGATGTCGAGGTGGATGACATCGCAGGGAATCGCCCGATCGCGAAATTCCTGCGCCACCTCCCGCACAACGTCCTCGGATTCGTAGCTCCAGCGGCATTGGTGGTATCCCAGCGCCCATTTTGGCGGAAGCGGCATCCGGCCGGTTAACTGCGTGTAGGTGGCGAGAATTTGGGCGGGTTCCGGGCCGTAAATGATGTAGTAGTCGAGTTCCGGGCCTCTGGTTTCCATCCGCAAAACTCCCGGTTGTTGGGCGCCGATGTCGAATTGACTCCAAAATGTCGTGTTGAAGAAAATGCCGTAAGCGCGATCGGGATTCAGGGCGATGTAAAATGGGATCGCCTGGTACATTTCATCGCTGAGGGAATTGTAGTCAAGCGCGTCTATTGTCCAGTTTGTCTTGACTTCCGAGAGTTTGTCGAGAAAGCCGGTGCGTTGGCCGAAACCGTAGAAGTGTTCGTCTGCTTCGATGCGCTTCCAGCCTGCGGTTGCACCTGCGCGCCATCCCATACTGCGATCGCAGTCGCTAGCAAAGGGTTTTCCCGATTTGTCAAAGCATTCGATTGCAGGACGAGATCGCTTGACTGAAATCGTTATTTGTGCTGTTTCAATTTCTATTTTTTCTTCCGTTTCTCGCACTTCAAATGGTGTAATTTCCCACTCTTCGTCAGGGACAGTTATTGAGTGCGATCGGCTTTTGAATTCACCTGTCGGGGACATTCGCACTCGGATTAAATTCGGCGCGAGGATGCTGATGTTTAGGGAAGTTTCGCCGCAATTAAAGTGGAGGGTGCGATCGGTTTTATTTATGGATTCTACCGAACCGATTGTTGACCAAGGCTGTTCGGTTTTTTGCAGTTTTCCGAAGTATTGCGGCATATACGATTTGGTAATTGGTAATTGGCAATTGGTAAACCGATCGTGCAAGCCGCACTTGACTACCGTCATCTAGCTAAAGGAGGAATACAAATTGTCAGCATTTCAAGTAAATTAACAAATGCGGTGAGATATACTTCAGCAATACCGTCGCTAGCCGAATAAGCTACTATAAAAACTGAAACAGGTATCCATAAATTAAGTGGAAAATAACTGAGGTTTGGCACTATTTTTCATTTTAAATTAGGCTTTATGAACAGGCAAGATGCCTGTTCCACAAAGACGAAGTTTTCTTGTGGAACAGGCATCTTGCCTGTCCGATTCAACTATTGTTGAATCGACTGAGTGATGCCATCCCACAAACAATGGCGTGCTTGCAGAGCATTGTTAGCAGCATTTACAGCTTGCTTCCATTTTAGAGAGTCATTGTCACAAATGTTTCTTAATAGTTTCTGTCCCATTGGTGCGTGTTGCTCTTCATCAAGATGGGTGTGTCGTTCCAGGTAAAGACGAAACGAATTGCAGGGAATACCTTGAGCATCTTCTAGTTGGGTAAGGATTTGTTGAAACATCTTGGGAATCACATCCTCTCTACCTAATAGAAAAACTGCGGCAACTTCGTGATTCAATCCGCTCGCTGCTTTTAATGTGGTCCTTACAAAAGTTTTAGTGACTTCGGGGATAGGCAGATTTGCCAGAGCTTCATTAGCAGAAAAACCTTGTTGAATTGCAGCAATAAAACTCCGAATTGGTTGGCTATCTGCACCAACTTCTTCCATCGCAGCTAGGTAGAGATGAAAGTGACTTGAGTAATAACCTGGAGAAATTTCATCTGTTTCTTCGGCCAAAACTATTTCATTAACTAATCGCGCCGAATGGATATCTATTGGAGGAACCCAAGGTAATTCGATACAAGTCAATCGACGTTGCAGCGTTTTGAGAAGTGTCATAAAATCCCAGACAGCAAAAACATGAGATTTCATAAACCCTTGCAGAGATTTCAAGTCATTGACTTCCTGATAAATTGAGTGAGTGAGTAGTGCTTTCCGGGCTGTGGAGGTTTCTGCTAATAACTGAATGTATGGATCTAAGGTTTCTGAAATTTGATTGTGATTCATACTTTACTCCAGAGTATTGTTGGCGATTTGCTTGAATTACACCGTGATACAGAACTTTGCCTGACTAAGAGGTACATTAACAGCAATGAGTAAAATAACATTGCACTCTACTATTTTACCTAATCGTTAAGCAAGGTGCTGTATCTCGTCAGCCAAAACATCGCGGTAACAATCATCCACCATTTCTTTAATGGCTGGTTCTCTAACCATTTTTTCGTACAATGTTGTTGGCCTATCGTTTCAGCTAGTTGTTGTTTTTTTACTTACTCTTTAATTATAGCTGGCACTTTTGCTGTTCTCGCCCGTGAAATATTAATTTAATCTGAAATAATTACTTAGTAACTGTTCCGACTGCTAGTATTTTTTAGACCCCTGTGTATCATTGTAAACTTGATTAAGGTTCTATCGCCAGTTAGATATTGTCGATCGCCCTCCCAGCATTTTGACCTAATGCACGGATTGCTTTTTTTAGCAAGATGTTTCCTATACAGCGCCAACACCCATCGGTTTTAAAGCTAGCAAACTTAAGAAATCAGTGATAAAACAGAGGCCGGATGCGATCGCGGAAATGAGGCTAGCCCCTGCAATTGGACAAGTTAAAATAAATGGGCGATCGGCTGCCCAGCGGCATCATGTATAATCGAATTGCAAATATACTTGAATCACCACAACGATCGCCTGTATAGTAATATTTGGCAGTTGCTAGTCGATTGCAACACTTCCGCGCGATCGCCCGCAGTTAAGAAAAACCTTTGACTTAAGTACGCGGACTTAAATCAAGATTATTCTGTCATCCGCCAGGAACGAAGCAATCCCAAGTCTGAGCGATTGCTGCATTCCTATCTGCTGTTTCCTTAAACTTTGACGATCTTTGAGTGCCTTGAAATACTACAGCCAACATCCTAACGCTTTCTCGATCGACTACCTCAACGACTTGCGAGGAGCAATTCTAGCCTCCCCTTATCTAGCAATCAACAACCTCAATCGCGATTTCATTGGCACAAAAGGGTTTTCCGTGGTGTTTCAACGTTCGGAAATCGCCGAAGTAGAACGGCGGTTCCCCTTGTTTAAACCCTATCTAGACCAAGCATTACAGCCTGAATGCAATGCTTTTTACCTCAATCCTTTGTTGCTAGGTGAAGGTTCCCGCGTCGATCCGCATATCGATCGATCTTTGCGATCGTACTGCAAAACTGTTGAACCTCCCGCAGCCGTCAGCGTTTTATACGTACAAGTACCGCCGAACTTGCAAGGGGGAGAGTTGATACTGCGGCGCAACAAACAGCAAGTCGGGCAGATTAAGCCGCAAGCCAACTCGCTGATCTATTTTCAAGGAGATTTGACTCACTCTGTCAACGCTGTTAAAAGTACCGGAACTCGTTTGAGTTTGGTTTGCGAACAGTACAGTTTGAGCGAAACAGAACTGCAAGATATTCCAGGATTCACAGTGGAATCTAGGGCCGTGAAAGCAAAAATTAAGTAAGGTTTATTCGATCCTGGGAGGGTGATAAATTCAGGACACGCTTAACCAGCCGCTTGCATCAACGGTTCAATCACCGCCAACTTATGTGCTAGGAGATTATCCATAACAACTACTGCGATCCGAGTGGGTTAAGACCGAGCATTATGGGCGATCGGCTTAAGTAAAATCAAGTATAATGTTAGAGTTACTGAATTGTTATATGGTTAGAGTAATTTATAACATTCCTAATGGAGCAGAGGAACTTAAGTGGCAAAAATAGAAGGATTTAGGGTAATAAATTACCGCTCGCTGCGTGATATTACTATGGGCAAGCTGTGGAATACGCAAAATGCCGAGGAACTAACGCCAATGACAGCCGTTATCGGTAAAAATGGTGTTGGGAAAAGCACGCTTTTCGACACTTTTGGCTTTCTTGCAGACTGCTTAAAAGGGGGAGTCGAAGAAGCTTGTGATGCCCGTGGGCGGGGAGGTTTCGAGAGAATTCGCTCGCAAGGACAAAAGGGAAGTGTTGAGTTTCAGATTTACTATAAAGAGGATCGTAACGCTCGACCAATCACCTATGATTTGGCAATAGACCTTGACTCTTCTGAAAGACCCTATGTAAAAAAAGAAAGACTTAGACAACGGAGAAAGAACGAAAAAAAAGGACAACCTTATTCTTTTTTGATTCTGAATGAAGGTAAGGGTTTAGCATGGAAAGGTGAAGAAGGAGGCCAGCTACTTGATGAAGATCGAGGAGAATTTGATGTAAACAATTTAATAGAAAACATCCAGATCGGTGAGATATCAGAAGAAAGTAAAGAAAAGGAAATAGTTGAACTTGAGGACAAGCGAAAACTGGGAATTGCTACTTTGGGAGCGCTCAAACAACACCCAAGAATTTCCGCATTTCGTAGATTTATCGAAGGATGGTATCTCAGCTATTTCACACCAGACGCTGCCCGTAGCTTACCTCTGGCTGGGCCACAAAAACATTTGAATATTCATGGAGATAATCTAGGAAATGTGGTTCAATTTATGGAGAGAGAGCATCCTAAGAAATTCCAATCAATTCTGCAAAAAATATCTAGTAAGATTCCAGGGGTAGAAAAGATTAGCACCGCCAAAAGTCCAGACGGTAGACTTCTGCTGCAGTTCAACGATCGAGGTTTTCAAGAACCATTTTATGCTCAACAAATGTCAGACGGAACACTGAAGGTATTTGCCTATCTCCTTCTTTTAGAAGACCCCTCACCACCGCCATTTTTGTGCATTGAAGAACCAGAAAACGGACTTTACCATAAGCTTTTAGAAACTCTAGTCCGAGAATTTCGAGAACACGCTACAGCTCGAAGAAGTGGATCGCAAGTATTTGTTACAACACATCAACCCTATTTTGTAGATGCTCTTAACCCTGAAGAGGTTTGGGTACTTGAAAAGGGCGAGGATGGTTTTTCTCAAATCAGACGAGCTAGCCAAGACCCTCTCATTAATAACCTTGTTTCTGAAGGATTGCCCCTTGGCGGACTTTGGTACAGCGATTATCTAGATAAAAGGTGAATAAATGCACTTTGAGATACTTGTCGAGGATATTTCTGGACAAACTGCTCTTGAAATTCTTATACCAAAGATTATCAGCACCCAACAACACACATTTAAGATCCATTATTACAAAGGAATTGGGCATATTCCTAAAGGTTTAAAATCTGCTTCTGAAGCCAATAAACGAATTCTGCTCGACCAGCTTCCGCGACTTATTCAAGGCTACGGCAAAACATTCTCTCAATATCCTCCTGATTACCCTGCTGTCCTCATTGTAATTTGCGATCTTGATGACCGATGCCTCAGTACGTTTCGCAGAGCACTACTAGATATTGTAGATAAGTGTAATCCTCAGCCAAAGACGCAATTTTGCATAGCAATTGAAGAAGGAGAAGCATGGTATCTAGGCGATTTAGCAGCAGTTAAGAAAGCTTATCCGCAAGCCAAAGAAGCAGTCCTAAATTCGTACACTAATGATAGTATCTGTGGGACGTGGGAGAAGTTAGCTGATGCAGTGTTTTCCGGTGGTGTACAAAACTTATCTAAACAAGGTGGGCAAGCAATTGGTTTAGAGAAGTCTAATTGGGCTAAGAAGATTCCTCCCTCCATGAACGTAGATAAAAATTTATCACCAAGCTTCTGTTATTTTCGAGATAAACTTCGAGACTTAACGAGTCAGTAAAGAAACCGGGTTTTTTTATTGGGAATCGCCTAGTGCAACGAAGTAGAATCGTAAAAAAACCCGGTTTCTCGACATCCGTGCCTAAGTCCTGCCTAACTACCAAAATCGGAATAATAGCCAAACTTTTGATGAGTAACAGTCCATACAGCTTGTTTAGCGAGACAACCTCAGCTTAAGATTCCCACAAACAGCGAACAACCCCACAAATGAAAATAGAACGATGCAAAGCATTTTCGCTCGACGCAGGATGTCGGAGTCAATGAAGCTGCCGGTTTGGTAAAATGCCAGAGGCGATCGACTTATCAATAAAAACCGCCAGATTAATTTAAATTGATTAAAAATTAGGCTGCGAAAATCCGATGATCCGCAAGAATAAACGCAAAAAGTTACCTTTATTGGCAGCGTTATTAGTCCCGCCATTTATCCCTTGGTTAGTGAGTACGATCGCCCTATTTCTCAGTCTCTGGGTCATCGTACCAGCACCCGCGATGTTCTTGTACCCTTTGGCGGTGGGAGCACCAGAAATCAGCCCTTGGTTGGTCGGTATCAATACGATCGCCCTTTTGCTGAACCTGCTCAGACGGCATCAAGGCAAAGTCTACATTATTTTGTCAATTTGTAACCTGTTCGCCCTCATCCTGGGCCTGCTACCCCTGATTCAGTTTCCAGCAGCCAATGCAGCGGTAGCTACCCAAATGCAAGCAGTTTTAGGGGAAAACTATTTAGCAGCCGTTCCTCAAGCCGATCGCGCGCAGCTACGCCCTCAACCGTTTATTCTCGCAGATGCGTTCCGAGGAATTCCGATTAGAGACGTTAGGATCGATCGGGCTATTGGATTTGCCAACCCTGACGGAGTTTCACTCCAATTAAACCTTTACCGGCCGATGCAAATTGGCAAATATCCGGCGATTATCACGCTCTACGGGGGAGCTTGGCAAAGAGGCAATCCCGATTACAATGAGGAATTCAGCCGCTACATGGCCGCCCAAGGCTATTGTGTAGTTGCAATTGATTACCGCCACGCTCCCAAGTATCGATTTCCTGCTCAGATTGAGGACGTACAAGCCGCTCTTTCCTATATCAAAACTCATGCTGCTGATTGGGGAATCGATCTCGATCGAATTGCTTTGATGGGAAGGTCTGCAGGTGCCCATTTAGCAATGCTAACTGCTTATGATTCTAGTGTGCTTCCAGTTCGAGCATTGGTGAATTATTACGGGCCAAATGACCTGATTCGGGGATACAATGACCCACCTTTTCCTGATGCCATAAATGTTCGAGCCGTCTTGCGTGCCTTTCTCGGAGGAACGCCAGACGAACTCAACGAGCTTTACCGTCGGGCTTCTCCCATCAATTATATTAAACCCAATCTTCCCCCTTCTCTACTGGTTTATGCAGGCCGCGACCATATCGTTCAGGCTAAGTTTGGTCGATCGCTCTACGAACGATTGCGAGCCACGGGCGATTCCCTACGGGATAGCTTCGCTTCACGGGCTATTCTGCTCGAAATTCCTTGGGCTGAACACGCCTTTGATGCAGTTTTTAATGGGCCGAGCAATCAATTAGCTTTGTACTACACAGAACGCTTTTTGGCTCATGCTCTAAAATCTTCCGATTACCAACCAGTTAAATAAAAGTTTGATTTTTACTCATTTATGCTCAATAAACTGCGGCTATAACAGTTTAATAAGTTCCCAAATCTCGTAAAGATTTCTACAGCAAATTGTCGCACCAAATTTTAGAAGAGTTGCCAGACTTTATTTATAGCGGTTCGATCGCGTGGTGAGGTATGCCCCATGCCCCATGCCCCATGCCCCATGCCCCATGCCCTGTTAAACAGAAATTCTGCGGTTGTGTACGCTTGGTGCGATCGGCCTTTATGAAAAAAACCTAAAATTCTGTAGCCTACAATACATTTATTTGGTTAATGATTGTTTAAACTCTCCAAGTGTAGATTGTGTACTCTCCATAATTCTCCAAAACCCCTAAACGAGTGCGTTGTTTGCTGGACTGCGATTTATCGATCGTCGAACCGTTAAAAACCATAAGTAGTTTTGACCTGAATTCATCGGAATTGATTCGCACAAAATTTTTGAGCTGACCAGGGTAAAGATTAGTTACTAAATTTGTGCAGTGCAGACATCTATAATGTTGACTCAAGTTTGTACAGGCTCTTGCCATCTATCTTCTTGCTAATAACCGCAATCCAACCGCATCTCACACTGGATTGTCACACCCGATGGACGGCGAAGTCATTGCGCCTCGCTCCTCCAATCTTTTCGAGCCTGCCAAAAAAGGCATTCTCCCAAAAGTTAGCTTTGACAAAAAATCTTGGGTAAATCCAGGATATTCGTCAATCGTTAGACTTGGGCTAACATCTATTTTTTCTCAACTACTCGTCCCGCAATACCAATAAAAATAACCATGAGTGGAAACGAATCGCGCGTTCAAGCAATTTCTCAAATCGTCAACCGCAAACTGATGCCTGCCCGCCCTCCCAAGCGGCTAGAAGATATGTGGGCCACAGACGTTTTTACTCTGAGCAAGATGCAAGAAAGTCTGCCCAAAAGCATTTTCAAATCAGTAAAAAACACCGTTCAAACCGGTCAAAAACTCGATGCTTCCGTAGCTGATGTAGTTGCAGTAGCAATGAAAGATTGGGCTATTTCCAAAGGAGCCCTCTACTACGCCCACGTATTCTACCCGCTAACCAACGGTACCGCCGAAAAGCACGACGGTTTCATCTCAGTGCAAGGCGACGGTTCCGTCATCTCAGAATTTGCAGGCAAAGTTCTGGTACAAGGCGAACCCGATGGCTCCTCATTCCCCAACGGCGGCATCCGTTCCACCGCCGCCGCTCGCGGATATACAGCCTGGGATGTCACCAGCCCTGCTTATGTCATGGAAACAGACAACGGCATGACATTGTGCATTCCTACTGTTTTCATCTCCTGGACAGGTGAAGCCTTAGACAAGAAAACGCCGCTTTTGCGTTCCATTGCCGCCATGAACAAAGCAGCAACCAGAGTGTTAAAGCTATTAGGCAATACCGAAGTTGCTCCGGTAAATTCCAGTTGCGGTTCCGAACAAGAATACTTCCTGGTAGATGCCAATTTCAGCAACAACCGCCCCGATTTACTGCTAGCAGGTCGCACCTTGTTTGGCAAAGCTCCTGCGAAAGGTCAGCAATTTGACGACCACTATTTTGGAGCGATTCCAGAGCGCGTTCAAGTCTTCATGCAGGAAGTAGAAGAAAGAATGTACCGACTGGGAATTCCTGCCAAAACCCGCCACAACGAAGTAGCTCCCGGTCAGTTTGAAATTGCACCAGTTTTTGAAGCTGCAAACGTCGCCAGCGACCACCAACAATTAACCATGACAATTCTCCGCAACACTGCGAAGAAACACGGTTTTATGTGTTTGCTGCACGAGAAGCCTTTCGCCGGCATTAACGGTTCTGGCAAACACGTCAACTGGTCGGTCGGCAATGCCACCCAAGGAAACTTATTAGACCCCGGCGATACACCGCACTCGAACATACAATTTCTAGTTTTCTGCGGCGCTGTGATTCGCGGAGTTCACAAATACGGCCCGCTATTGCGCGCGGTAGTTGCTACTGCCAGCAACGACCACCGATTGGGTGCAAATGAGGCTCCACCAGCAATTATCTCTGTCTATTTGGGTTCGCAATTAGAAGATATCTTCGCGCAAATTAGCCGGGGAGAAGTTAAGGACTCTAAAGGTCGGGGAATTATGAACTTAGGTGTAGAAACACTTCCTACTTTCATGAAGGATGCTGGAGACAGAAACCGGACTTCGCCCTTTGCCTTTACTGGCAACCGCTTTGAATTCCGTGCAGTAGGTTCCGGTCAGTCTGTTTCCGGGCCGCTGGTGGCGATGAATACAATTCTTGCAGATTCTTTGGACTGGATTGCTAACAAATTAGAAAGCGGTTTGGCTAACGGAACTGAACTGAATGCTGCCATCCAAACCATTCTCAAAGAAGTGATGGACGAGCACGGTGCGGTTGTATTTGGCGGCGACGGCTATTCCGAAGAATGGCACAAAATGGCCGTTGAGGAACGAGGTTTAGCTAACTTGCGGACTACGGCCGATGCTTTGCCCGTGTTGAAGGAAGGATACATTGAAGACTTGTTTGAAAAGACAGGTGTTCTGACTCCCGTTGAATTGGAAAGCCGTTACGATGTTTATGCTGAGCAGTATTTGCTGGCAATTGAAGTCGAAGCAAAACTGGTAATAAGCATGGCAAAAACCATTATTTACCCCGCAGCGTTGAGGTATTTAGCTGAACTTTCCGGCACAATCTCTAAATTGAAAGAGATTGGGATTGAACTGGAAAAGGAAAGTGCCGAAAAAGTAGCGGTGTTGGTTAAGTCCATGATGGATACTGCGAGCAAATTGAGTGCTGCTTTGAGCAAGCACGATTTTGCTTCGACAGAAGACCATATGCAGTATGCTTCGCAAACAATTCGTCCTTTGATGGATGAGGTTCGCAAGTATGCCGATGCTCTGGAAGGTGAAGTGGCTGATGATTTGTGGCCTCTGCCTACTTATCAAGAAATGCTGTTTGTTAAGTAATAGCAAACAAATTCGGTTAATTGCAGGTTAGAGTTGTCAGGACACGGCAGTGCCGTGTCCTTACTTGTTTTTGAGGTTAAATGAGTGTGACGCTGAATCTGTCAATCGATTTTAGATTTTAGATTTTAGATTTTAGATTAAAGGAATGAGAATTAAATAACTTCCACTCTTGAAAGTGGGATGGGCCGATTCCGCCCGTCCTTTTTGAACGGGCTCATAGGCCCATCCCACAATAACAATTAAAATTGTAAGTTATTTAATTCGCGATCCAAAGAATTGAAGCATTGACCCCACGGATAAATTCGGGGGCTTGTCGATCGGATACAGGTTTTTTATTTCTGGACGGGTGAATCCGGGGGCTTGTATCCTGGATGCTTGATTGTCAGAGTCATAAAATGCGATCGAGAGTAAGAGTTAATATTGTTGAGATACCGTTCAACAAATTTATCGGCGTACAAAAAGTAATATTGCTGCGAAAAGCTATTATGCGAATTCAATCTTTCTTGAAACAAATGACTCTGGGGGCTCTAGCTCTATTTTTTACGATCGCTTGCAGTCGATCGACTCCGAACGTAAACTCTTCCCCTGAAGCAAGTACCTCTAGCACCTTTAAAGTGGCCTTGGTCGTCACAGGCTCCAAAGACAACAACAGTTGGTCTCAAGCCTGCTTTGAAGGATTGAATCTAATTAAAGATAAATTTAATGCTCAGGTAGACTTTACTGGCCTTGACGGTGAAGATAGTGAAGCAGCCCTTCGCAAATATGCCCAGTCAGGCTATGACCTGGTAATTGCAGCCAGTGGTGGCTATATCAAAGCTGCCGAAAAGGTCGCTCGAGAATTTCCGCGAACGAAATTTGCCCTGATTACAACGTATCCAGGGAATAACAGAAATTTGGGGGCTGTTGCCTTTCGATCGGGTGAAGTGGGGTACCTCACAGGCGCTTTGGCTGCCATGAAGACCAAAAGCAATAAAGTTGGCTATATTGTGGGTGCATCTTATCCGGTTTACAAAGAAGAAGAAGCCTTGTTTAGGCGGGGAGTGAAGGCAACGAATCCCTCTGTTCAAGCCTCGACTGCTTTTCTCAACAGTTGGATTGATACGGACAAGGCCACCAAAGTTGCAACGGATATGGTGGCCTCTGGAGTCGATGTTTTGACAATCAACGCGGATGAGGCAGGGTTAGCCGCCCTAAAAGCCGTTACGCAAAAGCCAGGAGTCTTTGTGATTGGTTGGGCCAAGGATCAGTACGAACTGGCTCCCGGCAAAGTCCTAACTAGCGTTCTGCAGGACATTCCCAATCTGGTGCTAAATGTGGCAGTGTTAACCCAGCAAGGTCGCTGGGAAGGAAAACTTTACAAGTTTGGGCTCAAGGAAAAGATCTATGACTTTGCTCCTTTCCGTGGCACTCTCACGTCTCAGGAAGAGGAGACTTTCAAGACCATCCGAGAAGCTGTGACAACTGGCAAAATTGATGTTTCCCCTTAGTGCGCCGATTAATTGATTTACCAATATCGATCGATAGTCCGATGAAAAATCAACGCAACGATCGCGCTCTGCCGATTGCCAAAAGCTCCCCTTCACATCCCTGGCAGCGCTTCTTTTCTATTGCACATCAGCTCCGCTATGGTTTGATATTTTTGGTTCTCCTGAGCTTGCTGCCCACAGGTGGCTTGCTGATCTACCTCAGCTTTCAGGCGCAGATCCAGCAATCGCGATCGCTCCAACAAGAGCGCAGTCAGACAGCAGCAGCCCAGATTGATAATTATCTAGATGACTTGAAACGAAAACTGAGCTATTTAGCTAGGGTCAAAGGACTCACCAACTTTCAACCTCAAGTGCAGCAGAGCCTGTTGGAAGGGTTGATTCGTCATAATGATGCTTATGAAGCCGTTGCCATTTTGAACCGGAAGGGACAAGTTATCGCGTCAGTTTCACCCTACCAACCGCTCAAGTTAGAAAAACCCGCCAATTCGCCACTGTTTATTCGTGCCTTCAAACAACAGGAAGATTATGTCAGTCCTGTAGAAATTAATCCTCAAACCCACGAACCAACCACCATTCTGGCGGTTCCGATTCGGAATCAGCGAGATGAGGTGGATGGGGTGCTATTAGCACAGGTAAATCTCAACTTTCTCTGGTTTGTTGTTTCCCAAACGCAGGTCGGCAAGACGGGTTATGTCTATGTAGTCGATGAGCGTAATTTTCTGATTGCTCAAAAGGGTAGTAAGCCAGAAAATTTTCAACTTCAAGATATATCTAAGCGCCCTTTCTTTCAATTTTTGAAAGCATCAAAAGATACTAAGCACCTTAATGTTTATCGGGGTCTAAAACAGGTAGAAGTATTGGGCGCCAGTGCCTTAGTTCGGAGCGTGAATTGGAATGTGGTTGTAGAACTGCCAACGGCTGAGGCGTATGCTCCCGTTTACCAGATGCTCTCAGTTATGGGAGGCTCATTGGCGGTGGTGACGATCGTCGCTGTTGGCATTGGCTTTCTATTTATTCGGCAAATTGTGGTGCCCCTCGAGCGCTTAACCGCGGCAGCTACCGAACTCAGTGCGGGGCAATTAGAGACGCGGGTCAACATCCACAGCCAAAACGAACTGGGGACATTGGCGATCGCCTTTAACAACATGGCAACTCAGTTAGAGGAACTGATTAAAGCTGTTGAAGTGGAACGCAATTTCGTTTCAGCCATTCTTGAAATTGCAGGGGCCCTGGTAGTTGTGCTCGACCCCCAGGGACAAATCGTTCGCTTTAACCGAGCTTGCGAACAAGTGACTCATTACTCGTTTAGTGAAGTGAAAGGGCGCTACATTTGGGACTTGTTCCAAAACTCAGACTTAGCAGGACAAGCCAAAACTGCTTTTGAGTCTTTACAATCTGGTAATTTTCCCCAGCAGTATGAAGGCAGTTGGATGAGCAAAGATCGACAACTCAGGCTCATTGCCTGGTCAGATACTGCTTTACTGGACGATCGAGGTGAAATTGAGTACATCATCAAAACAGGCATTGACATTACTGAACGGAAACAGGCAGAAGAAGAACTCAAAGCCTCGGAACAGCGACTATCTTTTATATTCCGCAAAACTTCACTGGCAGTTGTAGAATGGGATTTAAACTTTAAAGTCACTGCTTGGAATCCAGCGGCAGAGCAGATTTTTGGTTACACGGCTACAGAGGCGATCGGACACCATCCCGCAGAATTAATTGTGCCTGCGTCTGCCCGAAAGGTCGTCGATCGAATTATGAACGAGTTGTTGATGCAGGGCCAAGGAATCTACAGCGTCAATGAAAATTTTACAAAAAACGGCAACATCATTATTTGCGAATGGTTCAATACGCCTTTAGTAGGGGATGGTGGCAAGATTGTTGGAGTTGCATCCTTGGCACTGGATATTACTGAGCGCACGCAAGCCGAAGCTGCGTTAAGGCAAGCAAAAGAGGAAGCTGAGGTTGCACTCAAAACCTTACAGCAAACTCAGGCACAACTCATTCAGGCAGAGAAAATGTCAGGTTTGGGACAACTGGTGGCTGGTGTTGCTCACGAAATTAATAATCCAGTCAACTTTATCTATGGCAACCTGAGCCATACCGCCGACTACACGCAAAATTTACTACAGTTGATTCAGCTTTACCAGCAAACCTATCCAACCAATACCCAAATTCAGGAAAAAATTGAAGAGTTCGAGCTGGAATTCATTAGTGAAGATTTACCCAAAATCCTGACTTCAATGAAGGTAGGAGCCGATCGCATTCGTCAAATTGTCCTGTCTCTAAGAAACTTCTCGCGGCTCGATGAGGCAGAAATGAAGCCAGTTGATATCCACGAGGGAATTGAGAGCACATTGATGATTTTGCAAAATCGACTGAAGGCGAAACCGGATCATCCGGCTATTGAAATTGTCAAAGACTACGGTGACTTACCCCTAGTAGAGTGCTATGCCGGACAGTTGAACCAAGTCTTTATGAATATTCTGGCAAATGCGATCGATGCTTTAGAAAACTACGACAATCAGCGTTCTCGAAAAGACATCCAAAAGAATCCCAGTCGCATCACTATTACGACTAAGCTAGTCACAAACGAAACTGGGCCCGCTGCTTCTAAAAACGTGGTGATTCAAGTTAAAGACAATGGACCTGGGATGACGGAAACTGTTAGACAACAGGTGTTCAATCCCTTCTTCACCACAAAAGCAACGGGTAAAGGAACTGGATTAGGGCTATCCATCAGCTATCAAATTGTAGTTGATAAGCACGGTGGCTTACTCCAGTGCTTCTCTCAACCCCATCAAGGAGCAGAGTTCCGCATTGAAATTCCTGTTTTGCAAAGCGGTGCTGTAGCACTTGTCGGTCAAAAAACTTGAGTTCCCGCTTGACCGTGCAAAGGCCAAGCTCAAGCTCAGTTTTATTAGGCTGATGCTCCAAAGACTAGCTACAGCATAAAAATATCTCATATCATTTCCGGTTACACTCATACATGATGTTGACTGTTGACTGTTGACGCCGCGAACAGTCAACCGTCAACAGCAAACAGTGAACTCGAATTTACTATTCCGATGCTAACGGATGCCATATCAAATTTGCTATATAGAAAGGCAATAAGTTATTGTGCATTTAAATAGTATATTTATATACGCTATCAAAAATTGTCAAATCCTCTCCCACCTCTCCCTCTGTAATACCACAGACAATCTAGATGCACAACAGCTTATTGCCTGCCTTGTATCAATTGCCGCGATGTAATCTGCCACCTGCTTCCGATTTCATTAAGAAACGAAAAGCTATGGATACTCAAGTGAGAAAATGTGCTATTGTTAATCATGTACAGACCATCAAGATAAGAGCACAGATTCCTAGAGTGTCGCAGGTAGGATAGTTGTGCGCTGATGTAACTCCTATCAAAAATAAATTTTTAATGCTTTATGGAGAAAATTAAAGAGTTACAATTATCCAAATGCCCAACGGGAATTCAGGGACTCGATGAAATCACAGATGGAGGCTTGCCCCAAGGCCGACCAACCTTAATCTGCGGGTCAGCGGGTTCCGGTAAGACCTTATTTGGTGTGGAGTTTCTCGTGCGCGGAGCAACGCTGTACGGAGAACCAGGCGTTTTAGTCACCTTTGAAGAAACTGCATCAGAAATCACCAAAAACGTCGCCTCTTTAGGGTGGAATTTAAATCAGTTAATTGCTGAAGGTAAAATATTAATAGATCATATTTATATTGACCCCAGCGAAATTGAGGAAACAGGAGAATATGACCTAGAAGCCATATTTCTTCGTCTCGGCTATGCGATCGACAAAATTGGCGCTAAACGGGTGGTTTTAGACACGATAGAAGTCTTGTTTGCTGGTTTAGCCAATGCCAACATAGTCCGAGCAGAAGTACGCCGTTTATTTCATTGGTTAAAAGACCGAGGTCTGACAGCCGCGATCACAGGGGAGCGAGGAGATCGCACCTTAACCCGTCAAGGTTTAGAAGAATACGTTTCGGATTGCGTGATCAAATTAGATCAAAAAACGTTTCAAGACATCGCCACAAGAACCCTTCAAGTTGTCAAGTATCGCGGCTCTCGTCACAGTAATAATGAATATCCTTTTTTAATTGAAGAAAATGGCATTTCGGTCTTACCCCTTACTTCATTAAAATTAGACCATGTGGTTTCTAATGAGCGCATCTCAACGGGGATCGCGCAACTTGATGAAATGTTTGGCGGGCAGGGCTACTATCGGGGTAGCAGTATTCTTGTCACAGGCAGGGCTGGAACGGGGAAAACAACGCTGGCATCTTATTTTGCCCGAGCAACCTGCCACAGAGGCGAACGGTGTTTATATCTCGCCACAGAAGAATCCCCTCAACAAATTATCCGCAATTTAAACTCGATTGGTGTGGACTTAGCCCCCTATGTAGAGCAGGGATTGTTGCAATTTGATGCGGTACGTCCCACTAACTACAATTTAGAAATGCGTTTGTTTAAAATCCATAGCTGGGTCAAAAAATTTCAACCAAGCACGATCGTCGTCGATCCGATGAGCAATCTCATTTTGAGTGGAAGCTTTATGCAAACAAAAAGCTTTTTTCTGCGTTTGATTGACTATTTAAAGAGCCAAGGAATCACCATTTTTTTGACAGATTTAACGCCCGGTGATGCTGACCAAGACCACGAACAGACAGAAATGGGTATTTCCTCTCTGATGGATACTTGGTTAGAGCTCCAAACGCTCAAGGTGAATGGGGAGCGCAATCGGATTCTCTATGCCCTCAAATCTCGCGGCATGAAGCACTCCAATCAAGTACGGGAATTTATCATCACCAATGAAGGCGTAAACTTGGTCGAGGTTTACTTGGGAGAGGGCAACGTATTAACAGGAACGGAAAGACTCACTCAAGAACTAAAGGAACAATCTGCCTATAAAAAACGCCAACAGAATTTTGAACTCAAAAAACGCGAGTACGAACAAGAGAAAAAAGTATTACAAGCTCAGATAGATGCTCTACAAATGCAATTGCTCAATCGAGATGCGGAGTTAGATTTGCTGATTCAAGAAGAACAAGAGGAAGAAAACGCGGTACTGGAGAATCGAACCTTTATGGGAAGGTTACGTCATTTGAATCCCTAAAACATATCTCTAAGGATAAAAAAGATGAGAGAGAATTTAACAACAGATAATTTGTCACAGCCCACTAACACACAAGAGTCAGCTATTTGGCAACTGCGATTATATGTGGCGGGACAAACGCCTAAATCTTTGGTGGCTTTTTCCAATTTGAAGAAGATATGTGAGGAATATCTTCAGGGTCAATATACCATTGAAATTGTTGACTTAAGTCAACAGCCCCATCTCGCCATAGAACATAGCATCGTTGCTCTACCGACTCTCGTTAGACAATTGCCAGAACCGATTAAAAAGATTATTGGTGATTTATCAAATACTGAAAAAGTTCTGGTAGGACTGCAAATTTTTAGTCTAGTCGATGAACAATAACTCAAGAGAGAGGTACTAACAATGATTGACTCCGAAGATGTTAAACCAACAACTACAGAACTTTTTGAACAGTCCCTGTCCCAATCGCAGGAAGAGTATTATACCCTACGTCTTTATGTTTCAGGTACAACGCTCCAATCGGTGACGGCGTTGCAAAACATCAAAAAGATTTGTGAGGAACATCTCCAAGGGCGTTATGAGCTAGAAGTGATTGATATTTATCAACAGACAGAAGCTCTTATTTCAGAGAACATTGTGGCTGTTCCCACCTTGATCAAAAAGTTACCTATGCCCTTACAAAAGATGATTGGCAATTTATCGAATACAGAAAAAGTCTTAATCGGTCTTAATATTGTGCCTAAAAAAAAATAATTGGAGAGCAAAATAATGAAGGATTCTCTCACCCCTGTTGAAAAAATGAGCCAAGAAGTCGAAACCCTACATCGGGAATTGGCAGAGGTGCAGGAACGCCTAAATGTAGCGGAAGAAACGTTGCAGGCGATTGCTTGTGGGGAAGTTGATGCTGTTGTTGTTTCTACGGAGAGAGGAGAGCGAGTTTTTACGCTTCAGGGGGCAGATTATGTTTATCAGTGTTTAGTGGAACAAATGGGCGAAGGAGCGGCTACCGTATCTTCTGAAGGTTTAATTTTGTACTGTAATAAGCGACTCTCAGAAATCTTAAATTGTCCTTTAAAAAATCTGATAGGCTCTCAATTAGAAACCTTTATTGCGCCCCAGTATAAAAAAGCATTTTTACTACTTTTGCAGCAGGTTCAGCCTGAAAAAAGTTTCACTAAAGAAATGTCTTTGATCCCAGCAACGGGAAATAAGGAAGTACCTGTTAAATTATCGTTTAAACAACTTCAGGTAGATGAGATTTTAGTTAATAGTATTATTGTGACTGATATTACAGAATCTAAAATAAAAGAAGCTGCGAAACTCAGTCACATTCTCAACAGCGCGCTCGCCGTTATTATAAATTTTCGTCTTTTCACTGATGGTACTTTAGAGATTGATTCTTGGGCAGGCGGAACTCAACAGATTTTTGGCTATAGCTTAGAAGCAGTGCAAGCAGATTCTGCCTTAATCATAGGGAATATATTGCCCGAAGATCGAGAAAAAACGCTCGCATCATTTATCAATGATATTCAAGCAGGGCGCTCTGGTGTTATCGAATATCGGTTTTTGCATGGCGATCGCCAGATTCGATGGCTTACCTCAAACTATGTTGCTGAATGGGATGGAGAACAAGATTGTTGGGTGGGCATAGAAATTATTACGGATATTACCCAACGCAAAGAAACAGAGCAAAAAATTGCGGAACAAGCAGCCTTAATCGATATTACAAGTGATGCCATTTTTGTAAAGGATTTAGACGATCGTATTTTATTTTGGAATAAAGGAGCTGAACGTTTATATGGTTGGGAAGAAGCAGAAGTTATAGGGCAGAAAACTCAAACCTTATTTAATAAACCGTGTAAACTAACTGAGCCGATCCAAATCACTACCGAGAAAGGCAGTTGGCAGGGGGAAATAGATCAACTTACTAAAACAGGTAAGAATATAATTGTAGAAAGTCGTAAAACACTAATAAAAAATCAATTTTTTCACTCGGCTTCTATCCTCGTTGTTAATAGCGATATTACTGAAAAAAAGCTACTTGAAAAACAGTTTTACCATGCCCAGAGATTAGAGAGTTTGGGAACGTTAGCAAGTGGAATTGCACACGATCTCAATAACATTCTCACTCCGATTTTGGGAGCTAGTCAACTGCTTCCTCTCAAAATTACCAATATGAATGAACCGACACAAAGACTGTTAAGACTCCTTTCTGGTAGTGCTAAACGTGGGGCTGAGTTGGTCAAACAAATTCTTCTTTTTAGTCGAGCAACGGATGGTGAATATGTAATATTACAACTAGGTTATTTGCTCATAGAAACGATCGGTATTATTCAACAAACATTTCCCAAATCTATAACTATTTCGACTAAAATTCCCGCACTGGAACTATGGACAATATCGGGTGATGCTACCCAGCTACACCAAGTATTTATGAATCTGATGATTAACGCTAAGGATGCCATGTCATCAGGAGGAATTTTGACCGTCTCTGCCGAAAATCGCTCATTGGATGAAGATGATGCCCTGCTGAATTTGGAAGCAAAAGCAGGCTGTTATGTGGCGGTGACGGTGGCTGATACAGGAATTGGTATTCCGCCAGAATTGTTAAACCGAATTTTTGACCCGTTTTTCACTACCAAGGAAGTTGGCCGAGGAACAGGGCTAGGATTATCAACAGTAATGGGGATTGTCAAAAATCATGGCGGTTTTGTCAAGGTTTATAGCGAGTTGGGTAAGGGTACGAAATTTCAGGTTTTCTTACCAGCTATAGAGGGAGAAGTGAGCCTCACAACTGTAGAAGAAGCAATGCCTAGAGGTAAGGGCGAGTTGATTTTAATTGTTGATGATGAAGCCTCTATTCGAGAGATCACACAGACTTCTCTAGAAAATTACAACTACAGAACAATACTCGCTAGTGATGGGCTTGAAGCCCTCGATCTCTATAGGGAACATCAACAGGAAATTAGCGTGGTTTTAATGGATATGATGATGCCCAACCTAGATGGTGTTTCCGCAATGCGCGAGTTGCAAAAAATTAATCCGGGGGTGAATATCATTGCGACTAGCGGACTCCTGGCTAACAGAAAGCTGGCATTAGATGCTAATGTCAAAACATTTTTGTTAAAACCTTATACGATCGCACAGTTATTACAAAGGTTAACGGAGATACTGCCGCAAGACGAGAATCAAGCAAATCGCATCCCGCCCGTTACCTCTCAAGAGTCTTGTTCACTGCCGAGGGTTGAATTGTCTAGAGATGCTTTAGCAATGATGCCCCCGGAATGGCTACAGAAAATGTATGATGCGGCGTACTATTGTGATGGGGATCTCCTGCTGCAATTAATTGAACAAATACCTACTTCTCAAGTGGCGATCGCGAATGCCCTCAAAGATTTAACGCTGAGTTTTAAAACGGATATCATTATGGAATTAACTGATTTATATGACAGTACCGCGTCTCGAACAATTTAGGGGTTGTCTGATCGGCCAGTGTCTCGGCGACGCTATAGGCTGTAGAGTAGAAGGCTATCCGCCGGAAGTTTGCCAAAACTTTGTCAACTACGAAGTTAGACTCAAAAAAATCAAAGATCGCGATCGCTTCGGCTTTCCTTTTGGTCAATACACCGACGACTCCCAACTCGCCCGCGAACTCCTCCAAAGCTACCTCGCTTGTGGCGAATTCGACCCCAGCGACTACGCCACCCGTATTGCTGACATTTTCGCTCAAGATCGCATTGTCGGGCGGGGTCGATCGACAGAAGAAGCTGCAAACCGCCTGATTCGGGGCGTTGCTTGGCAAGAAGCCGGTACTCCTGCTCCCAGTGCTGGTAATGGAAGTGCTATGAGGGCGGGACCGATCGGCTTAATATTCTACGATGACCCGTCCCAGCTCGTACAAGCTGCTTGCGATCGAGGGCGCATCACCCATCAAGATTCGCGGTGTTCTGCCGGGGCTGTGGCGATCGCGGGGGCTGTGGCGATCGCCCTTCAATCTGCAACTATTGAAACTGAGCCATTTCTCGGCCAACTGAGCGACTGGGTAGCAGAAGTTGATTCTTCCTTTGCCGCGTTGCTGAAAGATTTGATTGAATGGGTCAAATTGCCTCCAGAGTCAGCCGTAGAGTTGATTTCTAGAGCTGGACTGCCGTTAAACTACGATCGCTCTTGGCAAGGAATTTCGCCCTTTGTAGTCGGTAGCGTCTTGTGGAGTTTATATGCGTTTTTGCGATCGCCTCAAGATTACTGGGAAACTCTTTGCACTAGCATCGCCGTCGGTGGCGATGTGGATACCACCGCAGCAATGGCTTGTGCCATCAGCGGGGCATTTCTGGGGCTAGAAGCCATCCCGCGTCAACTAGCGGAACGTTTGAACGATCGGGGTACTTGGGGTCTGGGGGAACTAATTAAACTCGCTGACAATTGTTATCACTTGAAAGTCAAGTTGTAGCCGCCGATCACAACTTAGGACTTATGATTACGGCTAAACAAATTTGGGCGATCGACATTTGTGTTTTTAAATTAGTCGATCGCCCTAGACTTAAATTCCTTCAATCAAACGATTTGCTCGCTAGAAGGTTCCCCGCTAGCTGGAGGCTCTACCGTATCGCCAAAGGCAATCCGCAGAAAAGGCGGAGCCAAAAAAGTCGTCAGAATCACCATGATAATAATCGACACTTCCAACGGTTTATCCAAAACTCCACTCGCCGAACCGATGCCGGCAAACACTAACCCGACTTCGCCCCGAGGAATCATCCCCACTCCGATCGCCAATCGATTGATTCCAGGCTGACCAAACACCACCCAACCTGTTACGATCTTGCCCAAAATCGCAACCGCAATCAAGAAAGCAGCAATCAAAAGTCCCGCCCGATTATCCGGCACTGTTGGGTTCAAAACCCCCAAATCTGCGCGCGCCCCCACGGTTACAAAAAAGATGGGAACCAGGAAATCCGCGATCGGCTTCACCAATTCATCCAACTCGTTGCGAGCATCGCTTTCATCCAAAACCAAACCAGCCGCAAACGCACCCAAAATCGCTTCGAGATGAATTGCGTTGCCCAGAAAAGCCATGAAGAAAGCAAAGATAAACGCCGGGATGACTATATTGCCGCGAGTTTTGAGTGTGTCTACGACGGCTGAAAAGCTTTTGTTAAACACGCCGCCCAAGAGAATTGAACCCAAAAGAAACACTGTTGCACTGACTATCAAATAGATGACATTAATAACGTCAATCTCACCAGTTTTGGCTAAACTGGCGACAACAGCCAAGACAATAATTCCCAGCACATCATCAATCACCGCCGCACCAACAATGATTTGACCTTCTTTAGATTTGAGTTGTCCTAATTCCGACAAAACTTTGGAGGTAATTCCGATGCTGGTTGCTGTCAAAGCCGCCCCCGCAAAAATCGCCGGAATTGCCGGAGTATGGAACAGCATCATCAAGCCAACGGTACCGACGGCAAAGGGAACTGCCACGCCGACACAAGCGACAACGACGGCTTGAACCCCCACTTCTTTTAGTTGTCTGAGATCCGACTCTAAGCCAATTTCAAACAGCAGAATAATCACGCCTAATTCAGCTAGCACTGAAATAACTTCACTCTGGGATTCAAAGATACTGGTGACGGAGGCTGGGGAGAGATGATTAATCGATTGCAGAACAGTCATAATCCCTGAGTTGGATGCTGACAGCCCTGCTTCGGGAAAAACGACTAGGTGTAAAGCAGATACGCCAACAATTACCCCTGCTACAAGTTCACCCAAAACCGGCGGAAAATCGAAGTTTCTAGCCGCTTCTGCGCCTAATTTACTGGCGAGATAAATCACTACCAAAGTGAGCAAAACTCCGCTGAGGACGATCGGCGAATTTTCTGCCTCGACTGTTGCTAATAAAGGTATGGGATGAACTAGGGATGCCATCCCAGAACTTAAAGCTGTAATTGTATGGTTGAAAAACATGGGTACGATGATGGTAAGAAAGACGATTCTACGTTAATTGATGATTGAATTTATGAAGTGTAGTAGGGACACTCCAAGAGCCCATTAGTGTCAACTTAAGCCGAAAGACCGCCAGGGACTGAAGTCCCTGTCTAATAGCGAAAGTCCTCGCTATGAGGACTGATGAGTTGTTACCCATTTCTTTAGTCCTCATAGCGAGGACTTGTGCTTTGAGACAGGGGTTTCAACCCCTGTCGGACTGCGGGTTTGACGTGGAAAGTTGACACTCCTTGGGCGAAAGCCTTTGTCCCTACGGGGATTGAGCCATAGGCGGGTGTACTTCATAAATGTGGAATTTGCTGTATCAAGCAAAACTCGAAGAACCCAAATCTGGCGGTACATCCTGCCACCGCCCTTGTCCGACTGCTTGAATTGCTTCTTTTAGCAAGATGTCGCCGGTATAAATTGCCCTACCGACGATCGCACTTTTGACACCAATTGGTTCCAAAGCCAACAAACTCAACAAATCTGCGATCGAACTAACGCCACCGGAAGCAATCACCGGAATCGAAATAGCGTTAGCAATTTCGCGCAAAGATTCCAAATTCGGCCCTTCCATAGTACCGTCGCGGTGAATGTCGGTGTAAATAATTTCAGCAGCCCCTAACTCTGCCATTTTTTGCGCCAATTCTGTTGCTAAAACTTCCGAAGTTTCTAGCCAGCCTCTAGTAGCAACTTTACCATTTCTGGCATCGATGCCGACCAGAATTTGAGTGGGAAATTGGGCGCACAATTCGCCGACTAATTGCGGTTGTTCGACGGCGACAGTGCCGAGAATGACGCGCCGGACGCCTAAATTGAGGATAGCAGCCACAGAAGTGCGATCGCGCATTCCGCCACCTACTTGACAGGGAACGTCTACGGATCGGACGATCGCTTCAATGGCTGCTTGGTTGACTGGATGACCTGCTTTGGCGCCGTCGAGGTCTACTAAATGCAGCATGGTTGCGCCTTCATTTACCCACTGTCTGGCGACTTCGACGGGGTTGTCGTTAAAAGTTTGAGACTTCGCGTAGTCTCCCTGATACAATCTGACGCATTTTCCATCCAATAGGTCGATCGCTGGAATTACATTCATGATTTTTCCTCAAATTGGTAATTATACCAGCTCAAAAAAAGAATGCAACTTTAGGGAATCTCCCAACCCATACACAATCATTCATTCCGAATTTTACAATCTAAAATCTAAAATCTAAAATCTAAAATTGTCTTACTCATTACCCTTTATTTTTGACATTCGCAACCGCTATTTAAATGAAACATAATCGCCGAAGAAAGCGTAGACCATAAAGGAGTATTGACATCGGCTTTTTGCAAAGCTTCGGCCGTCCAGTCGTTGCAAGTTCTTAAAATAGAGTAACTGCCTTTTGCTTCATAAAAACTGTCGCTGTTACCGTAGCTGTAGCTAATTTTCATTTTCTTACCTGCTGCGTCTAATTGGAATGAATTTTTAAGAAAATTTACCAGCCTCAGATAATTGGCCCCACTAATTTTCACACATTTGGTTTCAATATTTCGGGGGACAACCCGATAACTTTCAACGTGTACGGTAGACGGAGTAGGGAGAAATAGGGCATTGAAAGCTGTAACTGGGTTGATACTTTCTGAGGTGGGAGTTTCCAGCATAAAAGCTCTATCTCCCCAGCCAAAAGACAAATATTTATAATCAGAAGCGGCATCTCGCCCTATTTCTGTTAGCGGTAAAAATTGATTCCAGTCAAAATATTCATTTTTAACTGGAACAATGATTTCGGTGTGGATGCCTTCGTTGGAAATGTATAGAGAGATTGTACAATCTGCTTGCGAGTAATTTCCCCACTTTCTGGGAGTGAGATAGCCAATTGTTAGGCAAGCGGTCAAAGATAAGATGACAATTCCTAAGCGCTGTATGCTTTTTCTCATTTTAACTGTGGGTGTCAAATTCGGGCTTCGGATGGCGGGCGCTGCATTTTTGTGGGAAAGAATTCTTGCAGGGCATAATTCCGCTGTTCGGGGGTTTCGTTAGCCCAATTCGACAAACTTTCGTAGAAAAAGAACGACACGCCAGCAAAATCTCTTTTTCGCACTTCTTGCACTTGTTCTTGAATTTGTTTGAGGGGCACGGAATTATTTTTAAGACCTGTTAAAATGCCGATCGCAGTTGGAATGTTAAGTTTAGCCAGTTTAACTTCTTCCCGTTCCAGTTCTGCACTAAAACGCTTGATATCGCTGCGATAAACCTGCAACACAATTTCTTGGATGTAGCCGCGTCTTTCCCAGCTAAACCAGTCCTGCAAGTGGGCGGGTAAAGAAAAGTGAAAAGGGTTCGGAGATAAGCTGACAATACATTTTTCTTTGCGGGATTTGATGGCGCGGGAAACTCGCCCCATAAAGTCATTAATTTTGTCCGCGCGCCAGCGCACCCAGAAGGTTTCGCGGGGGTCGTCGGAGGGAGGACTTTTGATTTGTTCCTGATACATTAACATGGTTAGCGGCTCGTAGCCAAATTCTACTGGCAAGCCGAAATGGTCGTCAAATTGAATGCCATCTATATCATAATTATCGACAATTTCTAGGATTAAATCTAAGATAAATTGCTGGACTTCGGGATGAAAGGGATTCAGCCAAACTCGCTCGTGTTCGCCTTCTTTCCAAATAGTTGAACCGTCGCGCCGGTGCGCCAGCCAGTCGGGGTGAAGTGTGGCTAATTCCGATTCTGCGGGAGCCATGAAGCCAAACTCAAACCAGGGGATTACTGATATACCTTTTTGGCGGGATTGTGCTATAATTTCTTTGAGGATGTCTCGGTCTTTCAATCCGGGCGAGGGGTCGATCGACTGTCCGAATACTCGTTGGGCTGCTGCGCTGGGATAAAGCGTATAGCCTCCTTGCCAAACCGTGGGATAGATGGTATTAAAATTGAGTTTGTCCAGTCGATTTACAGCGTCAATGATGTTGTTGCGGGAGAAAATAACGTCGCTGTCAATGTTCGTCAGCCAGACGCCGCGCAATTCGGTTGTTGGGGTTTTGGGCGGGGTTTGAGCCAAGAGACGGGGGGATAAAATCGCGGAGGAGGTAAGGGCGATCGTAAAAACAACTATTAAAGCCAGTATCCGCTGCCATTTGTGCAGTTTAATCATCAATTTGTCGCCAATATGATTATTTTTAGACTGATATTTTACCGTATAATTAGCTTGGTAGGGTGCGTCAGCTAGGGTTATTTGATTAAAAGTCGATCGCACACTTCCTGACCGCGAATTTCAAAGGTGGTAAGCTGTCGCGCATTTAAATTGTATATTCAGGGCGGGCGGGACGCCCACCCCACATGACTTTAATTTTTTTTGAAATACTCTTTAAATACAGAACAGCTTACCCGCCACGCGATTTATCCGTGGAATCAATCCCAAATCGAAAATCGAAAATCCTCAAGAAAGAGCATTTATCTCGCGCAAGTCAATCCAAAATCTAAAATCTAAAATCTAAAATCGAATGACGCACCTACTATTTTTGATATTATTGGGGGTCAACGATCGTACCCATAAATAATATTGTTCCTGTAGTATTGTCTCGAATGGCACAAAAGAATGGACGGTTTACATTCATTTGAAAAGGCGATCCACCAGATCTGGTTAACTGGATGGAAGTGACGGCTGCTGCTTCTGTACCTTCTTCGTTCACTTCGACAAATGTCTTGTGTTTTACTGAGTCTACGGCTACGCTGTCATCAGTCATCGGAGAAAAATCGGCTTTTGAGATATCAAAAATTCCTGCCATGCCCAAAGTTGTGAGTGTGTTTTCGAGTTCAACTTCATACTCTATTTTGAAGCGGGGTATTTCAATTGTACCATTTATATGTGTAAATTCTTGCATCCATTCATTCCAGTTTTCTGTTGTTAATTGCTGCAAGAAAGTTTCCAAGTTGCTATTGGGCTTGGGCAAAAAAATATACATACTCAGAGAACCTTGTTTGCCGTAAGGTAAACTGACTGCTTGAAATGTGTCTGTTTCGTAGTACCAAAAATTACCTTTCTGGGACATCATCGGATGCTGTTTGGAACTGCCGTCGGTTAAAGAGAAAGTTTTGTTCGCAGTTTGAGATTTATCAAAGGGGGTTTTCCAGTTGCCTTTGAAATAGATAGCGTTAATCAAAAACAAGACTCCATCGGGGCTAATTTTATCGACAATTTTATCGATTTTTCCTTGAGTTTTTTGGCTCACCCAGTTGTTAATGATGCTAAGAGCTTGCGGATTACTAAAGTTTAGTTCGGTAATATTAGCATTGTAGTATTTTTGATTTGTTTGCAGAAATTCTGGTTTTAAGGAGAAGCCTTGTTGCGCCCAAAGCGAGTTAGCAATTAATACTTGGATATTGGGTTCAACTTTCTGCAAACTATTTTGCAAACCTTGATTTGCTGCGTTGATTTCTTGGGGAGTCATTCCCGTAAATTCGAGAACTTTTGTCATTTCTTGTTTGGTTTCTCCGCTAACTCCGTTGTATGTCATTGACAGGGCGAGGGCGACAGAAGTAGGGGAAATAAAGATATTTTGATTCGGCTGTTGTTTGGTGAGGGTGTTGAACAAGTTAAAACCAAATTTGGTATTAGCTGCAACAAGTCTGGCGTCTAGATCGATCTGGTTGTTAGGGGGTGTCATGGCTGCAGCTTTTGAGTGATTGGGATTTGCGAGGTTGATGGGGTTAATTTTTAGTGACGGCGCCAATTCTGCGAAAATTGCTAATGTAATGATGGCGGCAGTAACAAGCCTGGTTTTCCAAGACATAAAAGTTATCTTTGGTTGATATTTTGGGTGGTGTGGTCTCACATTTTTACCTTTTAGTTTTTATTTTTTCGACTCAGCAATCAAGTTTTTGAGAGTTTAATATAGTCAGGACTTTAGTCCTTGCTATAAACAGTTGGCTAACTTTTTGTAGGAAGAGAGAGGATAGCTTTTAATAACCTTGCAGTTTCATCACTTTGTGGTAGTGCGCTTCTATTTCACTCACCGTTTGCGATTGACGCTTGCTATTCCACTCGCTGCGATCGAATAATTCCCGCCGCAAGTCATCGACATCGATCGTTTGTACTTTCCTCTCGGCTACAAAAGGAAGTTCTGGGGCTAAAAAAACCAATTCTCCGATCGCACTTATGCAACTATCCGCCACTGGCACGTCTGCGGTTTCATCACCTCTCTCCACCGGAAGTAAAGCATTTTGAATTGTAAAGCTCACAGAGTTACCCTTTTTGTAAATTTACATTAATTTTTATTTGATGATTCCAGGGCGCTAACATTGGCTATCAACCAACTTTAATAAAGTTAATAAATCCTAAAGTTATCAAAAAGTTACCCCTGATACTTAATTATAACAAAGATTTAAGATATGACAAGTTAGTAACAATCAAATAGTTATAAGATTGAAATTGTTTTTGAGTCACAATCATATGAATCCTGATTCTCTCCGCACCTTGGGCGTACCGCCGAATGCTTGGAAAGTTGATACCAAAATTGCCGACATCACCCGATCGCCGATCGCACCTCAACCTGTTACCCTGGAAACAGAAACTAAAACCCTGCGTTTGGACTTAGCCAAAGCTGCAATGTTGGTGATAGATATGCAAAATGATTTTTGTCATCCCGACGGTTGGCTGGCGCATATTGGCGTAGATGTAACGCCCGCGAGAACTCCAATTAATCCTTTAACAAATTTGCTGCCAAAATTGCGATCGCACGCAATGCCTATTATTTGGATAAACTGGGGAAACCGCCCCGATTTGCTCAATATTAGTGCAGCTTCCCGTCACGTTTACAATCCCACAGGCGACGGCGTAGGTTTGGGAGATCCGCTACCAAAAAACAACGCACCTGTACTGATGGCAGGGAGTTGGGCGGCGCAGGTTGTCGATGAATTAAAACCCAAACCGGAGGATATTTGCGTGGATAAATATCGGATGAGCGGCTTTTGGGATACTCCTTTAGATAGTATCTTGCGGAACCTCGGCAGAACTACACTTTTCTTTGGAGGAGTAAACGCCGATCAGTGCGTCATGGCTACACTGCAAGATGCTAATTTCCTCGGTTACGACTGTATTTTAGTCAAAGATTGTACAGCTACGACATCTCCCGAGTATTGCTGGCAAGCTACTCTCTATAACGTTAAACAATGTTTTGGCTTTTTGTCGGATTCTCAGGCTATGTTAGAAGCAATTAAATAGTCATCAGTCATCAGTCATCAGTCATCAGTCATATTTTTTTGAGGCCAAACTGGGGACTAATGACTCTGGATTCTTAGTAATGACCCAGAAACATAACACTTGACAACTAACAATAAAAAAATGACAAACCAGTGCATGATTCCTGTTATAAAGTCTCCCCAAGACTACCAAGCATTTCGCATCAGTCCCGGCGATACTAATAGATTAGCGATCGTCTTCGATCCGGTAACAGCTAATGTTTCATTAACTGTTTGCGTGGAGATTTTCGATGGGGGCGGCAAAACTCCTCCCAACCGCCACCAATTCGCAGTAGAAATGTTTTTTGTACTCAAAGGAAGAGGGCAAGCAACCTGCGACGGCAAAACAGTTAGTATTAAACCGGGAGATAGTTTGTTAGTGCCTCCAACGGGGACTCACGTAATTGAGAATACCGGGAGTGAACGTTTGTACACTTTGTGCATTATGGTGCCGAATGAAGATTTTGTGGAACTGATTCGCAGCGGTACGCCAGTGGAACTCGATGAGGAAGATATGAGAGTCCTCGGGCGATCGGATGTACTCGTATCGTGCTAGTTTTGTAGTAAGCACTTTAGTGTTTTAATCTTCTAGCCCCTGCCTGGGAAAGCAGAGCCCCGACTTGTTTAAGCAGTCGGGGCTCTAACAAAATACTGTTTTACGTTAAAAATTTTCAATTATGAGCGTTATATTTCACATTGCTAAAAGCCAACAGTGGGAAGAAGCAAAACACCTTCAATCCTATCGAGGCGATACCCTAGACTCTGAAGGATTTATCCACTGTTCGACACTCCCGCAAGTTACTAGAAGTGCCAACAAATTTTTTGTCGGACAAACAGGATTGCTTTTGCTGTGGATTGACTCTGAGAAAGTGCAAGCAGAAGTTAAGTATGAATCTGCCGCTGGAGATTTTTATCCGCATATTTACGGGCCGCTGAATGTTGATGCTGTGTTGAAAGTTCTTGAGTTTGAAGCGGGTGCAGATGGCAAGTTTGAATTGCCGGAAGAATTAAGAGATGTTGCTTGATATTCATATTTTTGACCATTGTCAATTAACTTTTGAGGGCGGGCTAGAAGCCCACCCCACGGGAAAATTTAATTTTTGATAGCGGGCATCTTTCCCCTTCAAAGTTTGAGGGGGAAATTGAATTTTTGAGGGCGGACTAGAAGCCCACCCCACGGGAAAGTTGAATTTTGTGGAACGGGCATCTTGCCCGTTCTTATTTGTGCAATATATCAATTTAAACTGACTAATTAACTAACTCTTTCGCGAATGCTAGCGCATCTTCGCGACTCGCAATTCTCCCCTCCACCCGCGCTAATTGAATGTCCATCAACAATTGACCGATGCGCGGACTTCTGGGCAAATTTAAAGATTCCATTAAATCATTGCCGCTAACTAATTGTGTGGGATGAGCAACAATATCATCGGCATCGAGATAGCGATTAATTAACAGTGAAATCTCCTCAACCGCAAGTCCCGCCGCCACCGCTAAAACCGCTAAAACAGGAAATACTATTCCCAGATCCCGAAACAAAAAATACTGTTCTCGCAAAGACATTTCCGCGATAGGTTGTGCTTGCAACTTCGGCAAGTATTTCAAAAGCTCGATCGCACTTTTAATCTCCGCATTGCTGTACTTCAACCGCTGCAACTGGGTTTCAGCAATTGTCGGGTCGGAATCTGCCAAAACAGCCAACTTCGCAACCGCTAACAACGGCGTTTTAATCGTATCTCGAATCGATCGCGAAAATTCTCTCCCCAAATCTGGATAAATTGCCGCTAATTTGTCAGCAGATGCGTCAATTTTTGTCAAAATATCAAAACGGTCGATCGCACTTTCAAACCAAATCGAAAACAAACCATCTTCGCAACCGCGACAAATCCAAGGAACACCCTCTGGATTGCTCAACAAATAACCCAATTCCGTCCGCACCCGTTCCACCGCTACCCGACTCAACAGCGGTGCTAATTCCCGAATCGCCGATTGAGTTTCAGCTTCGATCGCAAAATCCAACTGCGCCGCTTGGCGGTAAGCTCTTAATAACCTCAGCGGATCGTCCTCCAAATTTGACCGCGAAATCATCCGCAGCAAACCCAAGCGCAAATCAGTTTGACCGTCCAAAGGATCGATGATTTCTCCTGTAAAAGGATTGCAGGCGATCGCATTTATCCGAAAATCTCGGCGCCGCAAATCCCCCTCCAGACTCCCCCCTTCCGCCTGCGCCAAATCCACCGTACCGCCCGCAAATACAACCCGCGCAATTTGGCGTTCCGCATCTAACAAGACAAATCCACCTTTCGTGCGATCGGCAATTCTTCGAGCAGTTTTCACCGCCCGTGTTAGCATAACGAAATCCAAATCAAAATAGTGCGATCGCCTCCCCAGCAGCGCATCCCGCACCGCACCGCCCACCAGATAAGCAGGCGGTGTCAGCAGTTCCAAATCAAACGGCCAACTATCAGGAGATAATGAAGAGGGCAAATTAATCGGCATCGCAACAAAAATCTACTTTCCTTACAAACAATTAAACTCTTGCTACGCTAGATTAACAGAAAGCTCAAATTTCACCAATCTTTTTGAAATGCACAGAGGATATCAAGAATGTGTATTTGTATTAACTGCCACTATGTAGACCGCTGCTTTACCTACCACGCCGTAGAAGAACAGCACGAACAGCTTCACCTCACCGAAACACCGGATTTCGACCCCGTAGAACCCACCATCAACGTCAACATCCGCCCCCGCCAAGACGAAATTGAAATGGAATGGGATGTAGTTGGGTGTCAAAGTTTCAAGCAAGAAACCGGCAAATGGGCAAAATTGCGGCCAGGCGAACTCGTCCCGACTTAAGGAAGAAGTCATTAGTTAGTTGGCAGTTGGCAGTTGGCAGTTGTTAGTCAACAGTCAACAGTCAACAGTCAACAGTCAACAGTTTTTATTCCCAATTACAAATCTAAAATCTAAAATCTAAAATCTAAAATCCAATGTGCTATTGCTTAAACCCAACTTGTCAGAATCCGCACAACCCAGGGGATGCAGAATTCTGCCAAAGTTGCGGCTCAAAATTGTTGTTGACTATTGACGCAGAAACGCCTTCAGCATCTCGCTACCGAACCGTAAAGCCGATCGGGCAAGGAGGCTTTGGCAGAACATTTTTAGCAGTTGATGAAACAAAACCCCTGATTTTTTCGCAGTGCGTAATCAAGCAATTTTTCCCGCAAAATACCGCAGCAGAAAAAGCAGCTCAACTATTTCACCAAGAAGCAGCCCAGCTAGAAACCTTGGGAAAACATCCCCAGATTCCCGAATTAATCGCGCATTTTGAACAAGACGGGAGACAGTATTTAGTACAAGAATTTATAGACGGCAAAAACCTAGCCAGAGAATTAGAACAAAAAGGAGCATTCACCGAAACACAAATTCGGCAAATCCTCAACGATTTATTGCCAGTGCTCCACTTCGTCCACAAATCCAAAGTCATTCACCGCGATATCAAACCCGAAAATATCATTCGCCGCCGGTTATCTCCAACTCCTTTACCCGCCTTAGAAACTTCCTATCAACCCTCTCCTTTCCAAAAAGATATTGTTTTAGTAGACTTTGGTGCAGCAAAGAAAGTAACAGCAACCGGCTTGCCGCAAACTGGTACAATCATCGGCAGTGCTGCTTATACAGCCCCAGAACAATTGATGGGGAAAGCAGTTTTTGCCAGCGATATCTACAGTTTGGGCGTTACCTGCATTCACTTGTTGACTGAAATTCCTCCCTTCGATTTGTTCGACAGTACAGAGGATTCTTGGGCTTGGCGAAATTATTTGAAGACTGCTGTTAGCGATGATTTCGGCCGCATCCTCGACACCATGCTTCAAAGTGCCACCAACCGGCGCTACAGTTCAGCCTCAGCAGTCATCCGGCACTTGAACCCCAAACCGGTGTATTTAGACGCACAGCCGGTGCTAGACGCGCCGGAAACGCCTGCAGAACGGGTGGTTACACCCGCGCCCGGTGTGTCGCTTTTCACTCGCCAACAGCAAGCCGAAATTCAGCAAGCTTTGCAAGAGGATCTCGCCCCCTACAATGTTACAATCCAAGTCAGCCAAGCCAAGCAACAGCTAACTATCGTCATCAACAGAACCGAAGACAACCCCGTTTACTATCCCCACTTATCTCAAATAATTGCCACCAGACTCACCGATTTACAGTTAAATAAAGTCGCAGCCGTGAAGCTGTTGGGAAGAGTCAACAATTCTCGCCGCCCGGAGTGGAAACAAATATTGCAAATCGATCCCAAGATTCAATTGAGAAACAAACTCGTGCGGCTGCAACACAATCAATTACTCAAGAAAATCGCCCCTGTTGCTACCCAAGAATTTTGGCTGCCGAAGTTGAAAACTCAGGATTTTTGGATAGATGCGCTAATGTTTGCCTTAGTTTGGTTTATCTTTGGCTCTCAAATAGTCATTTTTAATTCTTGGTTTGCGCTAATAGTTTCTTCTGGTTTTATGGCCGTCAAGCATCAAGTTTCCCAGAACAAAGAATTTGCCAATAAAAATTTATTTGCAAGTTTAGTAGTGCTGTTTTTGATGACTGGGGGCATGGGGAATTCCAGGATTTTAAATACGGGAATATTTGGTATTCTTTTGGGTTGCTTAGTTGTGGCTTTGCCCCTGTTTTTTGTTAAGGAAAATTATCAGTAATCGTGAATAGCAATCCCCAAGACGGAACATCTGTTAAAAAATACGGCTTAGCCCTGCACACAGCTAGTCGCGAACTCGGTTTAGCCATCAGCAATTTTGCTGGAGATTCTCGCTGCCAAACTTGGAATTTGGATCGCGATTTAGCCACTCATTTGCATCAGTATTTAGTCGAGTTTATTGGGCCGCAAACTTGGGCGGATTTGGCTTTTATTGCAGTGGCGAAGGGGCCCGGAGGCTTCACGGGGACTCGGATGGGTATGGTGACGGCGCGGACTTTGGCTCAACAGTTGGATATTCCGGTTTTTGCGGTTTCAACTTTGGCGGCTGTGGCTTGGGCGGCACCCCCCCAACCCCCCCTTGCTAAGGGGGGGCTTTTGAATACGGAACCCCCCCAACCCCCCCTTGCTAAGGGGGGGCTTTTGAGTGCAGAACCTTCCCTTGCTAAGGGGGGGCTTTTGAGCGTGGCCCTGCAAATGCCTGCACAGCGGGGACAATTATTTGGTGCTGTTTATTCAGTTAACAAAGATTCTGGTTTAACAGAGTTGTTTACCGATACTGTAATGACGGCGGAATCCTGGCAGGAAAAGTTGGAAAGTTGGGAAAATTCTTATCAGTTAATTGAAGTTGGCAGCGAGTTGGGTTGGTCTGTTTCTAGTGTGTTGGAATTGGCTTATTTGGAGTGGAAACAAGGAAGTCGCCCTGATTGGTCGGATGCTTTGCCTTTTTACGGGCAACATCCGGTTAAGGGACACTGAAATATTGGGAATTGGGCATTGGGAAGAGGGCATTGGGCATTATTTGGTTTCAGTTAAACTCACATCTTGCACCATTCTCAAGAACAGGCAAGATGCCTGTTCCACAAAGAGTAGATTTTCTCGCTTCACAGGCCGGAAAGCCTGTTCCTAAAAGCTTATTGAGAATGGTGCAAGATATAAGTTAAATCAACTTGTAGAGTGCGTTTTTTTTCCGACCGTGCCCGAGTCCCGATGCCCGTAAATGATTTATAAGCAATTAAGCAGACTTGATATCGTTGTTTATTTAAGGGCGATACAAACTTCGAGGCAAAAAGTTAATGTTAGCGGGTCTGGGTTTTCTGTTCGCAATCGATCGATCTCAGCTCGATCGCAGCCGCGAGATTCCATAAAATCGAGCATCCAGTTAGTTATTGTAGCGAGATCGATGTATTTGGCTCCGAGACAAACAGGGCAAATTTCTGGGCTGAGGGTACCGGTGCCGCCGCATTCGGGGCAATCCCAGTGGCTTGTTACGGGATCGGGGGTAGTTGGGATGTTGTTCATGCTGGGAAAAAGTACGCGCGGCGTAGCGATCCCGTAGGGAATCGCACTACTCGTTCACTCTAGCAAAAATGCCGATCGCCCTGACTTCTTCCTGCCTTTACACTAAGCGAGCTAGTGAGTAAAATCGACAAAAATACAAAAAGGGTGGTTATGTTCGATCGCACTCAATGGGTTTTGGCTGGTATGTCGATCGCACTTTCGCTTCAGTTAAGTCAGCCAGTTGCAGCAGCCGTGCCCGTTGGCAAAGTCTTACAAACAGCACAAACTAACAGTAGCGAGGCTGCCCAAAAAGCTTTCAAAGAAGGAGCACAACTGTACCAGCAAGGAACGGTAGAAGCAAAAAGAAGTGCGATCGTCAAGTTGGAAGAAGCCTTAAAGCTGTATCGAGAAGCGGGCGACAATAGAGGGCAAGCACTTAGCCTCCTTGGTCTTGGCAGTGTCTGCTCAGATTTGGGAGAGAAACAGAAAGCGCTAGAGTATTACAGCCAGTCGCTTACCCTATTTCGGGCCCTCGGCGATCGGTCCCTTGAAGCTACTATCCTCAACAACATCGGCTTAGTCTACTCAGAATTGGGAGAAAAACAGAAAGCGCTAGAGTATTACAGCCAGTCCCTGCCCCTATTTCGGGCCCTTAGCAATCGCGGTGGGGAAGCTGGCACCCTCAACAACATCGGCAAAGTCTACAATGATTTGGGAGAAAAACAGAAAGCGCTAGAGTATTACAGCCAGTCCCTGCCCCTATTTCGGGCAAGAGGCGATCGCGGTGGGGAAGCTAGCACCCTCAACAACATCGGCAGTGTCTGCGATGATTTGGGAGAAAAACAGAAAGCGCTAGAGTATTACAGCCAGTCCCTTCCCCTATTTCGGGCAAGAGGCGATCGCAGCGGGGAAGCTGTTACCCTCGCCAACATCGGCTTAGTCTACTCAGCATTGGGAGAAAAACAGAAAGCGCTAGAGTATTACAGCCAGTCCCTGCCCCTGAGTCGGGCAACGGGCGATCGCGGTGGGGAAGCTACCACCCTCAACAACATCGGCAGTGTCTACTCAGCATTGGGAGAAAAACAGAAAGCGCTAGAGTATTACAGCCAGTCGCTTCCCCTGAGACGGGCAACGGGCGATCGCGCCGGGGAAGCTACCACCCTCAGCAACATCGGCAGTGTCTACTCAGCATTGGGAGAAAAACAGAAAGCGCTAGAGTATTACAGCCAGTCGCTGCCCCTGAGACGGGCAACGGGCGATCGCGCCGGGGAAGCTACCACCCTCAGCAACATCGGCACTGTCTACTCAGAATTGGGAGAAAAACAGAAAGCGCTAGAGTATTACAGCCAGTCGCTGCCCCTGAGACGGGCAACGGGCGATCGCGCCGGGGAAGCTACCACCCTCAATGGCATCGGCTTAGTCTACTCAGAATTGGGAGAAAAACAGAAAGCCTTAGAGTATTACAGCCAGTCGCTTCCCTTGAGTCGGGCAACGGGCGATCGCGCCGGGGAAGCTGACACCCTCAACAACATCGGCAGTGTCTACGATGATTTGGGAGAAAAACAGAAAGCGCTAGAGTATTACAGCCAGTCGCTGCCCCTGAGACGGGCAACGGGCGATCGCGCCGGGGAAGCTACCACCCTCAACAACATCGGCAATGTCTACGATGATTTGGGAGAAAAACAGAAAGCGCTAGAGTATTACAGCCAGTCTCTTCCCCTGAGTCGGGCAACGGGCGATCGCGCCGGGGAAGCTACCACCCTCAACAACATCGGCGCTCTCTACTCAGAATTGAGAGAACAACAGAAAGCGCTAGAGTATTACAGTCAGTCCCTTCCCCTGAGTCGGGCAGTAGGCAATCGCAGCGGGGAAGCTGCCACCCTTTTCCAAATAGCTTTTGCCAAACGCGACCAAAACAATCTTACCGAAGCCCTCACTGACATTGAATCTTCTCTCAAAATCATCGAAAACCTCCGCACCAAAATAGCCAGCCCCGAACTCCGCACCTCATACTTTTCCACAGTACAGGGCTACTACGAATTTTACATCGACCTGTTAATGCAACTGCACGAACAGCAACCAAATTCCAATTACAATATCAAAGCCTTAGAAGCCAGCGAACGTTCGAGAGCCCGCAGTCTTCTCGAACTCCTCTTTGAAAGTAACGCCAACATTCGCGAAGGTATTTCCCCCGATTTACTGCAACAAGAAAAGAGCTTGCAACAGCAACTCGATGCCATTGAAAAGCAGCGCATTCAAGAACTAAGTCGCTCCAACCCCAATCAAACTAAAATCGATGAAATCGACTCTCGGCGCCTCGCACTTTTGCAACAATATCAGCAAATTCAAGCCCAGATTCGTAGCGCCAGCCCCCGCTACGCAGCCCTCACCCAACCCCAACCTTTAACACTCCCAGAAATTCAAAAACAAATTCTCGATGAAAACACAATTTTATTGCAGTATTCCCTCGGCAAATACCGCAGTTATTTGTGGGTGGTGACATCCACAGGACTCACCAGCTATGAATTGCCCTCACAGGTTGACATTGAAACAGCAGCCCGCAATTTCCGAGACGCAATAACTAGCCCAATCCAAAGAGATATTCCCCAAAAAGTTGCCGAAGCAAGTGCAAATCTAAGTCAATTAATTTTACAGCCCGCCGCAGCCCTATTAGGGAATAAACGCTTATTAATTGTTCCCGACGGCGTACTTCACTATACCCCTTTTCCGGCTTTAACTCTTCCCCAAACCCGGGGACAAAATACCAATGTTCCCTTAATTGCCTCACATGAAATTATCACCCTGCCTTCCGCCTCAACTCTCGCCATTCTCAGGCAAAATTACGGAGATAGAAAACCGCCTGGGCGAACTTTAGCAATTTTAGCCGATCCTGTTTTCAGTCCAGACGATGAAAGAATTAAAGGAAAAATCACCCAAGCAACGGCTGAAAAATTAGAAGCAAATAACCTCGGTTTAAATCGATCGCTTCGTGCTTCCAATCGGGGATGGCCGCCAGATCGCCTACCATTTACCCGCCAAGAAGCCCAAACAATATCCAGCTTATTCCCCTCAGCTTCTAGCCGTCAAATATTTGATTTTGATGCCAGTCGCCCTACTGCTACCGACGGACAATTAGCCAATTATCAGATCGTTCACTTCGCTACCCACGGCCTTGCCAACAGCAAAAATCCCGAACTGTCAGGAATTCTGATGTCGATGGTAGATGACAAGGGCAATCTTGTCAATGGTTTTTTACGCCTCACCGATATTTTCAACTTGAAACTAGCGGCAAATTTAGTAGTTTTAAGTGCTTGTCAATCGGGCATGGGACAGAATGTTAAAGGCGAAGGAATGGTGGGATTGACGAGGGGTTTTATGTATGCAGGTGCTCAGCGGGTGGCGGTGAGTTTGTGGAGTGTAGATGATGAAGGAACTGCTGTGTTAATGCAAAAGTTTTATCAGAAAATGCTGCAACAAAAGTTAGCGCCGGCGGCAGCTTTGAGGGCGGCGCAGATGGAAATGATGAGAATAGAAAAATGGAAATCTCCCTATTATTGGGCGGCTTTTACCCTTCAGGGCGAGTGGAAATGATGTACAGCACTTTTGCTGGTAAGTAAGTACATAGCCCTTGTAGGGAAACGGCAATGCCCATTGGTGTCAACTTAACGTTAAATCGGTAGTCCGACAATCCGACAATCCGACAATCCGACAATCCGACAATCCGACAATCCGACAATCCGACAATCCGACAATCCGACAATCCGACAATCCGACAATCCGACAATCCGACAATCCGACAATCCGACAATCCGACAATCCGACAATCCGACAATCCGACAATCCGACAATCCGACAATCCGACAATCCGACAGGGAATGAATTCCCTGTCTAATAGCTAAAGTCCTCTGAAGAGGACTAATTAGTTTAAAAATTCGGCGTTGCTGAATACAGGTAGGAATTCATATTTCCCAATTGCTATAAGACAAGTAGGGTAAGTTTTGTAACATCAAGCAACAAGTTGATTCCTACCATGAATCAGTAACGCCGAATTTTTTTCTTCTCAGTCCTCTTTCAGAGGACTTTAGCTATGAGACAGGGAATTCATTCCCTGGCGGACTACCGGGTGGGCGGCGTGAATCAGCAACCTCAAAAATTCTTCTTCTCAGTCCTCTTTCAGAGGACTTTCGCTATGAGACAGGGAATTCATTCCCTGGCGGACTACCGGGTGGGCGGCGTGAATCAGCAACCTCAAAAATTTTTCTTCTCAGTCCTCTTTCAGAGGACTTTAGCTATGAGACAGGGAATTAATTCCCTGGCGGACTACCGGGTGGGCGGCGTGAATCAGCAACCTCAAAAATTCTTCTTCTCAGTCCTCTTTCAGAGGACTTTAGCTATGAGACAGGGATTTCAATCCCTGGCGGACTACCGGGTGGGCGGGCGGACTGCCGGGTGGGCGGGCTGACAGCTTAAGTTGACACGCCTTGGGCCGAAGAGCCCGGAACGGGCAAGATGCCCGTTCCACAAAGAATGAGTTTTCTTGTGGGGTGGGCCCCAGAACCCGCCCAGAAAAGGGTTTATCGCCCGCTAGCTAAAGCCTCCCGCAATTTGCGGCCCCGCGATTTATCCCGAAGTTCGGGAGTTGCCATCCGCAACACAAAATCCAGCAACCAAGGCGCAATTCGGTGACACCAAACTGCTAGATGACTTTGATATCCTACTAAGATTTCCGGCGCATCTTTGTGCAATCCCGCGACAAGTGCTAGGGCAACTTTTTCGGGAGTTGTCGGCACTACCCAGCGAAATTGTTCCAAGTCTCGCACCATGTCGGTATCTGTTAGGGATGGCAGCAAAGCTGTGACTCGAACGTTGTACTGACTTAACTCGCTGCGTAAAGCTTGGGTGAATCCCAAAATGGCAAATTTGGTAGCAGAATAAGTCGCCATTGTGGGAGCGGCAATTTTTCCCATCAAGCTGGAAACATTGACGATTGTTCCCTCTTTTTGAGCCGCCATTCGCCTCGCTATCAAGCGGGTAATTGTGTAGGTTCCGAGCAAATTTAAGGCGATTTCTGACTCGATTAACGGCAGCGGGGAACGCAAGAATGATGCTTGGTGCGCGACGCCCGCACAGTTGACTAGCAGGTGAATCGGGCCGCAATCTCGCCAAGCTTGGGCGATCGCAATATTCACCGCTACTGACTGAGTTAAATCCAAAGCTAACGGCACTACTTCTGTGCCCAAAACATCGATTTCCTCTGCCAGTTCAATTAATTGCTTGCGGTTGCGAGCCACGATCAACAAGCGTTTGACTCCTTGTCTCGCTAATTCCAGGGCGATCGATCGCCCAATTCCGCGCGAAGCTCCTGTAACAAGAGCTGTTTTTCCTTGAAGTTGCATAGATTAAACCTTTTGGTTGATGCTCACCGCGGCACGGAGTTATGAGTTGTGAGTTGTGAATTATTAGTTATGAGTTGAATTGTTTGGCGGTAACAACTCATAATTCATAATTTTGGGAAAGGCTATCTTGTTCCAATAAGCCTAATTTATTCGTGGGGTTAACTCAAAACCAAGAACTTTTGAATCGCTAACGTGCGCGTGAGTTGAACTAAACTTTTGGTTTGCCAGGAATCAGTCAAATCTCTGGTCGTTTAACCTCATGCAAGCAGACAAATGTGAGATGGCAAACCTAGTCGGAAATCATGGTCGAGCGGGCTTTATTACCGCTTTTTTTTCAGTTCGCGGAGGCGGACTTTGCCTGTGTAGCCGCGAATTTATTCGCCGGGGATTGGTTTTCTTCAGTCCGCAGAGGCGGACGCAAGCCTGTGTAGCCGCGAATTTATTCGCCGGGAATATTCACCCGAATTTTTCATTTCTCGGGGCTTAATTACCCCTCTTTTTTTAGTCCGCAGAGGCAGACTATATCCTGTGCAGTCGCGACTTACAATCGCCGGGGATGCGCGCAAATTGGCACAGGATAATTGAGCAATGCAGATTATCAATTCCACACCTCCTAGATATGAGAATTTCCTATCTACACACACCTTAACAACTAGAAGTTAAAGCGGCAACAATTTTTAATAAATCTTCCGCAACACTTCTTTACAATTTTCTCAGACTGCCGATTTCCAAGTGCCGTGAAAGCCCAAAGGTATGACACCGGGCAATTCTAGCTGGCAAACAGGTTCGCGGGAAAGTCCGTCGCTGTCAAATATCCAGACTTCGCTGCTATCAGAATTGCCGTCATAAATAACTGTTACTATCCAACCTTTCTCCGAGGAAATATCTGGAACGTAGATGGGCTCTGCGGGATAGCGATTTTCGCCGCAGTCGGCAATTGTGAGATGGCGGCTTTGCGTGTCAAAACGGGCGATCGCACCGTAACGTTCCGGTACAATATCAACTTCAGGGCGATACATTGCCAGATAAATATATCGTGCGTCTTGCCCTATTTCGGCAGCAGGTACGATCGGAAATTCGCAAGGTAGATCCAACAATTCTTCGGCTGCTGTCACTTTCCCCGTCTGAGGATTGAGATGCACCCTCCACAGAGTTCCCTCCGCATCGGTGCTAGTTTCACCAGTCGGTACTTCTTTCAGCCGCTGATTAGTTTGAAAGTCAGCGAAGCGCACAAAATCTACAGCCACCGAACCATCTTCTTTGACAAAACCGTTAGCAAAATGCCACTGAAACCAAGAATCAGTTTCGCCGCGACTAACTAAAGAGAGAGTTTCCGAGTCAATAACTAATATCTGGGTTCCTAACTCTGGTTTCCATTCAAAAGACTCGCCGAAACTGCTAATTCCAGCTAACACTGGCAAAAATTTTACTCGCACCGGCGGCACAAAAAATATTAGATACTTTCCAGCCAGAACAAAATCGTGGATCATGGGAATTCCATCTAAAGCAACAGTTGCGTGTTGCACAATTTTGCCTGTAGGAGCGCTTTTATAGAGATTCAACTTTGTACTAGCACCATGTGTAATTCCAAAGTTAAAAATATTGCCAGTAATCGGGTCGCGCTTGCAGTGAGCGGAATAAGAAGATCCACTTTGTAAACTGCCTAAATCGTCGGTTCCCTGAGTTTCCAAGGTTTGCAAATCGAGGCTGTGAGGCAAGCCGCCTTCCCACAAAGCTAAAAGGCGATCGGGCAAAGCTAAAACAGAAGTATTGGCAGCATTTTTAACAGATTTAGTCCAGCGCAACCACACAGGGCCCGGTGCTGTCATGCCATAATTACTGTAGAGAAATTTATCAGCTTTTTCTTCAGCTAGATATCCCGCTGTCTGCACGTAGCGATAAACAGCCGTAGCACCGACATCGGTAAAATGTACTGCCAAAATTGCACCGTCGCCATCAAACCAGTGTCCCGCATTCATGCCGCCGCGTTCCAAACGTGCGGGCCCGTTGCGGTAGAGAGTGCCGCGCAATCCGTCGGGAATTTTACCGCTTTTAACCGATAGCTGAGTCAGCGGAAACTCTGCAGCCGGACGGGCTAAAGCTTGAGCCCAAGATTTTTTAGCTGAGATTTTAGTGTCTGTTTTCATTGGAAACTGGCAATTTTAAACCGATCTGACAGATGTTTTGCTATACAATTATAGCAAAAACCATCTATAACAGTTCTCGCGTGAGCCATTCATCAATGAATTAACAATTGCTCAATCCCCCAATCTCAAATCTCAAATCTCAAATCTAAAATCTCAACCTGTACCTCAATTAATCGAACAAGGGTATAATACCTATGACTCTCCGCCGCCGTGCTCTGATCGGAACTTTTGGGCTGACAGCTATTGGTACTCAGCTTTTGCCGATCGCCCAAACCAACCTATCTCCCAAAAGTGCGATCGAGCCGCGCCGCCTGCAAGTTGGCGATACTGTAGCTTTAATCAATCCTGCCGCTTTCAACTACGAAAAAGAAGTGCAGCCATTTTTTAAAGTTCTGGATAACCTGGGTTTAAAAGTGAAATTGGGAGAGCATTTTTACGACCGCTACGGCTATTTAGCCGGCAAGGATGCCGATCGCGCCGCCGATGTCAACGCAGCCTTTGCCGATGACTCAGTGCGAGCTATTTTTACGGGGATGGGCGGCTGGGGCTGCGCTCGGATCTTGCCGCTCCTGGATTACAATATTATCCGCAACAATCCCAAAATTATTATGGGATTCAGCGATATTACGGCGCTGCTGTTGGCGATTTATGCTAAAACTAATATAGTTACTTTTCACGGCCCTTTAGGTGCCTCAAGTTGGAGTCCCTTTACAGTAAATTACGTCAAGAAAGTTTTGTTTGAGGGAGGTGCTGTTACGATGCAAAACTCCCAAAGCGTGCAAGTAGAAACAATCGGGCGGGGTACAGCTAGGGGAAAACTAATCGGCGGCAATTTATCAGTAATCGCAGCAATGGTGGGTTCTGCATATTTACCGGAATGGGAAAACAGTATTTTGTTTGTCGAGGAAGTGGGCGAAGAGGTTTATCGCATCGATAGAATGTTGACGCAGCTTAAATTAGCGGGCATTCTCGATAAAATTTCAGGTTTTATTTTCGGACAGTGTACCAAGTGCGAAGCTGAAAAACCCCAAGAGTCCCTAACCTTGCCTCAAGTCTTGTCCGACCACATTCGCCCTTTGAAGATTCCTGCATGGTACGGTTCAATGGTAGGGCACATTCGGGAGCAGTTCACTTTGCCGATCGGCAAACAAGTCGAAATCGACGCAAATTCTGGTACAATCAGATTGTTAGAATCCGCTGTCAGTTAAATAGTGAAATATTCTAGCTCTTACCGAGGCATATGCAGGGAACTCTAAACGAGCAAATATTCAAACACCAAATCAGAAATATTGTGAAAAAAACCGCACAATTCCTTAAACCCTTAACAGTAATAATCCTGACAATTCTTTGCCTGTTGCCGCTCAATGCCTGTGCAGCAGCAAGTAAAACCGCCAACAGTGACTCCATTTATCAGCAGCGAACCGTCCACAATCCCGACGGCACCGGCAAATTTTACATGGGTCGAGAAATTGCCCAAGTCATGGGATATCAAGGCGCTGGTTGGCTGGAAAGACCGTCTCGCGGCATGGAAGAAAAATCAGCTCGATTAGTCAACAATCTCGATTTAAAACCAACCGATATTGTAGCAGACATTGGAGCGGGAACGGGATATTTTAGCTTTCGCATTGCTCCCTTAGTTCCACAAGGAAAGGTTTTGGCAGTTGACGTGCAGCCGGAAATGATTAATTTTATTAAATTGAATAAACAAGAAAAAAATATTGCTAACGTTGAGCCAGTCTTGGGAAGTATCGACAATCCGAATTTGCCGGAAAACAGCGTGGATTTAGTTGTGATGGTCGATGCTTATCACGAATTTGCATATCCCAGAGAAATGATGCAAGGAATTGTGAAAGCACTCAAACCGGGAGGCCGCACGGTATCGATCGAGTATCGAGGCGAAAACCCGATGATTCCCATTAAAGGTTTGCACAAAATGACGCAGAAGCAGGTGAAAAAAGAAATGGCAGCCGTCGGTTTAGTATGGAAAGAGACAAAAGATATGTTGCCCCAGCAGCATTTGATGGTATTTGAGAAAAAATCTCAAATTTAGCAGCCAAACAGAGCGATTCTGTAGCATTTTTACTCATTTTTGTCAAGGTACAAAAGACGTGTTTTTGAGGCGCGCGGGCGATCGGTCAAACATACTAAGCCTTAAGTAACCCTTAAGATAGACATTTTACTAAAAATACCATTTACAATTAAAAATTGATAACCCAGAGGCGCTTCCTTCATTTTTCAAGCGAAGAAGTGTCGCTATTAAGAAGTACCAGCGTGAACATTCCAAGTTCCATCCTCACCATGCTCGCCGGCATCGGAGTGACTCTGATCAGTCTCTGGTACGGGCAGAATCACGGTTTACTGCCGATCGCCGCCTCTGATGAAGCATCCGACATAGACGCACTTTTCAATACAATGATGACCATTTCCACTGGATTATTTATCATGGTCCAGGGAGTGCTCATCGTTGCTGCAATTAAATATCGCCGCCGTCCAGGAGACAACACAGACGGGCCACCTTGGCATGACAACTTTCCCTTAGAAATTCTTTGGACAGCCGTGCCTGCGGTGATTATTTTAGGAATCGGAGTCTACAGTTTTGAGATTTACAACTCAATGGGAGGCCTCGATCCGATGGGAAATCACGACCACGGCACCATGCAAGCGCACTCTAAAATGCGGGGAAGTGCGATCGCAGCCACACTCTCAGATACACCCCAAAACGCCCCTCAAATTCCGTCTCAAAAATTCGTTGCTTTAGGCGTCGGCGCTTCCCCAGAAAATGAAGACAAACCAGCAGATTTAGTTGTCAATGTCATGGGTTTGCAGTACGCCTGGATTTTTAGCTATCCAGAAAGCGGCGTTAGTTCCGGCGAACTGCATATACCAGCCAACCGCGACGTACAGCTAAATATATCAGCCCAAGACGTGCTGCACGCATTTTGGCTGCCGGAATTTCGCCTCAAACAAGATGCAATTCCCGGGCGGCCGAGCGAACTGAGATTTACAGCAACTAAAACCGGCGAATACCGGGTTGTTTGTGCTGAATTGTGCGGCGCTTATCACGGAGCTATGAAAGCTTTAGCAGTCGTTCACACGCCCGAAGAATTCGACACTTGGCTGCAAAGCCAGCAAGTTGCTAGCAGTCAAAACTTAGAGCAAGCAGTTGCAGTCAATCCTGGGGAATTGTCAGACGGTGAATTTTTGGCTCCCTACGTCAGGGAAATAAAAATTAATTCCGAAACCCTAGAACAACTTCACCCAACTCATCACTAAAAATAGTCATTAGTTTCTGGCACTGGGTCTTCGATCCCGAGCCAATAACTAATGACTAATAACTAATGACTAATAACTATGACACAAGCACAGTTCCAAGAAACTGCCAACACTGAGGCTCGCGGAACAGCGCCCGCCGATAGACATTGGCGCGACTACTTCACTTTTAATACCGACCACAAAGTCATCGGTATTCAATACCTGGTAACAACATTTATTTTCTATTTAATCGGCGGGGTGATGGCAACTTTGGTGCGAACAGAACTCGCCACCCCCGACGCAGATTTTGTCACCCCGGAACTTTACAACAGTTTATTTACTGTTCACGCGACGGTGATGATCTTCCTGTGGATCGTGCCTGCAGGAGCCGGATTTGCTAACTTTTTGATCCCCTTAATGATTGGGGCCAAAGACATGGCATTTCCCAGGCTGAATGCCGTTGCCTTTTGGCTGATTCCCGTAGGCGGCGTGTTGCTGTTGAGCAGTTTTTTGGTAGGGGCTCCGCAGGCTGGTTGGACTTCCTATCCGCCTTTGAGTTTAGTTACTGCTCAAGCCGGGGAAGAAATTTGGATTCTCAGCGTTTTGATTCTCGGAACTTCTTCGATTTTGGGGGCGGTGAATTTTGCCGTTACCATCTTTACGATGCGCGTTCCGAGCATGGGTCTCAATGAAATGCCTTTGTTTTGCTGGGCGATGATTGCGACTTCAGCGCTGACTTTGATTGCTACTCCAGTCTTAGCCGCAGCTTTGATTTTGCTGTCGTTTGACTTGTTAGCAGGGACGGCATTTTTTAACCCGACCGGCAACGGCGATCCCATCGTCTACCAGCATTTATTCTGGTTTTATTCGCACCCGGCAGTTTACATTATGATTATGCCCTTTTTCGGGGTGATTTCAGAAGTTTTGCCGGTGCATTCCCGCAAACCAATTTTTGGTTATTTGGCGATCGCATATTCCAGTCTCGCGATCAGTTTTTTGGGCTTGATCGTGTGGGCGCACCATATGTTTACCAGCGGCACTCCCGGCTGGCTGCGGATGTTTTTTATGATCACTACTATGATCATCGCCGTACCAACTGGGATTAAAATATTTAGCTGGTTGGCAACTATTTGGGGAGGAAAACTCCGGCTTGTCAGCGCGATGCTATTTGGGATGGGTTTTATCTCAACATTTGTGCTCGGCGGCATCACCGGGATCATGGTGGCTTCCGTACCTTTCGACATTCACGTTCACGACACTTATTTTGTCGTCGCTCACCTACACTACGTGCTCTTTGGCGGCTCAGTGTTTGGCATTTACGCTGCTTTTTACCACTGGTTCCCCAAAATGACGGGGCGGATGATTAATGAATTTTGGGGTAGAGTTCACTTTGTTTTAACCTATGTGGGCTTTACTGTAACTTTCCTGCCGATGCACGCTTTGGGGATGCAAGGAATGCCCCGGCGGGTGGCAATGTACGACCCGAAATTTACCACAATTAATGTCATTTGTACTGTCGGTGCTTATATGCTGGCAGTGTCTACAATCCCGTTTATCATTAATGTGATTTGGAGCTGGATGTACGGCCCCAAAGCAGGTGACAATCCTTGGCAAGCTTTGAGTTTGGAATGGATGACGACTTCGCCGCCACCGATCGAAAATTTTGAAGGAGTGCCCGTATTGGCAACGGGGCCTTACGATTACGGCATGGAAAAAATTCAGCATACTGGGGAACGTCTCAGGCTCAAGCTGAGGGAAAATGCCACCCGCAACGCCCAGAAAACAGGTATTCCTATTGCGGAGGCTCAAGCTTCAACTTTCTTTGGCGGTACTGCAACTTTGGTCGCTCCTGAATCAGAGATAAATGTTGATTCTCCTGCTGATGAAAGTCAAGATGGCGAATAGTCATCAGTCATCAGTCATCAGTCATTGGGCATTGTTGACTGTTGACTGTTGACTGTTAACTGTTGACTGTTAACTGTTAACTAATGCCCACGGACAACTGACAACTGACTTCTTCATTACCAATTTCTTATGCAAATTCCAGCGATCGATCCGACAAAAACAGCCCTAAATTACCACCGCGAGGGCGAAGTAGAAGCACACGGCGAAGAGCATCCCGACCACCGAATGTTAGGTGTAATTGTGTTCCTGTGCGCTGAAGGCATGATATTTTTCGGTATGTTTGCCGCGTATTTGATTTATCGGGCGATGGCCCCCGTGTGGCCTCCTGAAGGTACGCCAGCGCGAGAGTTATTGCTGCCGGGAATTAATACGGTGATTCTGATTGCTAGCAGTTTTGTGATTCACAATGCTGATACTGCAATCAAAAAGAATGATGCCGCCGGAATGCGAAATTGGTTGCTCGTAACTATTGCTATGGGCGCAGTTTTCTTGGCAGGTCAGGTTTACGAATACACTCATTTAGAGTTTGGCTTGACGACGAATTTGTATGCCAGTTGCTTTTACGTTTTGACTGCTTTTCACGGCTTGCACGTTACGTTTGGAGTGCTGCTGATGGCGGGGGTGGTGTGGCGATCGCGCGTGCAAGGTCACTATTCTAGCGAGCACCACTTCGGAATCGAAGCGACTGAGATTTACTGGCACTTTGTGGATGTGATTTGGATTGTTTTGTTTCTGTTACTGTATATTTTGTGAGCCCAGAGGCTTTTTGACCTCTGCCACAAGAGATTTGTATGACCCCCAATAGGGGGTTTTTTATTGTTTGGAGAGTGCGATCGGCTTTCATTCACCTCCTCAAAGCCGATCGCGCTAAACTAAAAGTAGCAATTCTCCTATCCAGCAGCATTGAGAAAATTATGCAGTGCGAATTGTGCGATCGACAAATGGAAGCATTAACCGCCCATCACCTCATCCCCAAACAAAACACCAAGCGGAAAAACGAAGACCCAAGCCCGACAATCGACATTTGCTCGGCCTGTCACCGCCAGATTCACTCTCTATTTGAGAACAAACACCTCGCCCAAGAGCTCAACACCCTGGAAAAGCTCAAAAATGACCCTGAACTCCAGAAATTTGTCTCTTGGATTAAGAAACAAAAAACCGACAAACGCATTCAAGTACGCGGCAAAAAAGCTCGATCGTAGGGAGCGAGATCAGATATATAGTCCTGGACGCAGTTACTTTCTCAAAGCAGGTTTATTCATAAATTTTTAGTTTCCCAACCCAAAATTTTGCAGCGCAGCCCGGTTTGTTTGCCTAAATCCTAGTATAGTGATTTACTTATTGGTAACAAGCTGCCAACAATTATCATGAACCTCATCTCCCTCGAACTCGCAAAAGACCGATCGCGCATCTTCAAAAACTACCTCCAAATGGAAATAGATGCCCAAGCTAACATAAACAAACTAGCTTTTTTAGACCGGGGCATTGAAAAATCCCCTTACCAACAACACATTAAAAACTATCCCGATTATCTCAAACAGAAATCAGATGGCTTAAAAGTAATTAGCTCTATTCCCGGCCCCAATAATCCCCTCAAACTTACCCCGTTTCCCAGCCTGGGAGAACTACCTCAAATTAACTCTCAAGCTTTAAGTTTTCTGCACGAAGATATCAAACAAGCCTGCGTTTGCATTGGTACTTTTGTAGACGGCAAAATTCAGGCGCAGTGGCTGGGAAAAAACGCACTTAGCAATACTGAGCAGTGGAGTGCCACTAAAATTATCCCGCTCCTTAATATCGTCAGTCAAGTAAATAGCAAATATCCCGACTGCGACATTGACAACTGCGTTGTTAGAGATGGCAACGGGCTAAGAGACGATTTTTACTTTTACGATTTAGCAAAAGACATGATTAGCTATGCCTCAAATATAGCAAGTTCAAACTCCTTAGCCGCGATGTTCAAACGCTTCGATACTCGCACAGGACTAGAGCAATGGCTGAAGAGCGCTACTGGCAATAACGACCTAATTTTTCGCGGCGATTACGGCGAAAATCCTTATCACAACAACCCAAAAATCTTCGATCTCAGCAAAAAACAAGTGCTGCTAAGTGCCGCATTAAACAGCACCAAACAAACTAATTCCGTATCTGCTTATGACTTGACCAGGCTGATTTCCATGTTAGGATGGCACTTCCACATCGAACAGCGATCGCGCCTGAAAGGAGCTCAGTGGAACAGCCTAGAAAGCATTGTCAGAGCAATGGGACATGACAGCGCTCGATATGTGGACGTAGCAATTAAAACTTTGGGGATGGATAGCCTGATCACTTCTCCAGTAATTATCTCAAAATTGGGTTACGGACTGAGCTCGATCAGGGGAACCCTAGAAACAGTTTATGTGGCTTTAGTGCGGTTTGTTGACGAACGGCCGAAGGCGGCGGGAAAGCCGGCAAAACTCAGAACCTTAGCCATGACTTTGCGGGCAGAAAAAGCTGTAGGCGGTTCCAGCAGTGTCGATCGCTTGGCGATCGAACTCGACGCCAGATTTTGCGCCGAAGTCACGGAAATTCTCCGCCGGTTGTTTGCGGAAGAATTTTAAACGCGGGCGATCGACTAATGAGAAAGTCGGTGAAACTTGCGATAAAGCATCCTCTCCACCGGCTTGCCTCCCCGCAAATGTTGCTCAGTTATTGTCGCAACTTCTTCAGGGCAAACGCCATTGTACCAAACCTCTTCTGGCAGCACTAACGCCATCGGCCCGTTACCGCACTGTCCCAAACAACTGCTAGCAACAACTTCAACTTCTGATGGCGACAATTTCTGAAAAGCTGCCAGTACCTTTGCTGCACTTTGCTTGCGACAAGTGCGGTTTTGGCAAACAAGAACTTGCCTAGAAGATTCTGTTATTTTCATGTTTTTTTACTTGACAATCTGCTACATATATGCTATTTTTTTATCATGGCAATAGGTGCGCGCATATATACTCACATATATACTCAAATTTTAACTGGTTCCCAAACAAAAGCCAAAAACAGATTTCCAGAGAAAGAGCCTTGCTTGCAGAGGAAAATTCGACGCAGCCCCTGGTAACGAGTAGAGTTGGATAAAATTATTGTGGGGTGGGCGTCCCGCCCGCCCGAAAAATACAATTTAGATGCGGGACAGCTTAAGACTTCAACGCACCCTACGGTTAATCTGGTGACAAGCCTTTGGAAGCCAACCATTGTCGATCGAACAAACGCGACTGATAGCGCGCCCCGCCGTCGCAGAGTACCGTAACAATCGTATGGCCCGGTCCCATTTGCTTCGCCAAAGCTACGGCCGCCCCCACATTAATTCCTACCGAACCACCCATAAATAACCCATCTTTTCTCAACAGTTGGTAAACCACCCGCACGGCTTCCGCATCATCTATTTGCAAGGCATCGTCTACCGGGGCATTTTCCATATTTCCCGTCACCCGACTCGTGCCAATTCCCTCAGTAATCGAACTACCTTCAGTCTTAATTTCCCCAGTTTTGAAATAACTGTAAAGCCCGCTGCCCATCGGGTCTGCCAAGACAATTCTCACAGCAGGATTTTTTTCTTTCAAAAACATTCCTACCCCAGCAAAAGTACCGCCTGTACCCGTTGCGGCTACCCAAACATCAATTTTTCCGTTTGTTTGTTCCCAAATTTCCGGCCCAGTTGTCTCGTAATGAGCTCGGCGATTGGCTAAATTGTCAAACTGATTTGCCCAGACTGCATTCTCCATTTCCGCAGCCAATCTTCCCGACAATTTGACATAATTATTGGGGTCTTTGTAAGGAACAGCAGGAACAGTCCGAACTTCAGCGCCCAAGGTTTTCAAAGCATCGATTTTTTCTTGAGATTGATTATCGGGAATCACAATCAAACATTTGTAACCTTTAGCGTTGCAAATGTGTGCCAAGCCGATGCCAGTATTGCCTGCAGTGCCTTCAACAACGGTGCCGCCCGGTTTCAGCCAGCCTTTTTCTTCTGCATCTTTGATGATGTATAAAGCAGCCCTATCTTTAACGGAACCGCCGGGATTGAGAAACTCTGCTTTACCGAGAATTTCGCAGCCAGTTTCATCGCTGAAGCTGTTTAAGCGAATTAGTGGCGTGTTGCCGATTGTGCCTACAAATCCGTTTTTAATATCCATATTTTTTGCGTGTTTGCATTCTCTTATTAATTTTTACAATAAGTTGATATTTATTGCTACCACTTTTACCAAATCTTGCTCATATTGAGTACGAATCCCGGCAAAACGGGGTCGCCGCTAACTGTAGCCGGATTCTCCACACATTCCTCTGGCAAACCGGGACGGTAGATGTAAACTCTGCGATTTTTGCGGTCAATCAACCAGCCTAACTGCACTCCTGGTTCTCTCATATATTCTTGCATTTTTTCTTGCAATGGCTTGAGATTGTCAGAAGCCGACCTCAGTTCTACTACAAAATCCGGGCAAATCGGGGCAAACTTTTGCTTTTGTTCTGGTGACAAAGCATTCCACCGTTCCAATTTTATCCAAGCAGCATCCGGCGACTTTTCGGCACCCGTTGACAGAGTAAATCCTGTACTCGAAGTAAACGCTAAACCAGTACCATTTTGTTCTGCCCAAACCCACAACGGCCCAAATATATTACCTTCTCGGTTTCCCGTCTCCGAACCAGTAGGGGGCATAATTAGCAATTCTCCCGATTTGTTGCGTTCAATTCGTAACTCACTATTGATTTGACAGAACTCGAAAAACTCGTCGTCTGTCATTTGCAATTCTGGCGGTATTCGCAACACAATTGTTGATGTCAACATAATTGATTTCCTCGATCGTTGCTCCTATACTAAGCTTACCAAATCTTGCTCGTATTGAGTACGAATCCCGGCAAAACGGGGTCGCCGCTAACTGTAGCCGGATTCTCCACACATTCGTCTGGCAAACCGGGACGGTAGATGTAAACGCAGCGATTTTTGCGGTCAATCAACCAGCCTAACTGCACTCCTGGTTCTCTCATATATTCTTGCATTTTTTCTTGCAAGGGCTTGAGATTGTCAGAAGCCGACCTCAGTTCTACTACAAAATCCGGGCAAATCGGGGCAAACTTTTGCTGTTGTTCTGGTGACAAAGCATTCCACCGTTCCAGTTTAATCCACGAGGCATCTGGAGACTTGTCACCCATTGCAAGCTTAAATCCCGTACTGGAGTCAAAACAAATACCGGTTCCATCTTGGCGAGCCCAAATATACAACTCTCCAAAGACGCTACCGCTGCGATTTCCCGTCTCCGAACCAGTAGGAGGCATAATTAGCAATTCTCCCGATTTGTTGCGTTCAATGCGTAATTCACTATTGATTTGACAGAACTCGAAAAACTCGTCGTCTGTCATTTGCAATTTGGGCGGTATTCGCAACACAATTGTTGATGACACCATTTTGCCTTTCCTCAAATGTAAATTGTTCAGAAAAGATTGCACAATTTTTTTGTTTGTAGTGAGGACTTGAGTCATCAAAAATTAGGATTAAGGACTCAAGTCCTCACTACAAAAAGCTGGGACGCGCGAATTATAGAGGTAAGGCGTGCACTGCACACCTTACATAATTAGGTTCTGCGTCCAGGAACGTTAAACCTATTTATTCGGCTGAGGAGTCATCCGCAAATAAGGCTTAATCGGCGTGTAGCCTTTGGGAAATTTCTCTGCCAATTCTGCGGGGTCGGTAATCGAAGGTACGATTACGCAATCGTCGCCGTCTTTCCAATCAACCGGAGTTGCAACGCTGTAGTTGTCCGTAAGTTGCAAGGAATCAATTACTCGCAAAATTTCATTAAAATTCCGACCAGTGCTCGCCGGATAAGTAATGCTCAAACGCAATTTCTTTTCCGGGTCAATCACAAAAACTGTGCGGATTGTTAAGTTGTTTAGCGAGTTGGGATGGATCATGTCGTAAATGTCGGAGACTTTACGATCGCCATCTGCTAAAATCGGATAATTGAGGGTGACATTTTGCGTTTCCTCAATATCTTTAATCCAGCCCATGTGAGAATCCACATCATCGACGCTGAGGGCAATGGTTTTGACGCCCCGCTTGTCAAATTCAGACTTGAGACGGGCCACTGCACCGAGTTCTGTGGTGCACACTGGAGTATAGTCTTTCGGGTGAGAAAACAACACGACCCAGCTATCCCCGGCCCAGTCGTAGAAATTGATTTCCCCTTCAGACGAAGCTTGGGTAAAGTTGGGAACTGTATCGCCTAATCGCAGAGTCATAACTGATTTCCTCTAATGTTATTTAAGGACTGTTCCTTATCATGCCATAATTGCCCGGTTTCTCGATCGAGCTGTAAAGGATTCTAAACTTTTTGGTCGAGCGATCGGCAATTCCACTACTCTAATGTATGTGTGGCTTCTAACGCTAAATTTTCTTGCTATGCTTTACTTTTTGCTTAAGGCAATACAGCCTGTTTTAGTCCCGCTGTGTTTTGTCTCCGCCTGGGGTTTAGTTTTTTTGATCTTTTCGAGTATCGGGCATACTGTCGCCGACTCCCTGCGCCGAGCTCAGAGGATGCACCAAATCCCTTGTGCTAACTGCGTATTCTTCACCGGCGACTACCACCTCAAGTGTCCCGTTCAGCCTACAATAGCTTTATCTGAAGATGCGATCGACTGTCCTGATTATCGATCGCATTCGGGGACTTACGGTTAAAAAATCCGACCGCCGCTTTACATATTTCTTAACATCTCTGGCTCTTTCAATTAAACTTAAGTTGTGCTCGAGAGATTTTCAGGAGATGGGAAAGAATGCTAATTCAAAAGCTAAATGCCTGCGACGAGTTTATTGCCGGCGACGGTACTCAACTGCGAGAATTGCTGCATCCAGACAAACAAGCTGTGGATTTGCGTTACAGTTTAGCCCACGCCGCTTTGCCACCGGGACAAACTTCTGCGCTGCACTCCCTGACAACTTCTGAAGTTTACTACATCCTCAGCGGCGTTGGAGAAATGCACATCGACGGCGAAAATCAATTTGTGGAAGCAGGAGATGCAGTTTACATTCCCCCAAACGCCAAGCAGTTTATTTACAACTGTGGCACAGAGCCACTAATATTTATTTGTATCGTCGATCCCGCGTGGCGGAAGGAAGACGAGACAATTTTTCAGTAATTTTCTAGTTTTTATCCTTGTATGCTTGTTACCCGGCTCTGCCCGGTAACGCATATCTAGAGGCTCTGCCTCTACTGAAAAAAACAGCACAAACCGAACATTTCTTTTAACAACAACAGCACCCAGCCTTATGTACCGAGTGAGTTCCTCTTTTTTCAACTTCGATGTGGAGTTGCAATAATCCTCGGATTCAGTTGCATTGCTCCCCTCTAATTAGTTGAGAAACTATCAGCTTTGTTGGTGGGTGCTGCTATTGGTTTTTAATGAGACAGATGTAAGATTAAACAGCGTTTTTACTCCTTAGATGATATTGTGAACTTCGCTGTGGTATCTGTCAGAGAAGCTTTTTGTTTGCTTCATATTATTAATTTAGCACCTTCTTCTAGAAGCGCAAGTACCTGCAACTAAACTTTACAACTTTAGAAGTAACGGCGGATAATTATGAAGTTAAATTAAGGATCGAGCTATCTAGCTGCTCAGCTAGATAGTAGAGTTCGGTTGTGCTTGCTGTGGCGAGAAACGGCATAATATCTGTATGAAAACAACCAAACTCATCAAACTGTGCGCCTTATCGATCGGCATCTTCCTGCTGTGCAGCAGTGTAGCGGCTTCTTCAACGACGGCGAACCCTCAACCTGGGCAGACTTACACTAACCAAGAGATTCTGCAACAGTTGGTGAAGGCAAAAGTCGTGTATCTGGGAGAAACCCACGATAGCGCGGAAGACCACCAAGCTCAACTAAAGATTATCCGAGAAATGCAGCGGCAAAATCGGAAAATTGCGATCGCGATGGAAATGTTTCAGCGTCCCTTTCAAAGTGCGATCGACAACTACTTAGCAGGTAAACTGACTGAACAGCAATTAATCGAGGAAACAGAGTACGATCGCAGATGGCGTTTTCCCTGGGAATCTTACGCCCCCATTTTGCGGTTTGCCGCATTAAATCAACTACCTGTCCTCGCCTTAAATACACCATCCGAAGTAACGAGAAAAGTTGCCAGTCAAGGTTTAGAAAGCCTCACAGCAGAGGAAAAAAAACACATTCCGCCAATATCCGAAATTCGCACCGACAACGCCGAATACAGGCAAATGCTGCTAGAAGTTTACCAGCAACACCAAAAGGCAGCACAGGGAAATAGTACGGCTTTTGAAAGATTCTTGCAAGCCCAAGTTTTGTGGGACGAAACTATGGCGGAAAAAATAGCTGAATTTGTCAAAGCCAACCCCGACTATCAAGTTGTAGTGTTGGCGGGTAAAGGACACATTATTTACGGTTACGGCATTCCCAGTCGCGTCGAGAGGCGTTTGGGAGTCGGGAATGTAAAAGTGCGATCGGTTTTATTCAATTCCAGTGACAATCCTGCTTTGTCGGCAGATAGACCCATTGCTGACTTTGTTTGGAATCATTGATTTGATATGATCTCAAAAATATAACCCACTAAGCCAGAGGGAGAACCAAATCGTGAAAGTCAACCGTCTAAAAATGAACTCATTCCGAGGCATCAGCGATTTGACCCTGGAGTTTGATACCGATGAGCCGACTGTGTTCATCGGTATCAACGGTGTGGGGAAGTCCAGCATACTTGAGTGTTTGGCTATTCTTCTCTCCTGGCTGACAAAGCGAATTCAAACTCCCAATAGTAATGGACGTTCTTTCAACGAAGATGATATCAAAAACGGATGCAAAGAAACTCACAACGAAATTACAATTTCAATCAATGACTGGGAATTGGTATGGTCTTTAACCAAGGTCAGGAAAGGGCGAAGCCAGGATACTAGCAGCAACCTTGTGGGCTTAAAAGGAGTTGTCGATAACATACACAGTCAGTTAGATGCTAATTCTTACGCAGCATTGCCTCTGGCTGTTTACTACCCAACTAACCGTGCCGTACTTGATATTCCTTTGAAGATTAGGACGAAACATTCGTTTGAGCAGATAACTGCTTATGACGAGGTTCTCACGGGAGGGCGAATCGATTTTAGGCGCTTTTTTGAATGGTTTAGAGAGCGGGAAGATTACGAAAACGAATTACGACTAAATGATTCCGATCGGTATCGCGATCGCCAACTAGAAGCAGTCAGATATGCGTTCGCTAACTTACTAGACGGCTTTTCAAATTTACGGGTTAGGCGATCGCCTTTGTTGCGAATGACTGTAAACAAACAAGGCGAGGAACTGATCGTCAATCAACTATCCGATGGTGAAAAATGCTTGTTAGCACTAGCAGGAGATTTAGCAAGGCGTTTGGCGATCGCAAATCCGAATCCAGATTGCAATCCGCTTGAGGGTTCCGGCGTTGTTTTGATTGACGAGATTGAGCTCCACTTGCACCCAAAATGGCAACGGGCGATTATTCCGAATCTGAAAAAAACATTCCCAAATTGCCAGTTTATAATTACGACTCATTCGCCACAGGTAATCAGCGATCTCAAATGGGTTCATCTTTTGAGGTCAACATCTGAAGGAATTGCGATCGATCGAGTACCATCCTTTGGGAAAGATAGCAATCGGATTCTAGAAACGCTTATGGGAACTCCCGAACGTCCGCAGGAAATTAAGGAAGATTTACGCGAATTGTTTCGCTTGATAGACAAGGGCGAACTCGGAAAGGCGCGGGAATTTCGCCAAGAATTAGCACACAAAATGGGAGAAGAAGACCCTGAATTTGTGAGAGCAGATTGGCTAATTCAACGCAAGGAAATTATCAATAAATGAAATACATTCAAAAAGGGAAAGAACCTCAAAATTTTTCCGACTGGAAGGCTACACAGATGTCTCTCGGTGTCAACTATGATTACAAAAGTCTTTCCAACCCTGAGAAAAAAGCGGTACACATTTCTTTGCTAAGTGAACAAGGCTATATTTGCTGCTACTGCTGTAAGAGAGTTGAGCAAAGTAATAGCCATATTGAACATCTACACCCTCAGAGCAAGACTGATTTAGAATTATCTGTTGATTACACAAATATGCTAGCTTCTTGTGGCAGAGATCCAGATTGGCCAGAGTATTGTGGCAATAAGAAGAAGAATCTTGCGATCGGAGTTTCGCCACTACAAACCAACTGTGAAGAATTTTTTGATTACTCTAGCACTGGTGAGATACTGCCAACTGCAAATAATTTAGCTCATCAAAAAGATGCTCAAAGAACTATTGAAGTTTTGGGACTCAATCATTATGACTTAATGCAGGGACGAATTCAAGCACTTGAAGCATTGCAAGGAATCATGACACAGGAAGAGGCAGAATTATTAGCTCAAGTTTGTCAACAAATGAATGCACAAGGGCGATACCAGCCTTTTTGTAATGCTGTTTTGTATTATCTCAAAAATTATTTTGGTGTTTCTTAAGTTGAATGTTACCCAAAGATTGCGCGATCGACGATCGGACTTAATATAAACTTTACCCCACCGCATCACCCGATCGCACAAAATCAAATCGCCCGATCGCAGATTGCAGAAACTCGATGCACCAAGGCACACTTTACATATCGGTCATCGGTCGGTTATATTTACTACAAACTGCGCGCCTGGTGTGGGAGACTCCTCAGTCACGCCGATCCGGTTTTTTATTGGTGACAATTTATTTAACTAATATATGTTAAGGAAAGAGACAGCGATCGCCTTCCTTTGCTAAAATTTTTATTGGAAATGTCAAGATTATCTTGTCAAAATATCAGGAAAAAATCAATGACAAACAGACCAAAAATACTCGCATTTGCCGGAAGTACCCGCGAAGCATCCTACAACAAACTGCTGGTAAAAGTTGCGGCGGCTGGGGCTAGGGCGGCGGGTGCAGAAGTTACTTATGTAGATTTGCGCGATTTGCCGATGCCGCTATTTGACGAAGATTTGGAAGCAAAAGAGGGAATGCCAGAAAATGCCCGCAAATTCAAGGAATTGATGGTAGCGCATGACGGGTTTTTGATAGCTTCCCCTGAGTATAACAGTTCAATTACGCCTGTGTTGAAAAATGCGATCGATTGGGTATCGCGCCCAGCACCCGGTGAACCGGGATTGGTTGCCTTTACTGGCAAAGTAGCGGTAATTATGAGTGCTTCCCCAGGCGGAATGGGCGGTTTGCGGGGATTGGTTCATTTGCGATCGATCCTGGGGAATATTAACGTATTGGTACTCCCGGATCAGAAAGCAATTCCCCAAGCTTTTGAAGCATTTAATGCTGACGGTACGATGAAAGATTCCAAACAGCAGGACGCTGTTGAGAATCTCGGTGCTAAGTTGTCTAATGTGCTGTCGAAATTAATCGCATGAGGCAATAAATTCATTTTGCAGTTGGGACACAGCAATGTTGTGTCCCAATCCCAGCATCTGTTATTTTGCTGGCTGCATCAAGTGCGATCGCCTCGCAAAATTGCTACGATCGTAGTTGATTTGCTGTTATTCTCACCCCCAAATTAACATGACATTCACCGGAGATCCCGACTCAGCACCTGCTTTGCCGACAGCAGCAGAAGCAGCGGTTGCCAAAACCAGCAGCCGCGCTTTAGAATCGCACTTGCAAAATCATCCGTCTGGCGAATCCCTGAAATTGATATTAAACGAAAAAGAGGGAAAGACAATTGACATACCTGCCGCAGCATTGCCACTGCTATTAGAAATTTTGCAACAGACAAGCAGCGGCAATACTGTCAAGCTGATTCCAATTACTGAGGAACTCGATATCTGGCAGGTTGAGGCCTTACTCAATGTCTCCCGCGAGGATGTGTGGAAGTTGCTAGATTCTGGCGAAATTCCTTACAAAATGGTAAATACCTGTCGCCGGATACGTTATGAAGATGTAATGAAATATAAAAAGCAGGATTATGACAAAAGAAGTAAAATACTTGACGAACTTGTCGCAGAATCAGAAGCACTCGGTTTGTACGACTAACTTATGGAAATTGTAAAAGTTGTCTGCGATGCTAATGTTTTGTATTCAGCCGCACTCCGCGATTTTCTGATGGAATTAGCAGTTAGTGATGTGTTTGAGCCGAGGTGGACAGAAGAGATTCACGGCGAGTGGATGAGAAACGTGCTTCAAAACAATCCAAATCTCACATTAGAACAGCTTGCCAGAACCAAAAATCTGATGAATGCAAGCATTAAAAATTGTGTGGTGACTGGCTACGAGCCAATTATACCAGAGTTGGAACTTCCAGATCCGGGCGATCGGCACGTTCTAGCAGCAGCAATTCATTCTCGCGCGGATTTTATCGTTACTTTCAATCTCAGGGATTTTCCTACTGAGAATCTCAAACAATATAACATTGAACCGCTGCACCCAGATCGGTTAATCCTGCGCTTTCTCAACTTAAAGTTTGAAGGTGTATGCAAAGCAGCCGAGAAACAAAGAATCCGGCTCAAGAATCCGCCAAAAACGCCGGACGAGTATTTACAAACGCTGGTAGAATTGGGACTGCCGCTGTCAGCAAATCGGATGCGAGAATTGTGCTATCGAGATTAGTGCGATCGCAAACCGCAGAATTTTCTTAGTTTCTTCCCAGGTTTATTCTTGTATCTTCCCCCAGGCTAACTCTTCGACATAGCCAACATACCACTCATCTACTTTTTCCCACACCGCAGTAAATCTATTTACCCTTGTGCCTCTACTTGAAAACGGGTATAATTTTGTTGGCTAGAGATAATAGGCAGTGGAAAACTTACCACAAATTGTACCAGCACCGCATCACCCGATCGACGTAAAACAAAACCACCCGATCGCAGATTGGCACAAATCGACAAGAGTAGACATACTTGAACCATCGGTCATCGGTCGGTATATTTCTTCCAAACAGCACGGCAGGCGTGGGAGACTCCTCCGTTACACCTGCCCTGCAGTTTTATTTAATAATTGTGCGATTTGTGCGATCGCAAATGATACCAGTTCCCAAAAAGAATGAAACTGTAGATTAGATTCAAACCCTTATGGAATTAGTAATTCCTTAATCGAAAATCGAAAATCGAAAATCGAAAATAGTATCACCCCTTTTTTTTCTTCTTCCAAGCCTCCACAAACGGCAAAAACACCGACACCAACTCCTGCCGGTTCACCACCAAAGTCGGATAAGAAACTCTCCCGTAATTCTTCCCCACTTCCAGCGGAAAAATCCCCTGGGATTCCAGCGGTAGCCAAACGGCACCCGCCGCCTTCACAATTACCCAACTCCCCGCAATATCCCAAATTTTCGGAGTCGCTTCCACCCCTCCCAGCACCGCACCCGAAGCCACAGTCAAAAAATTGTAACTAGCCATACCCAACATCCGAACTTTACTCGGAAGATGAGGCCCCATTCCCACACTCCGCGAACACAAATTAAAAAAATGATTCCCGCTCATTTTATCAGCACTCGGCCGAATTTGCTGCCCGTTTAAAAACGCACCTTGAGGCATATTGTCAAACACGCCGCCCGCCAAATCAGGTGCATAAAAACCGTGAAAAGACTGATTAATTGGGGGTAAATGCACGCAGCCAAAAACCGGAGTTCCGCGATACAACAAACCCAAAGAAATACCCCAAATCGGAATTCCCCTAGCAAAATTAGTCGTACCATCCAAAGGATCGACAACCCAACACCATTCAGTATCTGGGAAAACCTGTTCTCCTTCCTCACTTAAAATTCCGTGAGTGGGAAAAGTAGATGCGATCGCACTTCTAATTTCCGCATCAGCCCAATTATCGGATTTCGTCACCAAACTCCCGTCATCCTTTTCATCCGCTTGCACGGAACCGAAATCTTGCAACAACTGCTGCCCGACTCTCTCGACAGTAACCAGTGCAAAACTTAAAATAGAATCCCAAAAATTAGTCATTAGTTATTCGTTATTAGTTATTGGTTATTGGTCATTAATTATTGGAACTAACAACTGCCACAGCCCAACAGACACCTGACACCTGCTTTCCTGACAAAACCTCAGTCTAATTCATTTTCAAGAATAGTGGCGATCGCACTTTTAGCATTATCTTGAAACTCTCCAACATCCACCCTACCCAACAGCCAAACAGCCAGAATCATACCCGCCGCCGGCACAGCAAACACCAACCCGTAAGCCAACATCGGCACCCCAAACAAACTCCTGCCAAAATCCAAAATAGCACCGCCGCTAACCGTCGCCACACCCCGCGCCATCGCCTGCGACAAACCCCAAGCACCAATAAAAGTCCCCGCCGTTTCTGCAGCAGTCAAATCCAACATCAAACTCAGCGCACCCGTCGTCGTAATTCCCGAAGCTAAACCAAAAAACATTAAAGCCGACTTAAACACAATTGGATTACCAGTAAACCCCGACAAAATAATCAAGCCAAAACAACCAGCAACCGACAAACAGCCCAACCTAATCGTATTTTGCTTGCCGATGCGCGGTACAATTAAAAAACCAGTGGCGCTCAAACCGATCAGAGTACCAGTACCGTAAATAGCATTCAACCGCGTAGTTTCCGAAATCGGCATCTTAAAAATTTCCCCGCCGTAAGGTTCCAAAACCGCATCCTGCATAAACAAGCAAATTGTCATAATCAGCAGGAAAGTAAAAAACAAACCGGTTTGGCGGCTAGCAGTCAAAATCCGCAGCGCACTTCCCAGAGTAATTTTATCTTCTCGATTCACTGCGGACGATCGCACCCCGTACCGCGAATACTTTTTCTCAACCCCAAAAGTTGCAATCCCCACCAGCAGCAAAACCAGCGCCGGCACCTTCACAAACAAACTGTTAATCGAACCCTGCAACACTTCCCGCGACACATCCCCATCAATTTGCTTCAGCAAACCGCTGCTAACAATCGCCCCGATAATAATACCAACCATCAGCATCGACCACACCACACCCACCAACTTCGATCGGTCCTCCTCATCCGAAACATCCACCAACAAAGCAGCAAAAGGAGTCGAACTCGAACAAATAGCAATACCGTAAAGCGCAAAAATCAAACCCAACAAACCCACCCAACCGTAAGTAGGAGTCGTCCACCCCACAGCCTCCAAACTGCCGCCCAAGCGCCACATCACCTGCACCGCCAAAAAAGCAGAAATCACAAACAAAACGCTTCCTACCCACACGTAACCCGTGCGGTGATGGCCAAACAAAGGCTTAGCATCAGACATTTGCCCGAACCACACCCTAGCCGGGGCGACAAACTGGTGCATAGCCAGCGTAACCGCCACCACAGTAGCCGGAATCGCCAACTCCTTAATCATGACGCGATTGAGCACCCCCAGCGTCAAAATCGACATCATGCCCAATCCCATCTGAAACAAACCCAACCGGAACATAGTCGCGAGGGTAACTCTCTTGATAGCAGGAGTCGCGGAATCTGTTAATCTTGAATCTGGTAAACGGTCGATCGACATAACTATTCAAATAAACACAGCATCAGCATTTATAGTAACTGAGATATATCGCAACCCGCCGCCATTCCTCCCCAGACTAGAAGCTCGATCGCGATTTATAGAAAAATAATAGAGAATAAAGAATTGTGGATTTACCAACCGTGACAACCATTACCCTAGGACAAAACGGCCCAGCCGTCATTCCCCTGTGCGTCGGAACTTGGGCTTGGGGCGACAAACTATTTTGGAACTACGGCAGCAACTACGGAGCCGCCGAAGTCGAAGCAGCATTCAAAACATCCCTTGACAACGGAGTCAACTTTTTTGACACAGCCGAAGTCTACGGTAACGGCTTGTCAGAAGAATTGCTGGGGCAGTTTATCAAAAAAACCACCCAACCCGTGCAAATAGCCACCAAATTCGGCCCCGTACCTTGGCGGATTACAGGAAAATCTGTTTCCGAAGCCTTGAGTGCCAGCTTAAAACGCTTGCAAGTAGAACAAATAGCCCTCTACCAAGTACACTGGCCCTTCTCTTTTTTACTCAGTCAAGAAACCCTGATGAACGCCTTAGCCGATGAAGTAAAACAAGGCAGAATTCAAGCAGTAGGAGTCAGCAACTATTCAGTAGAACAGATGCGCCAAGCCCACAAAATACTAGCAGCAAGAGGCGTTCCCCTAGCAACAAATCAAGTCCGCTACTCCTTGCTGTCGCGGCAAGTAGAAAAACAAAGAATTGTGAGTGCAGCCCGCGAATTGGGAGTCACAATTTTAGCGTACAGCCCCTTAGCCCAAGGATTGCTCACCGACAAATACACAGCCCAAGAACCACCTACAGGAGCCCGCAAAATGGACTCCCGCTTCAGCAAAAGCGGCCTCGAAAAAATTGAATTAGTCATGTCCACCCTGCGAAAAATGGGCAGAAAGCGCGATCGAACGCCCGCCCAAGTTGCCCTAAACTGGTTAATATGCCAAAACGGAGTCATCCCCATTCCCGGCGCCAAAACCGCAAAACAAGCACAAGAAAACGCAGGCGCGTTAGGCTGGAATTTGAGCCAAGATGAAGTCAATCAATTAGAATTAATGACTCGTCCTTGGCGAGAATAAATTTGTTAATTGTTGACTGTTGACTGTTCGCTGTTGGCCGTAGGTTGGGTTTTACTTCACTCTACCCAGCCTACAGTTCACTTTCTTCTCCCCTCTTCCCTCTTCCTTATTCCCTCTTCCCTCTTCCTTCTTCCTTCTTCCTTCTTCCTTCAATTATTATGAAAATCTTAACTGACTGGGGCTTCACGCGCGAAGGCTGGCGCAACAACAGCCGCGGCGAATATTTAGTTTTGCTTCAAGGAGGATTGCTCACAGGATTTGTAATCTTACCAGTTTATCAACTGCCAGGATTAAAAATTCAATCAACCCACTTACTTTATATTATCTGGTTTATGGCCAGTATTCTAGGCTTAACCGGATTAATTTTCATCATCAAAGGATTGATAGACTTAGGAAAAAACCTCACACCTTTACCATATCCCAGAGAAGACGGAGAATTAGTCCAAACAGGCATTTACGGAATAGTGCGGCATCCATTATACAGCGGCTTAATTTTAGCAGCCCTCGGCTGGACACTTTTTCAAATGAGCATATCCCACTTAATAGCCAGCGCACTATTAATAATACTTTTCGAGATCAAAGCCAACCGAGAAGAAACCTGGTTAACCAAAAAATATCCAGAGTATTCAGAGTACCGCCAAAAAGTCAAAAAACTAATTCCCGGAATCAATTAACAGTTCGATCGCCCGTAGTTTGCGATCACCAATGAATCAGTTTAGATTTCGGTATTGTTTTTACCTGAGTCTAGACACCCTAAATTCCCCTTAAAAAGACCCACTTTGAGTTACTTTTCGAGCAATCGTTCTCTAACATACTCGGCGATCGCCGGTTGTAGCATTAAACTTGTTGATGCGGTATAATTGAGCGATCGCTCATCGAAAATGAGCGATCGCTCCGCTAGGGATTCCAATGCTTCCATCAGTCGTCGCCCCGAAACTTTGGGTAAAATTTCTGCTTTTAAATTCGCAGGAGTCGCTCTTTCTTGATTAATTGCAATCCCATACATAATTTGTTGTTGCAAAGGAGACAAGCGATCGAACTGGCGATCAAGCAAATCCCAAAAATCGCTAAAAACAGTATTTCCTTGCGCTAAAAATGCGTCAATGTCACCGCTAAAAATAGTTTTAATCGTAGTTGCAGCAAGTTTGATTGCGAGGGGATTACCACCAAAATGGTTGACAATATTTTGACACTGCAATAGCGTTGCTTTTAATCCTTTATCGGCGAGGATTTTCTGGCATACGGGCGGTGAAACTCCGAAGAGTTGGAGCGATCGCACGGGTGAATTTTCGCCCGATCGCACGGCAAATCCGCCAGGTTTTTCTCGTCCAGTTAAAATCAGACAACTTTGGTGAGTTTCGTCAGCAATGCGCGCAAATAACTGTCGGTAATCTTCATATCCTTGTTGGTATTGTCCGCCGCGATTTCCCCCTTGCAAAATGGATTCCAGATTGTCGATAATTAACAAACAGCGTTGTTGTCGCAACTGTTCCATGAGAGCAGAAATAGAGTTATTTGTTGTCGCTTCTGAACCAGTTAAAATCGGTAAAATATCGCTGATGATAACATCTAAAGTTGGTGCTTGCTGCAAACTCCGCCAAATCACGAATTCAAATTGAGATTGAATATGGTGGGCGATTTTGACAGACAGAGAAGTTTTGCCAATACCGCCAAGTCCAAAAATCCCGATCGCACGGGTAGAATTGCTGCTAATCCAAGTTTCTAATGTTTCTAATTCTTGCAGGCGGTTGTAAAAATAGAAAACATCGATCGCTTCTCCCCAATCTTGGATGCAGTTATCTGATGCGCGGCCATGCTGGTAGCGGCGCAAGACTGCTTGCAGATTTTGTTTTGAGACTTTTTCGCCGATGATTTGAGAGAGCTTTCGCCACAAAAGCGAACCGACGTGTTTGATATATTCGTGTTCGTAAAGTAGGCGATCGGCTATTTCTTGATAAGAGTGTCCTTCCCAAGTTTCTAGAAAGACGATGGATTGAACGTCATTGAGTTTGTGCTTTTTGTTAACGGATTGTAACAGATTATCGATTAGGGCGATCGCTTCTTGTCCCGTCATAGCCATTTTGACCTATTAAGTAAATTTACTTATGTTTCATGACGGCGACTTCCTTTTCAGGAAAGAAAACAAATTGACTGAATTAACCGGAAGGTAATCCCTTTTATCCTTGTCGGTTGAAACCGATACTACACAAGCTTTTGTTCCCCTTCCGAGACTGAGCAATAAGGGGGATATTTAACCCGGATTGGGGATGAGGTTAATTGCACAATCTCAAATCTCAAATCGATTGAGGAGTTTACGTAAGTTTACAAAAGCTAGTCACTTTTTCTCACCGGCAGGGCGATCGGAGTTGGTTATTCTTTGAGTTAAGCCAGAGCACAAGCTGTTCAGACTGTTCAGAGTTAAACCGCAGATGTGCGAGATAAGCCGATCGGAAAGAGTCTTGTACTACAACTACGGGACAATTAATAGTTCGACTGCTTATTTATTCAAGGTAGGAGTGAAAATCTATGCCATCACTTTCAGTAAGTTTGAATCTCAATGGTAGTGTAGGAAAAGATGGAAAAAATCAAGCTCAAGATGTTCTTGCTGTCAAAAATCGATTAGCCGATTTAGGTTATCCAGTAACGCGAGACTCGATAGTATACCCGGAAACAATTGCCATCATTAAACTTTTTCAATCAATTATCAAAGGAGAGACCGTTATTGTTGGAGACGGTCGGATTGACTTAAATGGTCCCACTCTTAAATTCCTAGAAGCAGCAAATGCACCTCAATGGTTAGAAATGCCAAAAGGTTCTGCTGCTGAAGGCTTTATCAATCATGACCAGCGGCAACCCGATAATCATGATTTTGGCACAAGCTGGATGATTGAAACGATTCAAACCGCTGCCCAACTTTACCTAAATACTCATCTTTCTAGCCATCCAAACGCTGCATTGATTCAAACGAATGACCTGAGTAAGCCCAGAGGAGGTATTACACCTGTTCACGCAACCCATCAAACTGGACTATCTTGCGATATCCGGTTGCCTCGTAAAGACGGTCAGTCAGGACGCATTGTATCTACAGATTCTAAATTTGATCGAGACGCAATGCGGGCAATGCTCAAAGCAATCCGAAATCAAAGCAAATATGAAATAAAGCGCATTTTTTTCAATGACTTTACCCTGATTACAGAAGGTCTTTGTGTCAATGCAGCAGGGCATGATAATCATGCACACATTGATATTATTCCACCTCCACGGCAATAGAAAATCGCAAGCTCCAGCTTGAATGAATGAATGTTACTAATCTTACTGCGTTTGTCCAATTCATCGATCGACACGAGCCATCTAGCGATCCAAAACTCAGGTCTTTTGCTTTAACATTGCGTGCTGCTAAGAGATCGAGTACCAATGCCGAAGCAATTCGAGTAGACTCTAGTATTGCCCTAGCTGTGACAGAAATTATTCGTCAAATTGTAACAGAAATGTTTTGACCATTTATTGCTGCGAGAGCCTCGCTTAAAAGAGGCTCAACTTGATTGCAATCAACATCAAAATAAGGAGAAAAAATCGCATGGTAGTCATGAAAGTTAAACCGGATAGCCTAAACTTACGTCGCTCTCCAGAGATTAAAGATGGAAACATTATCACCACTTTAGTGCTAGCTCAAGAGGTAGAAGTTATCGAAGGGAATCCGACCGATCGGTTTTGGGAAGTTAAAACTGTTGTCAATGGTTCAACACTTCAAGGTTTCGCGAGTGCTGCTTTCTTACGGCAACCTGTCAGTGCAGCTAAAGAAGCATTAATCAGTGCGGCTGTTAAGGAATGGCTTCGATTTGACCGAGGAAATAAATTAGAGTATGAAGATCCTCACTATAAATATGTTGGGGAATATTGGTCAAAAATTGACTTAAATCTCGACGGTCGAGACCGAGATCAACCTTGGTCAGCAGCATTGATTTCCTTCGTCGCTCGTGCTGCTAATTATCGTGATTTTAAATTTGCATCTGCTCACTCAACCTATGTTTATGATGCGGTAGATAAACGTAAGGCCAATGTTACTACAGCACCTTTTTGGGGATTTGAAGTGAAAGAACATAAACCTCAACTTGGTGATTTAGTTTGCCGTACAAGAAATGGAGTTCATATCACTTCAATGGCTTCTTTGCCAAGGGGAGGCTTTACAAGTCACTGCGATATTGTTGTCGAAGTTCGAGACTCAGAAGTGCGGACTCTTGGCGGGAATGTGCATCAATCCGTATCAATTACTTCATACCCATTGGATCATGATGGCTTTTTGAGAAAAGTCAATAGTGTCTACGGTGTTCTAAAAAACAATCTCTAAACAATATTTTGGGAGTTTAAAATGGCAGACCTCTACATTGTCAACGCAACCAGTCTAAATATTCGTTCATCAGCTCAGGTAGAGGAAAATAATCAAATTACATCAATACCTAAAGGTCATGTGATTTCCAAGATAGGTGTAGCCGCAGATGAATCATGGTGGAAAGTTTTAACTATTAAAGATGGACAGCGTTTAGAAGGATTTGTCGCGAGTCGATTTTTAGAGGTTGCCCCTAAGAGGATTCAAGGGATCGGCTGGTTTAAAGAGCAGTTTAAAAGTAAGATTGAAGCTGCGATTGTGGGAACTCCCTTTAGTTTGGATATGCTAACTGCGATCGCTTTGCAAGAAACTTACTATATTTGGGGAAACCTTTATAAGAAATTACCTGTCGATGAGGTTTTGAAACTTTGCGTTGGTGATACTCTGGATACCCCTAACCGCTCTGCATTTCCAAAGAACAAAGCTGCTTTGTTGAGTGTAACTAAGGGGGATGAAATGTTTAAGATTGCCCGCAAAGCTTTAGTCGATTTGGGTGTTCATGTCGAAGATTATAAAAAAGTAGCAGATTCTTATCCTAATAAGTTTTGTCATGGCTTTGGTATCTTTCAGCTTGACTTACAGTTTTTTGAGAAAGACCCTGACTATTTTCTGCAAAAGCGTTGGTATAGCTTCGATAATTGTTTAAGCAAGTGTACTAAAGAACTCAATGAGGCCCTTAAACGTGCCTATGGTTCGGGAAAAACAGCTTTAACAGATACTGAAAAAGTATATGTTGCTATTGCTTACAATCGTGGAAGTGTGGATTTTTCAAGGGGTTTCAAACAGGGATTTCGAGATAGTAGTGGGAAATACTACGGTGAATATATTTGGGAATACTTGCAGCTTGCTAAATCAGTTCCTTGATCGCCATTATTTGCTCCATCAGTTCGATCGCTAGCGGTACGCCAAGCTGCTGGCTATTAGGATGACGATCGCACCTCGTCACTCGTTCATCTGCTCACCAAACAAGGGGAAATGAAGGTTGCAGGTGCGATCGCCCTTTGCTCTCGATCGACAATTTACAAACCTTTACAAAAGCCTGTCACTTTTTCTCACCGACAGGGCGATCGGGATGGTTTATTATTTGAATTAAAGCAGAGCAAAAGCGGCTCAGACTGTTCAAAGTTAAACCACATAGAAAATAAGGATTTGATTATGCCGATTATCTTTGTGCATGGCGTTTCTAGTCGGATGGACACAAAATATGAGAAGGCTTGGGAGAAAACTAGAGCGAATCTTAGGAAGTACATTGCCCCAGTTATATCTGCATCTGGTGATCCAGACGACGTTTTGATTGACAATGCTTTCTGGGGAGATCTTTCTGTTCAATTGCGTCAGGGCAGAACGTCAAGTCTTCCGGATGATAAAAGAGTTCAAGCAATTTTAAAGAGGAAGAAAGGTTGGATAGATCGCAAGATTGTAGAATTTCAGAAAATACCTGATTCTGATAAAGCCGAATACTTATTGGATCTGATACCTGAAGTAGGGAAAAAATTGCATGACTTACCAGGTTACTTTTTTGGCAGATTTGTAGATCCTCTACGGAAACCTTTGAATGAAAGTGTGACTCTCTTCCTGGGTGATGTTTTTTTCTATCTTGCTAAACGGGGTACAGCAGATCATCCAGGAAAGATATCATACCAGCTACTTAATACCTTGGAGAAAGCCCACAAGGATAAGATTGCAAAAGGTGAAAAGCTGATTGTATTTAGCCACAGTATGGGTGGACAAATTGTTTATGACATAGTGAGCTACTTTTTACCTCAAATGTCTCAATTACCACAATATACAACGCATAAGTACAAGGATATTTATATTGATTTTTGGTGTGCAGCAGCATCCCAGGTCGGTTTGTTCAAAGAGATGAAAGTTTTCAAACAAGACGATGATGGACAATCAGCTAGTTCAAATCAGGAGTTCCTTGAACTCGATCTAGGTGTTGAAGTTTTGGAACTAGAAGCAACAAAAGTAGGTGCCGAACATTCATCAGAAAAAGTTGAGTTTCCATCGGATCATTTAAATATTTTGTGGAATCTATGGGATGATAGCGATTATCTCAGTTTCACGGCTGAACCTTTGATTAAAGAGGTTTTAGACGATCTTTACGATAGTGGAAAGTCTCCTGTTAGCTCACATACAAATCATTTTGACGATCCTGAATTCTACAAGGAATTTGCTCTGTTAATTCGAGAAGCCCAAGAAGTTGAATGGTGCAGACAAATGTTTTTGGACAAGCTTCAGCCCAGCAATGATGTGATTAGTGAAAATGCAACCTAAAAATCGTGTTGGAACGGATTGGCAAGAGATCTTGATTAAGTACCACTAACGTTAGTTCGATCGCCAACAATACACCAAACTGCTAGCTATTAGGATGTCGATCGCACCTCGTCACTCTTTCATCTCCTCACCAAATAACAGGAAATGAAGGTTGCAGGCGCGATCGCTCTTTCTCCTGACTAATGCTAATGACTGCTTTCGGAGTCCACTATCAACTGACAACTATCAACTGACTTTCATTCGTGCGGCGTACCATCAGGCATCACCGCACCCTTTAAATTCGCCCCTGCCAAATTAGTATCCAACAGCCAAGCATTTCTCAGATTAGCACCCTTCAAATTAGCACTTTCCAGATTAGCCATCCACAGATTAGCACCCTCCAAATTCGCCCCTTCCAAATCAGCGTTAACGAGAAAAATACCTTTCATAAAAGCACCTCTTAAGTTAGCAGTTCTCAAATTACTTCCTCCCAAATAAGCATCCTCTAAAAACGCATTTTCTAGATTGCTTCCCTCCAAATTTGCCCCGGCTAAATTGCTGCTTATCAGGTAAACCCCAGCAAAATTTGCCTGTTTCAAGTTAGCGTTTACCAAATGCGCGCTCCACAAATTCGCATCTTTAAGGTTGGCTTTTTCTAAATTGACGCCTTCCAGAAAAACTTCGCTCAAATTCGCCCCGGAAAGATTGCAACCTTGACATTCCCTCGCTGTCAGCAATTGCCGGACTTGATGCTTGACTGACGAACGGTTCGCTGCGAAAATTATTAAACCTGTAGCTGCTAATGCAATAATACTAAAAGTTGCCAACCCGATCGCACTTACAACTTTCCTTTGTCCCACGCCTCGAAACATCCGCTTGCCGCCCCTAAAAATATTTCGATAATTGTTCGTATTTATAACCTAGTTCCTTCTTTCTCCTGCCCCTATGAAAAAACAGTTAAAATTTAAATTCCTGACGATCGCACTTATTGTAAGCTTAGCAATAATCGGTGTCGGGTGCGATCGCCTTTTCAAAAAACCCTTTCAACTTCCCGCCTCAGCAAAACAAGAACCCTGGCCAATTCAAACAGGCCTCCGAGCAGCCATCCTCCGCGACAATATACCAACAGTCAACCGCGTAGTTTTAGTACCCGACGAAGCCACATTCTTAGCAGAAATCCAAAAATGGAATCTCAAAGGAAACTGGCCTATTCTCATCGAAGACAAAAAATATGCGCCCATGTTTTTGCAGCGCTTTCAACCCGAAGAAATAGTCCGTTTGCCCAGCATCAAACAGCAACTGCCAAAAAATCAAAAACTCCAGCAATTAATGCTCAACAGCGCAGCAGCAGCCTGGAATGCCACCGATACTCCAACCTTAAAAGCAAAATGGAAGCAACTCGGCTGGGAACCCCCAGGAGTAGTAATCACAGCAGAAAACGACCCCGCACGCTCAGCAGCAGTTGCCTTAGCAGCCGCTCACGGCCAACCTTTAGTATTTCTAGAAGGCAACTTCGGAAAACCCAACGATACCCTCAATAACACACAGTGGAAAACTCTGCAACTAGCAGTTACAAAAGCCGTCGAATCAACCGGTTTTTTTTATTCTCAACTCGCAGACCCGATCGACACAATAACCATAGTACGCCAACTAGCAGTCAAATATCAATCTCCTGAAAAACCAGACGAACAACTAGCCGTTACCGACGGTTTGGGAAGACACCCCAACGGCGAACGCTGGGCGACTGTTGGCTGGATTTACGGTTCCGAGGTACGATCGATCTATCAAGCCATGTGTGCCATATTTCTCGATACCGAAACAGCCATGCTTTATGACAGTTACCCCAAGGAAGGAAATTGGGGAAAATATGAAATGGAGGAAGCAGCTAGCGGACTAAAAACCATAGGTTTGAATGTCGAAGTAGTGCAGCAACCACAATCTAGCCTGGAAAAGTGGCGGAGTTTAGCCTCAAAACCGTGGACATTTGACTTAATATTAATGAATTCCAAAGGCTATCCAAAATCATTCCAAGTCGGCAACGGCGACGCTTCAGTTGAAGACATACCAAAACTCCAATTCCCCGCAGCAATCCACATGATCCACAGTTGGTCAGCAGCAGCCCCAGATGACACAAACACTGTTGCCGGAAGGTGGCTAGAGAATGGTGCTTACGCATATATTGGCAGCGTCAACGAACCTTTTTTATCTGCATTTATTCCATCTAACTTAATGGTCGATCGCCTAAAGCGAGGAGCACCCTTTTTAATCGCAGCACGCCAGCTAGAATCCCCACCCTGGAAAGTCGCCACCATCGGCGATCCGCTAATGTCGATCGCCAAACCCAGACCAAGAATCCCGTCCAGTCAACAACCGAGGTGATATGATGCGCGAGCGAGAGATTTAAAATGGGAGATTTGAGATGTGTGGTTTGAGATTTCTGGTTGTCAGGTAAAATCTCCAATCGTCAATTATTTAATTTGAAAGTTGTTTTGCAGTGAGTTATATGATATGGCGAGTTCACTGATGCGATCGGCATAACCACCCACACGGTAAATATAGTTAATTAGCATTATCGCCAGGTTATATCTCAGTTTGAATGTAACTGAGCATACAATCACGCCAAATCCGCCGCTCCTCAGAATCAGTCATTCCACCCCAGCAGCCAGCCCCAAAAAATTACCCTAAAATACGCCTTAATTAAGTTGTCAATTCCCCTAAAATCACTCAAAATGAAAATAAGAAATAAATTGTAATATTTATATAACTTCTCACAGAAGAATTAACCGCTAAATGAGAGCCACCCATCCTGTGGATCAGCAGCCACCCGGGCCAACCGCAGCAACTCCCCAAGCCTCCAGCCTAAGCCCGCTATTCAACCGCCTGCACCCAAGCCCAGAAAGCCTCTTGCTCATCCTGTCCCTAGTCATCGGGGGAGTTACGGGTGCAGGCGTCGTCACTTTTCACTACCTCATCCACTTCATCCACAGCCTGATGCTGGAAGACTTCATGGGGGCGATCGCGTCGAAAGGCTCTTGGACGCTAGCCTGCATTCCCACCCTCGGCGGAGTCATCATCGGGCTGATGCGGTGGCGGTTTCGGGACTTTGGCCCGAATATGTCTTCCTTAATTGCAGCCACCCGCGGCCTGCAAGAACTCTCCCCCCTCAAACCCATCACCAAAATGGTGGCAGCCTCAGTTTCCCTCGGCACCGGCGCCTCCCTCGGCCCGGAAGCCCCCAGCGTCGAAATCGGCGCCAACTTCGGAATGCTGCTGGCTCAAGTCTTGCAGCTCTCCCCAGAACGGCAGCGCTTGCTCCTCGGCGCGGGAGCAGCAGCAGGTTTATCCGCCGGGTTTAACTCTCCCATCGCCGGAGTGTTCTTTGCCTTAGAAGTCGTGCTCGGCAGCACCTTCGCCACTTCGTCAGTCAGCGTTGTCTTGCTCTCCGCCGTAGTTTCGGCGCTGATCGCTCAAATCTGCTTGGGAGCTCAGCCGGCCTTTGCTTTGCCGATCTACGATGTCCGCAGCCCCCTAGAACTGCCTCTGTACATGGGATTGGGACTTTTAGCGAGCGGAGTGTCTCTAGCGTACACAGAAGCAATTCAATTAGCCGATCGCTGTTTTCAAGGAAAAGTCCGAGGATTTGCTTGGCTCGGACGACTGCCCCGACCGCTTCAGCCCATCATCGGCGGGGTCTGCGTCGGCTTAGTCGCCCTGCAATTTCCTCAAATTTTGGGTGTCGGCTACGAAACAGTCCAAGCAATGCTCCAAGATGTTAAATTTTCCTTGCCTTTGCTGCTGCTGCTGCTGTTTGTCAAACTGGCGATGACAGCAATCAGCCTCGGCAGCGGTTTAGTGGGCGGTATATTCGCTCCGGCGATGTTTTTGGGAGCTTCCTTGGGTTCGGCTTACGGCCTGTTTTTGGAAATGCTGCCGGCAATGAGCGATCGAGTCGCCGGCCCTGCCGCCTACGCCATGGTGGGAATGGCCGCCGTCCTCGCCGGCAGCGCCAGAGCACCGCTGACAGCCATCCTGTTGATGTTTGAATTAACCCGCGATTACCGGATTGTCTTGCCTTTGATGGCAGCAGTCGGATTGAGCGTTTGGCTGGTGGAGTGGGTCAACCGCCGATCGACAGCCCACAGCCTCAACCTTCAGCAAATGGGCGTAGACGTGGCTGTCAATACACCGATCACAGCCAGAGAACAGTTGCAAGATTGGGAAGATGTTCTGGGCGATCGCATCGTCACAGAACTGATTTCTTGCCAAATTCCCATTGATGACGAACACAGCGACGATGAGCCCGTGCTGGCGATCGCTAACGCACATTTGCCAGAAAATGTCAAACCATTACCTGAAACAAAATCAGCAGTTTTACCCAGATCCAATCCCGTTGGTTCGTCACAAAACCAATAACCTCAGATCTAAATCTGACAACTATGATATTTATCAACCCTAAAACCGATTACGCCTTCAAAAAAATTTTCGGTTCCTCAGAAAGCAAAGACATTCTAATTAGCTTTCTCAACGCTATAATTTATGAAGGCAATCCCACGATTGAAGACTTAGAAATTATCAACCAGAATCTGCCGCCCAAACTAGAAGGCTTAAAAGATAGTTATCTGGATGTGAAAGCCAAACTCAGCGATGGCACTTTAGTAATTATTGAAATGCAGGTGCTCAACGTCCAGTCTTTTGGCAAGCGAGTTTTGTACAATGCAGCGAAGACTTACGCTTTTCAATTGGAAGCAGCCCAAGGATATCGAATGCTGAAGCCAGTAATTGCTCTGACAATTACTGATTTTGAAATGTTTCCTAACAGCCCACAATTTATTTCCCGATTTGTGTTCAAAGAAGTCAAGACCAATTTGACTTATCCCGAAAACGAGCTGGATTTAGTGTTTGTAGAGTTGCCCAAGTTTACCAAAGGACAGGAGGAACTTGAAACTTTAGCAGACAAATGGATTTATTTTATGAAAAATGCCAGAAGTCTGACATCGGTTCCAGAAACAATGGATAGCGTACCGGAAATACATCAAGCATTTAATATTGCGAACCAAGCCAGTTTGAGCCGAGAGGAAGTGGAAGATTTGGACAGAAGAGAACAGTTTATTTACGACCAACAGGGAGCAATTATTAAGGCCGTTCAGGACGGCATAGAACAAGGTATAGAACAAGGTATAGAACAAGGACGAGAACAAGGAATGCGAGAAAAGGCGATCGCGATCGCCCGACAATTACTTTCACAGCTAGATAATGCCACGATCGCCCAAGTTACGGGGCTTAGCGTTGAGGATGTAGGGAATTTGCGAGAAAGCGATTCCTAGTTTAAAGTAATTGGCTACAGGAAGTGGAGCTAGACAGAGTGATGAACGATTTTTGATTATGGATTATAGGAAAAAACTATTGATTCTCGATCTTGATGAAACTTTAATTTATGCTAGCGAAGCATCTCTACCTCGGCAAGCTGACTTTTTAGTAGATCCATATCACATTTACAAACGACCGTTTCTTGATGTCTTTTTGAAAAATTGCTTAGACTGGTTTGAGGTTGCAGTTTGGACATCTTCTACGCCGTCTTATGCGATCGCAATTGTGTCAGCCATCTTTGAAAATCCTAAAACTTTATCGTTTGTGTGGGCAAGCGATCGCTGCACAGTTGCTTGCGATCTTGAATGGTTTGAATATTACAATCGGAAAAATATCAAAAAGGTCAAGCGCAAAGGGTATCGTCTAGAGTCAATCATTGCAGTGGATGATACGCCTCAAAAGTGGGAGCGCAGCTACGGCAATCTGGTGCGAGTAAACCCTTTTGAGGGGGAGGAGACGGATGATGAATTGAAGTATTTGCTGCTTTACTTGGATCAACTCAGATATGAAGAAAATATCCGCAGTGTCGAGAAAAGGTTCTGGCGAAATAGGCTGATCAGAGCGATCGGTGAGTCATATCAAATCCGTTGACATCGGAATTATTATCTCTCTCTTCTCTTTGTCTGTGTCCTCTGTGGTTTAATCATTCCGATCTAACCGGAATTGATATCAGATATCTCAAACACTTCGTCAACTCGCATAACAAATTGATGAAGCAGACGGCCTGAATATCTTGGTGCTGAGTTTGATGTTACTTGCCGTCGCCGATCGCCCACCCTCAACCCCTCGACATCGCAGACAGTGGCGCTACCCTCAAATTTGCTCTAAAATAATCAAAAATTATAAACAACAAGCCCAGAGGCGCTGAGGTGACTCCTAACGAGGGAACGGCAAACAGCAAAAGTCAGAAAAGACCCGGCAAAACCCCCTTGGGTTCTAGTTACTACGGCTTGTTAGGGCTGCATCCTTCCGCATCGCCGATCGAAATTCGGCGATCGTACCGGGAACTGAGCAAACTCTACCATCCCGATACCACCGAGCTGCCACCCGCAGTCGCCACCGCCAAATTTCAGCAGCTCAACAACGCCTACGCCACCCTCAGCAACCCAGAACGTCGCCTCGCCTACGACCTCACAATAGGCTATTCTCGCCTGAACGTGATTGGGCCACCCCCAGGCTTCAATACTCCGGTTTCGGGATCGGGCAAAAAAACTTCCAACTCCGCTTACCTAGATCCCACGGATCGACCTCTTTCCCCCGGAGAAATGTTCGCTCTGTTTATCATGGGAGCTAGCTTAATCGGATGTTTGGTACTGGCGATCGCGATCGGCTTAATTCGCGGCAATTAACCCCTCAAATCCCCAATCCCCAATCCTCAATCGGAAATCCTCAATCGGAAATCCCCAATCTAAAATCCAAAATCTAAAATCTAAAATCCCATGACTCTTCCTTCCGCTGACACTCCTTTGTACAACCATCCACTCCCGGAAATCGAGCAGTGGCTAAAAAGCCGCGGCTGCCGGCAAGATCGGCGAGAACTCCACTGCTGGCAGATCGAGCAACTTACATGGAAAGCAGAACTGTCCCTCGATATCGACCAACTCACCGTCCGCTACATCGATGCTGGAACCGACGGCCAAGACATTCAGCGAGCATTCAAATACTCCCTCTCACGTCAGGACATTGAAGCGGCCGTTTTCTCCGGCCCCTAATTTGATTTTAGATTTTAGATTTTAGATTTTAGATTTGTCCTCCAATCTAAAATCTAAAATCGTTATTTTGAGCAGGAGATGAGATGCTCGCTCAGAATCGACACCTACTTGGAAACGGAAAAATCAACCAAAAAATCCCAAATCTCAAATCCAAAATCCTTAGACTTTGCCAAATCGGCGGCTGCGCTTCTGATAATCAGACAAAGCGCGGTGAAACTCCGATCGATCGAAATCCGGCCACAGCGTCTCAGTAATGTAAATTTCCGAATAAGCCATTTGCCATAGTAAAAAATTGCTCAACCGCATTTCCCCGCTCGTCCGGATCAGCAAATCCGGATCGCAAACATCAGCAGTATACAAATAGCGTTTAAATAAAACCTCATCAATCTCCTCCGGCTGCAACTTGCCCTCTTTCACCTGAGTGGCGATCGCCCGACAAGCTTGTACAATCTCCTGACGCCCCCCGTAATTCGTCGCCACCGTAAACAAAATCCCCTGATTGTGCTGAGTGGCTGTCACAGAACGCTCGATTTCCGCTTGCAAAGACTTCGGCAAAGCCTGCAAATTCCCCATAAATTGAATTTGCACGTCCTCGTCCACCATCTCCCGCAATTCTTGCCGCAACTTTCCCTCAAACAAACTCATTAAAAAATCCACTTCCCCGGCCGGCCGCCCCCAATTCTCCGTCGAAAAAGCATAGGCCGTTAAAGCTGGAATCCCCCAATCTTTGCAGCAGCGCAGCAGTTCCTTCAAAGTGCTAGCTCCTCGGCGGTGTCCCGCAATCCGCGGCAACCCCTTCTTCTTAGCCCAGCGCCCGTTCCCGTCCATAATCACTGCTATGTGCTTAGGCAGTAGTTCCTGTTGCAGATCCTCCGGCAACTTTTCCAAGCAAATTCCTTGACTCATGGTTTCTCCCGATTACCCGACTAACGGCGCAGTATCCGTTTTAATAGCGTCACTCCCTTCAATCCTATCTGGCGTCCGAGATTGCCGATCGGAATTGGAGGCACAGCTCTTTCTCCCTCGGACGGAAACAGCTTTGCTTCCAGCAATTCCTTAAGTTTGCTGCTAGTCAAAGGTCGATTTAAAGTTCCCATCTGGGCTAAAGAAATAGAACCCGTTTCCTCCGACACCACCACGCACACGCAAGCTTGCACCCGTTCCGTAATCCCCATCGCCGCCCGGTGGCGAGTTCCCAACTGCCGCGACGCACTGCGATCGGACAAAGGCAAAATTACCCCCGCCGACACGATCCGCGAACCTCGAATCAAAACTGCTCCGTCGTGCAGCAAAGTTTGCGGCTGAAAGATCGTCTGCAACAATTCTTTAGAAACTTCAGCATTTAGCTTTAATCCCGGCACCGAAAAATCTCGATCGTCGATCGGAGAATCTGTTTCTACAATTAGTAAAGCGCCCGTGCGGTTTTGCGAAAGTTCTTTTACGGCGTCCACAATTTCATCTATTACGCTGTCCGGTTCGGGAGTTGGTCGGCGATCGCGTCCAAACAATTGCCGAATTTCCCCCCGACCCAATTGTTCCAGAAATCGACGAAACTCCGACTGCAATATTACCGCCATTGCCACAGCCGAACCAGTCACCAAGCTATTGAGCGCAACGTGCAACAGCCTTAATCCAGCCCAGTTGCTCACCGCCGCCGCCAGCATCAAAATAATAAATCCCCTTACCATCCACAGCGTTCTGCGCTCCCCAACAATGACGAGCACCAAATACGCAAGGGCAAAAACCAGTCCAATATCGATCGCTTGAATCAGTAAGGACTGAACGAGGCCAAAGTCATAGCCAGATTGTTGATTGTTCATGGTTCATCGAACGCTACCGCCTGTGAACCGCGAACCGTGATGCACTCGAACCCGTGAACCATGAACAGTTGTTATAAGGAATATGCTGAAAATCCCCACGTTTTTAGACCGGGGAGTGTCAATCCAATCGCATGACTGAACAAGGCAAAAGTTAAAAGTGAAAAAGCAATCATCACTAAGTAAACATGGATTGTCTTTACTTTTAACTTTTAACTTTTAACTTCTAAGTTTTTACTTTTGAGTTCCGAGTCGTTCAGGAAGGCGGTCAAGCCTCAGCAAATCCTGGTAAGTTTCCCGCTGTATAATCGTGTTAACTTCCCCTTTTCTCACTAAAACCGCGGCCGGTCGGGGTACTCGGTTGTAGTTAGAAGCCATACTGTAATTGTATGCCCCTGTGGCCGTAACGGCGAGGACATCTCCGGCATGACACTCTGGCAATTTGGCATCTTTAATCAGAACATCGCCTGACTCGCAGTGTTTCCCAGCAATGGTCACTGTTTCCGTTAAGGGAGCAGACATTTTACCGGCTGCGAGGACTCGATAAACTGATTGATAGGTAATAGGACGCGGATTGTCCGACATACCTCCATCCACAGCTAAATAAGTCCGCATTCCCGGAATGACTTTTTGAGAGCCAACGGTATAAGCAGTGACGCAGGCTGTACCGATGAGCGATCGACCCGGTTCGCAAAGCAATTTCGGTAATGGCAATTGCTGCCGCTCGCAAGCTGCTACCACTGCGGAGCAAATTGTACGAGCCCAATCTTCAATGCTGGGAGGATCGTCCGCTTCAGTATAGCGAATGCCTAACCCGCCGCCAATATTAATTTCTGTTGCTGGTAAACCATAACTAAGTGCTTTTGTCAAGGCATGAATTATGACTTCAGCTAAATCGTCATGGGGTTGCAGTTCAAAAATCTGAGAGCCGATGTGAGCGTGCACTCCCACGCAAAATAAGGACGGCTGTTGGCTGATGAAAGTAAATACTCGATCGAGCGAGTTGGGATCGAATCCAAATTTACTGTCGATTTGACCAGTTTGAATGTACTCGTGGGTGTGACACTCAATTCCAGGAGTAAACCGCACCATAACTCGTGTCGGCCCACCTGTGAGGCTGCTGACACCCAATTGTCCCAACTCTGCTAGAGTCTCTAAATCCCGCCAATTGTCGGCTACGGTAATACAGCCGCTTTCGACAGCTAGCTGGAGTTCCTCGCGGGACTTATTGTTACCGTGGAAGTAGATTTTGTCGGGACCCACGCCGGCTTGCAGTGCAGTGTGGATTTCTCCGGCGGATACGACATCTATGCCTAAACCTTCCGAAGCTGCGATCGCGCAAACTGCCAAACAACTCCAAGCTTTAGAAGCATAGAGCACTTGAGATTCGCCCGGATAGTAACGCTTAAAAGCATCCCGGTACTGGGTACAAGCCGCCCGCAACGTTTCTTCGTCTAAAATATACAACGGCGAGCCAAATTGCTCCACCAAAGCTGTTACCTCGCAGCCTCCGATTTCCAACCGATCGCTGCTGTTAACACTGGCTGTCAGCGGTAACAGTTCTTGATTGGGCGATCGAGTTTGCAGGGCTTGTTGAGACTCAGACAGATACTTAAGTCCCGATTCCACCCCGAAAGATTGAGTTGATACCATCGCGCAATAACTATCCTTACGGTCTTTCCCAGTGTACAATTGACGGCAAGCAATTGGGTCAGTTGCCCCCAGATTCATTCCGCAAGCAGGCTGACTGACTGAGACTCGATCGAACTGGAGCATCCTTGCAGTGAGTAATTATCAAATCTAAAATCTAAAATCTAAAATTTAAAATCGACTGTGCGTTTTCTACAAATTAAACATCTCGCTGCAGAACACCTCAACAGTGCAGTCGAACTCGATCGACTTTGTTTTGGCGGACTTTGGGCGATCGAAGGCTACAGGCGCGAGTTAGACAGTCCTAACAGCGATTTATTAGGTCTTTGGACATGGGAAACTGACGACTGTGAATCAGCTCAAAACCGGGCGGGCACGGGGGCACCGCCCCTACAGATTCCGCCAACTCTCATTGGTATCGGTTGTTTGTGGGCAATTTTAGAGGAAGCTCACATTATAATGCTGGCAATTCATCCTCAGTTTCAACGTCAGGGTTTGGGACAAGCTCTGCTTTTGGCTTTGCTAAAATCGGCTCGCAACAGACAATTAGAGCGAGCAACTTTAGAAGTGCGGGATTCTAATTTGGCGGCAGTTTCTCTGTATAAAAAGTTTGGTTTTAAAGAAGCGGGACGGCGCAAACGATATTACGAAGACACCGGAGAAGATGCTCTGGTGATGTGGCGCAGCGGTCTGGAAAAACCGGAATTTCAGCGATATTTGGCGGTTGAGAAAGTGCAGATGTGCGATCGGCTCAATCAGAAAAATTGGCATTTGGCGATCGATAATTTTGAGTTGCGAGCATGAGGGCCCCAGAAACCGGGTTGATGGACGAAAATACACAGGTTGCAGCCCGCAGATTCGCTCTTAAACCCGGTTTTTTTTATCGGTAGGACTTACGCATGGGAGTTGAGAAACCGGGTTTTTACGACAATACTTCGTTGTCGCCCGTAAACTCGGTAAAAAACCCGGTTTCTTTTGTCGAAGTGCGTCCACGACTGTTTAATATAATTACTAATATTTTCAACACCTCTAGTGATTTTGGTTCAAAAACTATAGTAAATTTAAGGATTTACAATACCGCTCGGAAACTTGAATCTGTATCTCAAGATGTTGTTTTCGTTAATGACTGCTACAAATGAAAACAAACTCACTGCTGTGGGTTAAGCCTTTCAAAACAGGAATATCTAATGAACATAAAATATGGCTTGGGTGGAGTTCACTTCTGGAGAAAGTCTAAAAAGGCAAACAATTAATCATCTTTACCAACCTAACTTGAAGCTGGATCTAGATATAATTACTTACGTTTAAAAAATATTTTATGATTTGGGTTCAAAAACTCTAGTAAATTTACGGTATCAAATACCGCAAAAAAGCTTTAATCTGTATCTCAAAATGTTGTTTTCGTTAATTGCTGCTACAGACGAAAACAAACTCACTGCTGTGGGTTAAGCCTTTCAAAACAGGAATATCTAATGAACATAAAATATGGGCTGACCGCTATCTTGGGAACATATTTAATATCCACATTAGGAGGAGATCCCGCTATGGCAGCCACAATAGGAGGCACAATCAAAGTCAACGTCGTCAACGTCAACGATCCCGACTTCGCGGGTCGTGTCTACACCGGTGACTTTTCCTACGACGATACACATCTAACCAAAGTTGGCGAGGAGTTCATGACGGTCAATGGTGGTGACTATCAAACTCGGTCGGGACTACTATCTTTTAACTTTAGATTTCTGGATTTTGCTACAGGTTTAACTCCTGTCACCTATACTGCAAAAGATGTTTACGACTTCCCAGACGCTCCTGTTTTGGCTTTCTCGAACGGACTTCCCACTCAATTTGGCATCCAAGTTGCTCCAGGAAATGATGGCGGAGTTTGGGGGGGAAATAACGGATTTATGTTTGTAGATCCTGGGGCATTTTTTTTCGTCTTGCGAAATGGAACTGTTTCAGGTAATGGGGGTGTGACCTTAGAAATTAACGAATCTCCTCCTGAACCGACTCCTGTACCAGAGAACGCCTCCCCCTTGGCCTCATTGTTGGCTTTTTTGAGCTTGGGTGGAGTTCACTTCTGGAAAAAGTCGAGAAAGGGAAACAATTAATCATCTTTAGCAACATAACTTGAAGCGGGGCGTAAATAGAATTACTTACATTTAAAAAATATCTCATGACTTTGGCTCAAAAACTCTAGTATATTTACGGGTTTACAATACCGCTAGCAAGCTTTAATCTGTATCCCAAGATGTTGTTTTCGTTAATTGCTGCTACAAATAAAAACAAACTCACTGCTGTGGGTTAAGCCTTTCAAAACAGGAATATCTAATGAACATAAAATATGGACTGACCGCTATCCTGGGAACATATTTAATATCCACATTTGGAGGAGCGACCGCTATGGCAGCCACAATAGGAGGCACAATCAAAGTCAACGTAAGTAAGGGCGACTTCGCGGGGGTCTACACGGGTGACTTCGCCTACGACGATACACACCTGACCAAAGTCGGCACGGAACACATGACCATTAATGGTGGAAATGGGGATCTAGCGGGACTGCTATCCTTTAACTTTAAATTTCTGAATTTTGCTGATGGCTTAACTCCTGTCACCTATACTGCCAGTGATGTTGATGGATTTCCAGACGCTCCAGTTTTGGCTTTTGAGAACGGAATTCCCACTCAATTTGGCTTACAAATTTTTTCTGCGTCTGGAAAAGACGGACTGATGTTCGGAGATCCCAAGGCATTTAATTTCGCATTGCGAAATGGAACTATTGGAGGTGATGGGGTTGTGACCTTAGAAACAACAAACGAACCTAGTCCTGAACCTACTCCCGTACCGGAGAACTCCTCCCCCTTCTCCTCATTGTTGGCTTTCTTGGGCTTGGGTGGGGTTCACCTGTGGAGAAAGTCGAGAAAGGGTTAGTCAACAGAAACAAATAATCTTTAACAACCTAACTTGAGAGGAATAGACAATGGCAGTAATCGATACTCCGTTTTTGGTGACAGGTGGCGAAACTAAGAACCCACCTAGCAATGCTTTTAGTCCAAGTCAGCGTCAAATCAATATTCGCGCGCCCTTCGGCATTCCCTCTGCCGATCAATGGAGTGGACAAAAAGTATGGCTGCTACTTCCGGGTTTCACAAATCCTGCCGATTATTACGATCCAAATCTGGCGACAGCCATCAGGGATGCTAACCCAAACGATACGGTTTTAGCCCTTGACTGGACTCAAGTGAGTGGCACCAAGTTCTTCAATATTGGACCATTAGGAATCGCCGCTGGAGACCTTTACAGATCGGGTTCATGGATTACCCCAGTGGCAAACGCAGTCCGAGACAAACTTGTTGAGTGGGGAATGCCAGCCGCAGCACTCAATATTGTTGGTAATAGTCTGGGTGCTCACCTGGCCAGCGATCTTGCCGCCAGTTTCACTAGCTACGGGAGTCAAGTGAGTTCGGTTACAGCCCTTGACCCAGCATCAAATAAGGCGAAAGATGTCAGTCCATACGATAGAGTTAATGGCTTCGATACTAACTTATCAAATGGATACGTAAGGAATGGAGGAACTCCAGATCCAATCAAACGCTTAGATTTTGGGGGTGCAGCAGTTTCAAGAAGTTTTAATGGCATCAGTAGTTTAGCAGGAAATGAAGCTCAAGCAGGCACTGCCAAAGAATCTTTCCTGTTTGACTTCGGCAGCGATCCGAATAATATCCCGGCACAAATTGCTCAACACAACGGTGTCGTCACTGCCTACACAAATTTAGTTAAAACTGATGCAGCAGGCAATTCTCGTTTAGCCACAAATATTCTGGGTCTGAGTGACACGCGGGCCGATCATCAATTTAGACCAAATTTCTATAAAGGGGATTTTAATGTCTCTCCTCAAGTGCATGAAGGAGTGATTCCCGTTGATGCTCAATATAATCCTTTGTTTCTGGTTGGTGCTAAGCTTGATGGCGGGATAAATGACCGAATCATCTACGCGACTAACAGAAACGACGTATTAACGGGAACGGGAATTTTTGGGAAATATTACAACAACAACGGCAACCATACTTATTATTTTGGGGATGGGGACGATATTGTCTCTGCTGGCACTGGTAATGACATCATCTCTGGGGGGAATGGAGTTGACGCCCTTGGTGGCGGAGATGGGAATAATCTGATCTTTGGTGAGGCGGGTGGTGATTTTATCACTGCTGGCACTGGGAATGACACCATCTCTGGCGGGGCTGGAAATGACAACATCAATGGCGGAAATGGCAGGAATACCATTCGCGGTGATGATGGTAATGATTATCTCACTGGTGGAAACGGCACTAATATCTTGTTTGGTGGTTCTGGAAACGACACTCTCGGAGGTGGTGCCGGTCTGAATATATTAAGAGGTTCAGAAAACAACAGTTTGTCTAGTGCTGAGGTAGATACTTTAATTGGCAACAGCGGTCAATCTCTTAACACATTTTATATTGGTGATGGTACAAGAAATTGGTACTCAGTCGCTGGCGGAAATGATTACGCCTATATTCAGAGGTTTAATCCAGACACTGACATAATTTTAGGTGGCGTGAATATTGAGGCGCAAAACCTCATCACTCAAACCTTTCTCTGGTCGGGAAGTGAATTGATTGCAAAGATTGACGGTCTCTGGGCTTCGCGACTACAGTTCCCTACAAGGACATTTTAGGATTGACCTTTCTCCGGTATTGCAGAGGTAGCTGCGAGCAGTCAATCTTTAGAACTTGGCAACACTACACTACGATCGATTTTGAGGTTTGTAGTTGCGCTAAAAGAAAACTATAAACTTTCAGTGCACGCATTCCGACTAAAGAAACCGGGTTTTTTGCTAAATTTGTGGGCTACAGCGCGTCTTTTCGTGAAAAAACCAGGTTTCTGGGCCTCATCCGTAAGTCCTAATTTTTTTAAAGTTCGTACATCGATCGCCCGTCTAAGCAATAACTTTTGTAAAAAAACTGCCCTACACTTCGAGAATTATCACTTTTGCACCTGCATGACAGCCAAAAAGATTATGCTAGAATCCATCAATACGCAGTCGTAGGTTGGGCACGGGCCGAGAAGAGCAATCTTCTTGCAGTCTAGGGGAGGTTGTAGGTCAGCCACCATTTGGGTCTTCCCAGTTGAAAGCCACCCTGCAACATGAGCCTGGAATCTGCAACCGCAGCCGAGTGCGGCAGATAGGTTGGGAGTGTCGCGCTAGAATAAGCAGTACGAGTTAACACTCGAACACAAACGCTCGTTGTGCGAGCGTGACCTCGAAACGGGCACATAGCAGCAGGTGATGGGAATAAATCATGTTTGAACGCTTCACAGAAAAAGCAATAAAAGTAATCATGTTGGCCCAGGAAGAAGCTCGCCGCCTGGGTCACAACTTCGTAGGGACAGAACAGATCCTCCTGGGTCTGATCGGTGAAGGAACCGGGGTGGCAGCTAAAGTCCTCAAATCAATGGGGGTCAATCTCAAAGACGCTCGGATTGAGGTCGAAAAAATCATCGGGCGCGGTTCCGGCTTCGTAGCAGTCGAAATTCCGTTCACCCCCCGCGCCAAGCGGGTTCTAGAATTATCCCTAGAAGAAGCTCGCCAACTCGGACACAACTATATAGGTACTGAACACCTGCTGCTGGGCCTGATCCGCGAAGGTGAAGGAGTAGCGGCCAGAGTATTAGAAAACCTGGGAGTAGACTTGTCGAAAGTCCGCACCCAAGTCATTCGGATGCTGGGAGAAACCGCAGAAGTCGCAGCCACCGGCGGAGGTGCCCGCACCAAAACCCCAACCCTCGATGAATTCGGTGCCAACCTCACTCAAATGGCGGTCGATGGCAAACTAGACCCAGTAGTCGGACGCCAAAAAGAAATCGAACGGGTAATTCAAATCCTCGGTCGCCGCACCAAAAATAACCCGGTGCTAATCGGCGAACCCGGAGTCGGTAAAACCGCGATCGCCGAAGGTCTGGCCCAGCGCATCGCTAACAACGACATCCCAGATATCCTCGAAGAAAAGCGCGTCGTTACCCTCGACATCGGCTTGCTCGTTGCCGGCACGAAATACCGGGGCGAATTTGAAGAACGCCTCAAAAAAATCATGGACGAAATCCGCACAGCGGGTAACGTGATTTTGGTGATTGACGAAGTGCACACTTTGATCGGTGCGGGTGCTGCTGAAGGGGCGATCGACGCCGCCAACATTCTCAAGCCGGCTTTGGCAAGAGGCGAGCTCCAGTGTATCGGCGCCACCACCCTCGACGAGTACCGCAAGCACATCGAGCGCGACGCAGCCTTAGAACGGCGCTTCCAGCCCGTCATGGTCGGCGAACCCACCGTGGACGAGACGATCGAGATTCTCTTCGGTCTGCGGGAACGCTACGAACAGCACCACAAGCTGAAAATTTTGGACACGGCCCTGGAAGCCGCCGCCAAACTCTCACATCGGTATATCTCCGACCGCTTCCTCCCAGACAAAGCAATTGACTTGGTAGACGAAGCTGGTTCCAGAGTCCGCCTGATCAACTCCCAACTGCCCCCCGCAGCTAAAGAACTGGACAAAGAACTGCGCCAAGTCCTCAAAGACAAAGACGAAGCGGTGCGTTCTCAAGACTTTGACAAAGCCGGCGAATTGCGCGATCGAGAAATGACGATCAAAGCCGAAATTCGCGCTATTTCCCAAGCCAAAAAAACCGACTCGGCCCGCACCGGCGAAACCGACCCATCGCCAGTTGTCACCGAAGAAGATATCGCTCAAATCGTGGCAAGCTGGACGGGCGTACCGGTTAACAAACTGACCGAATCTGAATCCGAAAAGCTGCTGCACATGGAAGATACCTTGCACCAGCGCTTGATCGGCCAGGAAGAAGCAGTGAAAGCCGTTTCCCGCGCCATCCGCCGCGCTCGCGTCGGCTTAAAAAATCCCAATCGCCCGATCGCCAGTTTCATCTTCTCCGGGCCCACAGGCGTCGGCAAAACCGAACTCACCAAAGCCCTAGCCGGCTACTTCTTCGGTTCCGAAGACGCGATGATTAGGCTGGATATGTCGGAGTACATGGAACGTCACACCGTCTCCAAACTCATCGGTTCCCCTCCGGGCTACGTCGGCTACAACGAAGGCGGCCAACTCACAGAAGCAGTCCGCCGCCGTCCTTACACCGTGGTGCTGTTCGACGAAATCGAAAAAGCCCACCCCGATGTCTTCAATATGCTGTTGCAAATATTGGAAGACGGCCGCTTAACAGATGCCAAAGGTCGCACCGTGGACTTCAAAAACACGCTGCTGATTATGACCTCAAACATTGGTTCTAAGGTGATTGAAAAAGGCGGCGGCGGTCTCGGCTTCGAGTTCAGCGACAACCAAGCCGATGCTAATTACAACCGCATTCGTTCTTTGGTTAACGAAGAACTCAAAAACTACTTCCGCCCCGAATTCCTCAACCGACTCGACGAAATTATCGTCTTCCGCCAGTTGAACAAGGAAGAAGTCAAGGAAATCGCGGTCATCATGCTAAAAGAAGTGTTCGGCCGTTTGACAGAACAGGGAATCACCCTGGAAGTGACCGAAAAATTCAAAGAACGGCTGGTAGAAGAAGGCTACAACCCCAGCTACGGAGCTCGACCCCTGCGCCGCGCCATTATGCGCTTGCTGGAAGACAGCTTGGCTGAGGAAATCCTTTCTGGCCGCATCAAAGACGGCGACACCGCTGTTGTGGATGTGGGCGAGGACGGAATTGTTAAGGTGCTGCAAGGTCAAAAGCGGGAATTGCTGCCCCAAGGCGCCGAGTAAGTTGGAGTTGTGTGCGATCGCGAGTTATGTTTGGAAATAACCAATCTCGCAGTCGCAAACAACTCAAAATCCTCAAATAAAAAAGGTAGAGAATTTAAATTCTCTGCCTTTTTTCTGAGTTAATATCAACAGGAGAGTTATATCATTTCCGGTTACACTCATACATGATGTTGACTGTTGACGCCGTGAACAGTCAACAGTCAACAGTCAACGCCGTGAACTCGAATTTACTATTCCGATGCTAACGGATTTGATATTATGGCATAAATATTGGAGTGCTAGGGAAACCGCAGATGCTTTTCAAGATGGCTTGCAAATGCCTGCACTTCACGTCTAGTAATTAACAGCGACATACTTCAATGGTAAGCTCTACTGCATTTAAATTGTATATTTTGTGCTGGTTCGCGTGTGCAGCCAGCTCATGGTTTGATTATTTCTGGAGATGCAATTTAAATGCTGAGCGAGCTTAATCAGATAATTAGTGGCAACTATATAGCGAGGACTTTCATGACATCTGAAAAAAAGAATTTGGGTACAGAAGTAGCAGAAAATCCGCCTGCTGAAAGCTGGTGGCAGAAAGCGTGGAAGTCTAGCTTTGAAAATCTTCAGATAGTGATTATTGCTTTGAGTTTAGCAATAGTGATTCGAGCCTTGGTTGCCGAACCGCGCTACATACCATCAGATTCTATGGTACCCACTTTGCACGTGGGCGATCGCGTCGTAGTCGAAAAAATCTCGTACTACCTCGAACCTCCAAAAACTGGCGACATCGTAGTATTTGCCCCGCCCGAACAGTTACAAGAACAAGGCTTTACCCAAGACCAAGCATTCATCAAGCGGGTAATTGGCTTACCGGGTCAAACCGTCGCCGTTAAAAAAGGTTTAGTTTATCTCAACGACAAACCCCTCGTCGAAAAATATATTGCCGAACCTCCTAAATACGAGTGGGGGCCTTATCGCGTCCCAGAAAATCAATACTTTGTGATGGGAGACAACCGCAACAACAGCAACGACTCCAGCAGGTGGGGATTTTTACCTAAGCAGAATATCATCGGCCGCGCTGTAGTGCGGTTTTGGCCTCTAGAACGCATCGGGGAAGTTTGAAGAAGTCATCAGTCATCAGTCATCAGTCATCAGTTATTGGTTATTGGTTGGTTGTTAGTTTGAATAACCAATAACCAATGCCCGACGCCCCATGCCCTCTTTGGCCGATGCCCTCTTTGGCCCATGCCCGACGCCCCATGCCCTCTTTGGCCGATGCCCTCTTTGGCCCATGCCCGACGCCCGATGCCCTCTTTGGCCGATGCCCCATGCCCCATGCCCTATTTGCCCGATGCCTTATGCTGTACGGAAATTTCTACTTATTCTTGTGCCTTAAGGGGTAGGGACTTCCTCCGGCAACTGATAAAATGGTACAAAAAGCAGCGGGATTTCTCGCTTAGATCAAAATTAGTTGAATATTAAAAAATTAGGAAAGCTATGGGATTTTTTGATTCAGAAATTGTTCAACAAGAAGCCAAGCTGTTGTTTGAAGACTATCAATCTCTCATCAAACTAGGTGGCAGTTACGGCAAATTCGATCGCGAAGGCAAGAAAATGTTCATCGCTCAGATGGAATCAATGATGGAGCGCTACCGTATTTTTATGAAGCGCTTCGAGCTGTCTGAGGACTTCATGGCTCAGATGACTGTAGAGCAGTTAAAAACACAGCTCAATCAATTTGGCATCACGCCCCAGCAGATGTTTGAGCAAATGAACTCAACGCTGGAGCGGATGAAATCTGAGCTGGAAAAACAATCCTAGTGAGCAGAAGGAAGAAGGAAGAAGGAAGAAGGAAGAAGGAAGAAGGAAGAAGGAAGAAAGTATTCCCAATGCCCTATTTGGCCGATGCCCTATTTGGCCGATGCCCCATGCCCTGCGCGGGCCCATGCCCCATGACTGATAGTTAAGGCCGCTCAAAAGATGAAGCAGGTTTGAAACTTTCTGCGGGAATGCCTTCCAAAGCTTGGCTCATAAAATCACGCCAAACAGGGGCGACAATAGTACCGCCAGTAGCACCGTAGCTCATCGGTCTATAATTGTCGTTGCCCATCCAAACCGCCACGGACAACTGCGGCACGTAACCCACAAACCAGATATCCCGTTCAGAAGAAGTTGTACCTGTTTTCCCGGCAGCCGGTCGTCCAAGTTGGGCCGCCCTTGCCGTTCCGTTGTTAATTACCCCTTGCAGGGCACTGTTGACAGATGCCGCCGCCCAGGAATTGAGAACTAATTTGGGTTTGGGCGTATTGTCGAGCAAGACGTTGCCACTGCTGTCAGTGACTTGCACGATAAACGTGGTGTCAGAATGCCAGCCGTTGTTGGCGAAGGTAGCAAAAGCTCCGGCCATTTCTAAAGGAGTGAGGTCAACGGCACCCAACGGCAAAGAAATGACCGGTTCCATCGGACTTCTGATGCCTAGCACCCGGCAAATCTCAATCACTTTATTCAATCCGACTTCTTGTCCAAGCTTGACGGCGGGAACGTTGAGAGATACTTCCAAAGCTCTGCGGATGCTGACGGCACCGGAGAAGCCGCCGCCGTAGTTTTGAGGGTAGTAGTAGCCGTCGCCGTCGCGGTAGCCGACAGGGGAGTCGTATACAACTGAATCGGGGCTGTATTTGCCGCTAGCAAAGGCAGCGTAGTAGACAAAAGGCTTAAAAGAAGATCCGGGCTGGCGGCGTGCTTGAATGGCGCGGTTGAACTGACTCTTTTCGTAATCGACGCCGCCCACCATTGCTTTCACGAAGTGGGTGCGGGGATCGACGGCGGCTAGGGCAATTTGACCTTCGTCGCGATCGTAAAACAGCCCTTGGTAGTAAAGCCGAGTGTGCCACGCTTTGACTGTTTCTTCGGCTATGCGCTGCATTTTGAGGTCGATCGTGGTTTGAACGCGCATTCCTCCCTTAACCACGGCATCTCGCCCGAAACGCCTCGTCAGTTCCTGGACTACGGCTTGTGTTACGTAAGGAACTTGAGATCCGCCAAAAGAGGTAATTTTGCCTAGCTTAATTTTTTCCTGGCGGGCAGCAGTCTCTTGGGCCGGCGTAATCCATTTAAGATCCTTCATGCGGCTTAAAACGGTTGTTTGCCGCTCTTTTGCCAACTTGTAATTGACGAAAGGACTGTATTCTTCGGGGGCAGAAATTAAGCCGGCCAGCATCGCTCCTTCTGCAAGAGTCAAATTACTTGCTGACTTGTTGAAATAGCTTCGAGAGGCTGTCTCTACCCCGTACAAGTTGTGACCTAAGTAGATTTGATTTAGGTATAGTTGCAGAATTTGGTCTTTGGTGAGAATTTGCTCCAAGCGGATAGACATTACCGCTTCAGCTATCTTGCGACTAACTTTTGACTGGGGAGATAGAAACAGGTTCTTGACTAGCTGCATAGTCATAGTCGAGCCGCCTTCCACGGTTCTACCTTTCTCTAGGTTGACTAGGAGAGCTCGGGCTATCCCGCCGGGGTTGATGCCTTTGTGGGTGAAGAAGTTGCTATCTTCGATCGCCAGAACAGCTCGTTTCAGGTTCGGGGAGATTTGGTCAAGGGGTACGACATCCCGGTTGGCTTCGTCGTGGATGCTGGCTAGGGGCTTGCCGTTGATGTCGTAAATGTGGGTAGTTTCTGTGGGAGAGTAGGTTTGCAAGATGCGAACATCTGGCAAATTGCGGAAGCTGATCGCTAAGCCAACCAGTCCGCCAGCGACTACGGAACTGGCAAGCATTGTCATGCTGAGTATGGTTCCGGCGGTCACTTTACTGACTGACTGAACAAACTCGAATACGGGGGCTGAGTTTTCCGTGTTTTTGCGGACTGCGTTGGTTGACACGTGGATTTCACTTCCTCACTTGATTTGGGGTTTAAGACTTTTAATTTTAGATGCGAACCCTAAAGACTGTCAGTCGATTTTAGATTTTGGATTTTAGATTTATTCCACAGATGAATCTGGGAGTTTGAACAAGAGTCTAAAATTTGGGGATCTCCACGACTGTTGTCGGGGGCTGGTATCCGTTTTTGGGCGGGGTCAGCTAATGAAAGCCGGTCAGCTTTGGGATTATAGTAGCTTGATAGTTATGTTTTTATGCGTCAACCAGTGAGTGTAACTAATTCTGCTGCACTTTGGCAAAATATGATGAACGATCGCTCCCCGATGATAACTCCTAACCTTTCAGCGCTTTACCGCGGCGTCAGCGAGATTTTTCCAGATCGACCTGATTCTAGCAACCCTGACGAAAATTTAGCTCAACTGCTGGCAAAAGTCGATCGACCGTTGCGCGTCAAACTGGGAATTGACCCGACAGGCAGTGACATTCACCTGGGACACAGCATTTGCGTCCGAAAGCTGCGAGCTTTTCAGGATGCCGGTCACACAGCGGTATTAGTCATCGGAGATTTTACCGCAAGAATTGGCGATCCGACAGGGAAGTCGGAGATGCGTAGCCAGTTGAGTGCCGAACAAGTGGCGGAAAATGCCAAGACTTATTTAGACCAAGTGCGTCCGATTCTAGATTTTGACACGCCCGGACGTTTGGAAATTCGCTACAACTCCGAGTGGTTGTCGAAATTGGACTTGGCGAAGATTTTGGAACTGCTGAAGACGATGACGGTGCAGCAGATGCTCGCTAAAGAGGGATTTGATAACAGGATGCAGCAGGAAAATGCGATTTATCTGCACGAGTTTCTGTACCCACTAATGCAAGGTTACGATTCGGTGGCTTTGGAAGCGGATGTGGAGTTGGGGGGAACCGACCAAAAGTTTAATATTGCGGTGGGGAGAGATTTGCAGCGGCATTTTGGGATGAAGCCGCAGTTTGGTTTGCTGATGCCGATTTTGATCGGGACTGACGGCGTACAAAAGATGTCGAAATCTTTGGGCAATTATGTGGGTTTGTCGGAAGACCCGCTGAGTATGTATTCTAAGCTGGAGAAAATTGCTGATAGTTCGATCGCCCAATATTTTGAACTATTGACAGATTTGCCGCTTGATGAATTGCCAGAAAATCCGCGAGAAAAACAGAAACTTTTGGCTGTGGAGGTGGTGCGCCAGTATCGGGGAAAGGAAGCGGCGGAACGCGCACAACAAGATGCAATTGCCCTGGTTAAAGGTGCTGCGGGACAAGCTGATGCTGTGGCGGAGTTTTCTTTGGCAAGTGTGCAGTTTCCGGCTAAGTTGTTTTATATTCTCAGTGCTAGCGGGCTTTGTAAAAGCAGCGGTGAGGCGCGGAAGTTGATGCAGGGCGGCGGGGTGAAGTTGGATGGCGATCGGGTTTCTGATGTTAATCTTACTTTTGAATCACCTGCTGATTTATGCGGTAAGGTTTTGCAGGTTGGGAAGAATAAGTTTGTGCGATTGGTGTCTTGAATCTCTTTTTTAACCGCCGATGAAGGCTGATGAACGCGCTATGAACGCTGATAATCGAATTATTGTTGCTTTGGATGTTTCGAGTCAGGAAGATGCGATCGCACTTCTTGACAAACTGCCTGATGTATCTTTTTGGAAAGTCGGTTTGGAACTGTTTGTGAGTTCCGGGCCGGGGATTTTGGAAATTTTAAAACAGCGGGAAAAGCGGATTTTTCTCGATTTGAAGTTTCACGATATCCCGAATACGGTGGCTGGTGCTTGTCGGGCTGCTGCTAAGTACAATGTGGATTTATTGACTATCCATTCTACTTGCGGTAAAGATGCTTTGAAAGCGGCACAGTTGGCTTTGACTGAAGGGGCGGCGGCTGTGGATAAACCGAGTCCTAAGTTGATTGCAATTACGCTGTTAACGAGTTTGAATTCGCGACAGTTGGCTTTTGAGTTGAAAATACCTTTGGAGTTGCCGGAATATGCTTTGCACATGGCATTGTTGGCTAAGGAAACGGGTTTAGCTGGGGCTGTTTGTTCTCCGCAAGAGGTGGAACAGTTAAGAATGAGTTGCGGGGATGATTTTCTGTTAGTTTGTCCCGGCGTGCGTCCGAAATGGGCCGATGGAGGCGATCAAAAACGATCGATGACTCCGAAGGCTGCTGTGAAAGCTGGTGCGGATTATCTGGTGATGGGGCGGCCAATTACTGCTGCGCCCGATCCGGTGGCGGCTTTTGCGCGTATTTGTGAAGAGTTGGGATAACAAGATGAATGTTTTTTAAACCCCAGGTGAACACAGATGAACCCAGATAAAATCCTATCAGCGTTCATCTGTGTTTATCTGCTGATATCTGCGGTTGCAACTCCGACTTTGGCAGTTAATTTTGTGACCAATCCCGATCGCAGTATAAACGCAAGTCGGTACGGTTTGTTAGCGCGATCGCCCTGTCCCGCTGATTTAGAAACTTTGGTCGATCGCCTGTTGCAAGATTTGCCGAGTTATGCTAATCGCGTAATTGTGCGATCGCACTTTTCTCCTAACACTAACACACCGCCCGGTTACGCGCTGCCTCAAATAATTTTAGCGGGCCGCCCGGAGTTTGAACCGTTACCTTTAAATTATGGGGATGCACTTCCAGAAAATGCCAGTCAAGTTTTCATTACTACTTTGGAAAGGCAGTATCGCGGCGGAAAACGAGTCGAAATTGAGCAATATCATTGGCTGTTTTTCACTAAAACGGAGAACGGTTGGGAATTAGTAAAAATTGTTTCTAGGTTTAGTACCGTGGCCGATGTTCGTCCTTTATTAGGTCAAGATAAGAAAAGCGAAATTGCTGAGGCTATTCGTTTATGGTTGCGCGATTGTCAGGCAAAGCCATAACTTTCGCTGGTTGCGATTATTTTTTTACACTTAAAAATAGCCTCTTGAGAGCACGTCATCTTCGTCTAGTTCATCTTTACCAATCATTCCTTCAATCTCCTTTAAAAATCTCATAAAAACTTCCGGTGCAAAGGGGTTGTTATCGAGATGGTTGACAAAAGAATCTTTATTTTTCTTTCTTCCCTTTACCGTACTAAAATCCTTTCTTATATTAGACGTTAAACGTTTGGCTTTTCTCAAAATTAGTATCTCATCAATAGCTGTGAGTGATGAGCTAATCGGCGACATATCAAGCCACTCACATAGCAAGAAATACTTGGCTCCTGGTACACTCAATTTTACATCCAGGGCAGTTGCTGCGCCCTCTTGAAACATGGTTTTATCAAGATTTGTTTTACACTCAGCCGCAACATAAGCAATATTTGCCTCGCGGGAGGTAGTCTCCTTAAAATCTTGGTTATGAGAGGCTTTTAGAAATATTTTTCTACTAATCGCAAAATCTTGTTCCTTGGCTCGAATACTCATCCCACCGCCTTTTGGACTGAGTTTTAAACTTGACTCAAATCGTAGTGATGAAAAACACTGTGTTGGGCCAAAGGATAATTCTTTGTCCTTTAATGAATCTGCAAAGACGGTTGTAACTAAGATAGGTATAAATTCTTCAATAATTGAGTTGTCAAGTTTTAATTGCCCTTTTTGACGGTACAAAAAATCATCATCACTGTCAAAAATTAGTTCAACGTCAATGTATCGCTTATAGGAGGTTAGATGGGATACCATCTCTGGAACAACTTCCAGATCATCCGCCCTGATGTTTTTAAGCGTTTCCAACCATTTTTTATAGTGTTCGATTGCTTGATTAACACGCCGTTTATCTGTAGGAGGTAATTTCTCGTTATCAAGTAATGCTGCTAGTTTGTCTCCATGTGGTTGAGTTAAATTAAACATAATTTTCTGCTTTTGGGTTGAGTATTTCAATGGTTTTCCGTGAACGCTGCCGATCGAAATAAGGTGAGGGCTTTACTGTGGCAGCCTTATCGATAGCATCCTTAATATCATATTTTACTTGTTCATTCGCTACAGAATAAGCAGATATTAAGGCTTCTACAGAAAGAGATCTGGCTTGATGTATGTCAAAATAATACTGTAATTCTTCTCTTTTTGTAAAGTGTAGTATATCTTCTTTGATAGTTTTTCCATAGCGATTTACAAAACTTCTTTCTTGACGGATATCTAAGCTAATCCCCAATACTTGACGAGCAACTTCTGCAACTAACTCCCCGTTTAAAAAAGGCGTCCCTCTAATATTTGATTCTTTACCTAGTACAAATATCATTCTACTGTTAGGGCTGCATATTCTTAACAGTTCTTGCAAAGTATAGGCCATGTCTAAGCAATATTGAATCACAGTTAGAAATCTATTACTTCTATGCTTGCGATTAGAACCAAACTCTGATTTTGCCACCTCTAAAATTTTCCAGTTTAGTGCCTCAGTAGAACCGCGATACTGCTGATGATAGTTAAATACATTGATATAAGGGGGGGAGGTAATCACAAGATTGACGCTAGAGTTTTGTAAGGGAACGTGTCTTGCATCGGCATTATAGGCATTTATCGGCTTTTTACTATAGGGTAGTTTCAGGACAAAAGTAGCGATATTTTCCGCAAGTATAAAAACTTTTGATTTGGTAAATTTTTTGTTGTCTAAGTCTAGCAATATCACTAATAATTCATGTAGAATATTAAGGAATTTTTCTTCATCATCAACGGCTACGTCTACAATTTTATCTATTAAATCATTGGGCGTAATTTCTTTTTGTATTGTTTGGAAGAGTGGCATTCTCTCCCATATCTCTGTTTTTAGTTGAGTGAGAAAACAATTGATAATTTTTTCACGTTGTCTGGGTGAAATAGTGATAAATTTATAAGTGTTAGCTAGGATTAAAGCTGCTGGATTTATTTCTGTTCCGCCGGCTTCCAGTCCGAATCTTCCTGCCTCATATAAAACTGTTCCACTACCTAAAAATGGATCGAAAATTACACTATTTTTAGTGGCATATTTCTTAATTAAAGTTTCGATGAACTGGGGGGAAAATTGCCCTTTCCAAGGAAGTGGATTAGTACGTTGTTTATCTTCAATGTCTAAGAGTTCTTGAGGAATTTCTTGTCTATTGATAGGAGTTTTACTAAAAATACTAGAGACAACCATAATTCGGATTTTTACTACGGGGCGTGAGTTTATAAATGGAAAGCGGGAACTTGTTTTGTAGATGGCAGGTAAAAATCAGAGATTGTTGGTGAAACCAGCCCCATACCAATTGCGAAGGAAAATTAATTATAATTTTTCGGTGGGTGGGGGCAGGTTTTAAGATTGTGGGTAAAAATCCGATATTGTGCCTCAAAGCCGAATACAAATCAACAAAAAAAGTTGATTATAATTGCTCTTTTAATTCATCCAATTTAGCCTTAATAGCCTGCATATCTTGCCACATAAACCATTTCGGAGTTTCCGGTTCGCGGGAGGGATTTCGCAGCAAGTACGACGGGTGAAAAATCGGCATACACAAACGATTTTCCCATTCAATCCACTGACCTCTGATTTTACTAATTGGTCGCTTGTCGCTTAGCAAACCTTTGAGGGCTGTGGCACCGGTTAATAAAATAATTTTGGGGTCTAAGATGCGGATTTGTTCGAGCAAGTATGGTTTGCAAGCTTCGATTTCTTTGGCTGTCGGAGGGCGGTTGTTGGGAGGGCGACATTTGATGACGTTGGCAATGAATACGTCGGTTTCTGCACTCAATCCCACGGATTCTAAAATCTTATCTAACAGTTTGCCCGATCGCCCGACGAAGGGCAATCCGGTTTCATCTTCGTTTTGTCCGGGCGCTTCTCCCACAATCAAAATTGAGGCTTGAGGATTGCCGCGCCCGATGACGGCGTGAGTGCGGCTGTTGCCCAATTCGCAGCGGTGACAGCGGTTGCAGTGCTCGCCGATTTGTTCCATATTTTGATAAGTGCCCGGAGGAATGGGAATTTTGGCATTTGCTGGTATTGAGTCAGTTTGGAAAGTGGCACTTTGATTGTTGTCAAAAAGGCTCAGTTGCAAGTCGCTGGACATACATTTTACAATTAGGGAGATATTTTGGAGTCTAGAGTTTATAGTTTAGATCGGGTTTGGTGATTTGAGATTGGCTAGAAGCTTGTGTGCAATGCTGTCGAGCGCACAATCTCCAATTAATACTCGCAAATCTCACATTATTTGGTTGAGCTCGTACAGGCAAAAATATGTTCTCTAACCCGTTTTTTGACGATCGCGCCGATGCAGGCGAAAAACTGGCCGAGGCAGTTCTGGGCGAGCTCGGCAAGTTGAATTTAACGGCACAGGAGGCTGTTAAACCGATTGTTTACGCCTTGCCGCGCGGAGGTTTGCCCGTTGCGGTGCCGATTGCGCGCCGCTTGGGCTGTCCTTTGGATGTGGTTGTCGCCAAGAAAATTACTCGCCCGGATAATTTAGAATTGGCGATCGGGGCTGCAACTGCTGACGGCTACGTCCTCTGGCACAAGCAAAAGCAGCACAATTTGCGCTTGCAAAAATTAGCACTGCCCGTGGCTCAAAATAATGCTCAATCTCTGCTGGCGGATTTGTCTTCTGGACGCCCCAATGTCAGCGCGGCGGGGGCTTTGGCGATTTTGGTAGATGACGGCATTGCTACGGGGATGACGATGGCTGTGGCGGCGCTGGCTTTGCAGTCGCAGCAACCGGCGGCTTTGTGGATTTGCGCGCCTGTCGCCCCGGCAGAATTGATGGGATTTTTGGCCGAAATGGGCGATAAGTTGATCGTTCTGGAGACTCCTCACCCTTTTTACAGTGTCAGTCGCTTTTACGGGCAATTTCCGCAGGTTGAGACGGCGGAGGCTTTAAGGTGTTTGCAGCAACAAACTGAGTGGCGATCGTAGGTTAAGCTAGAAGGCTAAATCTAAAAGCTCGATCGCTAAAACATGAGACCTTGGCAATATTGGTTGGACACTTTGATTTTGTCTACTCAGCACAATCCGCCTCGCTTTGTTGAGTTGGTGATGTTGACTTTAGCGATGATTTTGCTGGGGCTGTGGAGTGTAACATTGCAGTGGCAATATTTAACGCTGTCTCTGAGTTATATAATTGGTTCGTCTTTTTCAATTTTGGTGCGAGAATACATCGGCCCGCGGCCTCAATTTCAGCTAACTCATCTGACAGCCTTGCTGTTATTAATTATCAGTTTTTATAGTTTTGCTGAACTGATTAGATAGTTAAGGCAGTTTTGATTTGTCAAGGCTTGTTTTACAAGGTCATTGCGAAGGTCGTGAAGCAATTGGATAAGTTATATAGCAATCCTCAGCGGGTTGTGAACTAGAGGTTTTTTTGAACGAACCGCGAAGACGCGAAGGAAGAGAAGAGAAGATCGAGAGTTCACCAATAATTAGCCATCATCCTACACGATCGTGGGATTGATGTAAAATTATGCGGTTGCCGGCGGGATCGAAGGCATAGATTTCTAGACCGTGAGCAGCTTGGATAATTTCTCCGTTTGGCGGATAACCTAAAGCCCAAATTCGGGCGATCGCAGTTTCGATATCGCTGACTTCCAAACACAAACTCATGCCTGTTTTTGCTCGATTGGCAAATTCCGATTTGTGAGAATCTTTGGGTTTGAATATGCCCAGTCTTAAGCCTGGGAGTTGAAATTCAGCATAAGTATTGGGAATGTAAGGGTTTGGTTCAAGGTCGAGAAATTTTGTGTAAAATTTAACGAGAACTTCCTTATCAAGGTCTGCTAAAGTCACTAGGGCGGCGCTGTATTGGAAACTCATATAAATTGGTAATGGGGAACTGGTAATGGAAAATCGCTTTATATTTACAAGAGATTAGCCTTCTCAAGTCTTTCTAGCACCCAATTTTCCACATCATCTTCTGCAAGAACTTTTGCACCAAGGTCTGAGTACGTCGAGGTAGCTTGCTGATAAGTTTGCTGACGTTCTTGATAGTTGTCAACGTCTTTTTTGGGCTGTAGCGCCACAATTGCAATAGGAAAATCAGGCTGAAACTGTTTTACATCAGTAATCATCCAAGACAAAGAGTTTTGCAGGTGTTCGGGTATCTTCACCTCAAATGATATAGCGTGTGCTGCCAAGTAAGGTCGCCCATTTGCAATAACCGCATCAAACTTGTGCTCCGTATGAATACCCTGCACTGAATAACTTGTTTTTAGGAGTTTTTTTGCATCATTTTTCACATACTGTTGAAGAACCTTTCTGAATTTAGCAGTGGTTAATCTAGCAGCAGCTTCGCGGTCACGCCGATGAGGTTTTTGAGAATTCAAATCCACCAAAAAATTACTAGCAATATCTTCTAGTAAACTATCCACATCCTCCAACGAGCCGCGAGGTTCTGTCCACTGAATAGCCGAGAGCCAATCACGGGCAATTTTATTTAAACGTTCCTGATAAGGAGCATTTCGATTATCCCCAGGAAAAATTAATCCAGAGGCAGCCGCTTGGGACATTCGCTGAGCAAACTCTTTCAAGAAAGTAACATCTTCCATGCCAAAATGCCGCACCCGCTCCCAGTTTGTGAGAAACTGGACGCGCACCTCTTCTTCGTTGAAAGCAACAACACCAATATTAATCCGTTCGTTAGCAATCGGATTGGGAACGTATTGAACGATACTATACTTACTTGCCATTGTTTCAGTTTTTTTGTCGGACGAGCGTGCCTATCAGAGCGCCAGTAAATCCTGTCTTCTTTTAACAAGATACTCTACCAGGGTAACACGCTCGTCAATTGTAAGTCCCCATTCGCTGGGTGGAGCAGCCACAGCTTGAATAATGGTTTCTTCGCTGACAGCATCGAGAAGCGGAAGTCCCTGGCGAATATCCTCTAGCTTTAGTTTACAATTAGAAACAAGACGATGGTTGATCTCAGCACTAGCAGCTTGGAGTAAGTCGCGCTGTTTCCACTCTGGGCCGCCTGGAAAAAAATGACCGTGATCTACAGAGTAAACCAAATTGGGGCGAGCATTTTTATAGATGAATTGATAATCATTAGCATAGACCCATCCGTACAACAAAATTAGCAAAGCAAACCTTTCGCGGTTTTCTGGCTGGTTTGTGTAGTTAATTTCTTCTCTTTCGGAAGAACATTTAGGTATATAAAGCGTAGCGTGAGCCGTCCCTGGAGTCAAATAGGAAAATCTAGAATCTTCAGCAATTAGTTCCTCAGAAATTTCAACAATACAAGGTTCTCCCACAGGTGCTCCGATTGCCATACCGAGTCTTGCTACCACCTGATCGTTGACGATTTGACGCCCCGCTTGTTGCCCCTTAATGACATATTCGCGCTTATCAATACCGCGTGCTAAAACTGGACGAGCCGCAGAATCCCATCCTGAACGAAAGGTAATGATAATTATAGGATCTTCACCTCGATCGATTCCTGCTTCTAAACAGTCTTTCCACCTTTTTATTGTCTCTGGCTTAGTTTCTGCACGATCGCTCACAATAATATTTCGAAGTCATCAATCTGCTGGAACTTTATACATTATCACTTTATATAGCAAGACTAAAGGATTTGTCAACGATTTTTTTATTGTACTGCGAAGAACGCAAAGGAAGACGAAAGCAAGAGTTCACGAATTCGGTAAGGATTGCTACACCTATTTAAAATCCTCCAATTCGTCCGACTATTTGGATTTTACCTTGTCGAGATCCTTTGAGAATAACAGCTTCGCCACTTTGCGGTACAATATCAGTGATATAGCAATCCTAAGTGATTTTCTAGATCTGTAAAATCTGAAAGTCTTGCTATACAACAAGTCTAGGAAGACAAGAGGGCGTTGTGTTGTGAGACTCAGATCGGATTGCTATAGTGGTAATATTGACTTGATGAGTTACCATAATAATCGCGCCTTTTGTGTTGCGGTTGTCCACAATTAATTTGCGAATTGTGGCTGTTTGTCTGGCTTCTTTGCTGCTGTCGCTAAAGAACGAGTTCAACGCTGGGAACGGTTCGACTTTGCCTAAATTTATCAGTTTTGCTGTTTCCAAACACCGACACCACTGACTCGATAAAACTCTGGCTACTTTGATGTTGCGGTTGCGAAATTCGGCTGCAATTTGCTTGGCTTGGGTTCTTCCTTGTGCTGATAAATTGCGCTGGGTGGAACAGTCGCCCAACTTAAAGTTAGCAGGATCTCCCGTACCTGGGGCGATCGCGTGTCGCATTGCTACCACCAACCCTGTCTCACCCCGCTGCAACAATTGCCACCCTGCTTGAGTTTGCGGGTTGGTTGCTGCGTCAGAACTTGCAGTTGCAGTAATTAAGCCGATCGACAATACTAAAGCTAGCGATCCGAAAAACCATTTCCAGTTTAGGTCAATCCGCGCAGCCATTGTTCCAGAAGTTAGAAATTATCTTATCATATTCTAATACAACAAATATTGCTCTATGGAACTCACCAATTTTATTGCTCTGTCTGTCATTATTGCCCTCGTGCTGGGGATTGGGTTTGGAACAATGACTTGGGCTTACTTCGGCAAGGGCAGCATTTCTGTACTCTTTAAAGAACCAATTTTAACTTACCCTGAATTTCCAGATACCGACAGCGGTAGCAAAGCTTCCGTTTATTTTCAACAAGGAATTGAGGCTTATCAGTCGGGAAAGTACCGCAAAGCCAAAGATAAATTTACCAGCGCTGTAGAACAAGTTTCAACTTTGGCAGAAGCTTACCACAATCGCGGCTTAGCTTTTGCAAATTTGCGATCGGATGATGAGGCTGTTGCCGATTTGATCCGTGCCAGCGAATTATACCAACAGCAAGGGGCTGGATTTGCGATCGACACGATTAAACAAAATCTTGCCGCCTTGAAGCAGCGCAAATTAGAACGAGAAAAACAAAAAGCAGTAGCGACATAAATTATTATGTTCGACCCGTGGAAATCAACCCAACCCTAGATTTGTGGTCGAAAAAACCCGGTTTCTTGAGTGTGGTTGGGAGAAACCGGGTTTGTTTACAAAATTTTTATTAAAGTTGAAAATCAAGATTTAACCTTCTACCACTCAACTAAATTTTTCGGGTATCTTCTATTTGGTCGATTTTAGCAATCATCATTTCTCGGCTAGATGCCACAACTCGATAATTAGTAATGGGATCGTAAGCTTCCCATTCTTGAGTTACTTCGCTGTCTTGCCACAAAAACCATTCCCTGTAAATTTCGCCGTCATCAATGTCGCCGCACAATGGCAGCCAATCATCTCCTCCCAAGCTATCAAAATCTCCTCCAACTAAATCAATCCAAGCTGCAACAATACAAGATTCAATAGCATTATTGTTAACAGCAACGGTGTTAGATTCAATAGAAGTTTCGGGAAAACAAAGTGTGGATTTCATAAGCTGTACCTGAATGTTATGTTATTAATTTATAAACAAATCCTCTACCGCAGTGACAGCAGAATGCCGCTATCCTAACCTCCACAGTTCCCACCTGGCAAAACCTTGATACCCAAAGCGCTCAAATGCTTCTGCTGCGAGACTTGAGAGCGCTTTGAGTCAAGTCGCTACAGAGGCTAAATTGAGCCACTTTGCCAATTGGCATAAAAGAAAGCCCGATCGACCAAATATTGCTGGCGAAGGATCTCGCACCTTGAGGAGCGAAGACAGCGCGACTGCCAATTGTATACTGGGTAAGTTGGCGAGTTTCCGTACAGTTTTTGTGATAAAATTAGGAGCAAGCGAACTTTCATACCGAAAGCCCGGTTCGGTCAAAAGCTTTCCAACGGTGGTGCGATCGCCAGTTTTGATTGATTGTTAATTTTGCGAAGTCCCGATCGACTGTTAGGGAAAAAAAATTATGCAAGCAACCAACCAAGAAAGAATTATCGATCTGACAATTCACTATACCAATGGCAAACAGCAACACTTCCAGTTCAGTGCGCCAGAGGGAACAGTAGGAGAACAAGCAACTTTAGGGACTCGCCTGCACAAAATGTTGACGGCAGACCCGATAATTCTCGAATTGGCAGATAAACTGGTAGTTATCCCAGTTCACAACATACAAAGTATTGAAATATCGCCGGTTCCTTCTAAATTGCCAGAGGGTGTCATTTCCCCAATGCGAGAAATCAAGAAATAGCTAAGCTGTTTTGCATCTAAATTCAACTAAAAAGGCGGACAGGATGCTCAACATACGCAAAGCTTTAATAAACAGAAAGGTACAAAGTTAAGGCGGGAAAACTTATTACAGCTAACAGATTTAAATCACAGAAAAACTTGTTGGTTGCAGTGAAATCAGTTACGGAAAAAAGGCAACGGTAGATATAGCGGTTCTCAAGTAAATGAGGTAAGTAGTTGGGATGCGAACCCTCTTATTTAGTCGTTATATAAGTTGTCAGTCATACCTAATCTACCTGAGAAGAGCTATAACAGCAAACCCTGATATCATCACTAATTCAATCTAAAATCGTTCTCCTATAGCGCTCGCGCCGAAGTCGAAAATCTAAAATCTAAAATCTAAAATTGCATGACGGTATATCTCACATGAGTGAGGGGAATAATTGCAGGTTTCACAGACTTTAACTTACCCGAAAAAATGCTAGAACTCCACTGCCACACTACTTATTCCGACGGCACTCTCACCCCTGCCGAACTCGTAGCCGCCGCCGCGTCTTCGGGGGTTCGCGCTTTGGCCGTCACGGATCACGATACGATGTCGGGTTGGGATGAAGCCTTCGCCGCCGCTGCTTTGTACGGTATAGAAATAGTCCCCGGACTCGAACTCAGCACCGTTCACAACGGCCGTTCGCTGCACATTTTAGGTTTTTATCCCGATGCAAATAAGTTGCGAGTTCCTTTGAACGATCGCCTGGAAGGAAGGTTTCGCCGATCGCAGGAAATGGTCGAAAAATTAGCAGCAATGGGATACGCGATCGAACTGCCAAAAACATCCCCAGGAATGGCACCGGGAAGGCCTCACATTGCCTCTGCACTTGTAAAAGCCGGTCACGCCAAATCATCGCGGGAAGCATTCGATCGCTGGCTGGGAGATGACGGCCCGGCTTATGTTCATTACGAGAAATTCTCGATCGTCGAAGGCATTGATTTACTGAAGAGTTGCGGCGCAGTACCGGTGTGGGCTCACCCTTATTTATTTCGCGGCGGCGCTGTTGAGGAAGTCTTACAAGAATTAGTAAATGCTGGTTTAATGGGAGTTGAAGTATACCATCCCAGCCACAGTTCCAGCCAAATCCAAAAGTTGAAAGAGTTGTGCCTTGATTACGGTTTGCTGGCAACTGGGGGCAGCGATTATCACGGCCCAGATCCTGAAAGGAAAGCAGCAGATAGCACCCAATTGAATATGCTGCATTTGCCGTTAGAATTGCTAGAACCGATTAAAGTTGCTGCGGCCAGTTTGAAATAGTTTTTTAGGACGAAATTGGGGGATGTATACAGTTGTCAAAAAAAATCCTTGGCTTTTTGAGTGACGAGTTTGCCGGAAGTAAATCATCAGAAGAAGACCGAAGTCAAGCAGAATATAAATTAATATGAAGTTACAGGCAATTGCAGGCGAGTTGATTTTACAATTTTAGTAAAGCAACTTGCCAAACGGAGCTTATCATGAGTACAGAAGACAGAGCGAAGGCGATCGGCAAAAATTTAGAAGGCAAAGCTCAGGAAATTTTCGGCAACATCACGGGCAACAGAAAAGACCAGGTTGAAGGCAAAGCCAAACAAGCCGAAGCTGCCGCCCGCCACGCAGCAGAAGATGCAAAAAATGCGGTAAAAAATCTGGCAGATAAAGCCAAAAGGTCGATCGACAAATTGTAAAAACCGCGCTATACCAAATCCTGGCTAATAGAATTCGCTTCATATCAAATCCTTTGCTATCAATAGGGTTTGATATGATTTATTTTTGGAATGTGCATAAAACTGGGTGAATCCTGCGATATCTCTTCAAAAGCGCAGTGGAGAAGTCCCTACGATTGTTAATTTTACACCGGATTAATTTCGTAGTAAGGACTTCAGTCCTTATCGCATTGCCTTTACGAAAAATTTTTGCTCAATTCTGCATAAAGCCGCCAAAACCTGCGATATCAGAGTATCAACACGCAAAAACTGGACTATGACGAGACATGATACCCCCGTCGAACCCTTAGCAGCTTTAGTTCCTGTAGGGGCAAGTTTCAACTTGTTGCTTCCACCCACGGGTTGCGAACTCAAACCGATTTCCTTGACTTTGTTACTGCTGGCAGGTTACAGCGCTATTTTCCCTGGGAGAATCGAATTATCTCGATGTCATCCGAACGTGCCTGTGAACACCGACGAACAGTTACGCCAACTTCTACAACTCTTGAAAGACTCGCAAGAGGGTAGTAAGGAACAAGAAAGACTCAAAAATCAATTGTGCCAACTCATTCCCCGTTTGCCCGGAATTCGCAAGCATCCTTATCCTAATATTGATTTAGAGGAAATGATGCAGGAAGCTTATTGCGGTTTTCTCAAAACGCTTTCGGCATTTTTGAGGGGAATTGACCTCGACAATCTCGCTGCTGATGTGTTGCGAACCCGAGTGGTTCAGCGGTTCAATAAAACTCTCAAGAACAAAGTCTATGAGCAATATCGCCGGATGCAGCAACAGATTTTTAGTGTGAGTTTTGATGCTCCGATTACGAGCAACCGAGGTGAAAAATTTGCGGCTCAAGAACCGATAGACCATACCACGAAAAATGGAATTGAGCAACTCATCGAGAGAGAACAAGCTCAAAATAAGCAGCGCATCGGCCGCCAACTATGGCAGTGTATTGAAGACGATCCGACGGGAGAACTGCGAAACAGTTATCCCAATGAAAAAATAGATAAGAAGAAGCCAAATAATCCCGAAAATCGCCGCCCTCGGCCGGATGCCAATTCTCACGTACTCGCACTGCGATTGCTGTTGCAAGACCCTCCAGATAAATTGTCTAAAATTGCCAGAGAGTTAAACATTGACTATCAAACTCTCAACTCTCACTGGAAAAGAACAGGTTTGGCTCTCGTCAAAGAGATTGCACTTAAGTTTGGATATCAACCCGAGGAATAATGGTGAATAGCATAGATACTTATTTGTTAGAAATTCCTCTGGAGCAAACTGCCCGCAATTTGGCTCTGCAATTTGCTTCAGAGCAAGCTAATCCGCAAAAAGGCAAGCGGGTTTATTTCAATACCCTGGCGGTTTGGGCGGTTAACTATTTCTTGGAATGGATGGAAATGGAAACCGATATTCAGAGTGGTGATAGTTGGAATCCAGCAATGCGGGCGGTTGTGGATGTGGGCGATTTGGTTTTGCCGGGAATTGGCAAGATAGAATGCTGTCCGGTTCAGCTCGGAGAATCGGCGATTTTTCTGCCGGAAGTGCGGGAAAATCGCATTGCATATATCGTCGTTCAGTTTGCCGAACCTTTCGATAAGGTGAAACTTTTGGGCTTTATTCCGGCTGTGGAAATTCTGGATAAAACTGAAGAGATTTCTCTAAGTAATCTCAAACCAGTTGAGGAATTGTGGGAGTATTTGGATCGGATTGAGTTGGCAATTCCGCTAGTGCAAAATGAAATTGAAGAGTTGCTATCTGATTTGGAAGAAAATGACCCGGTACAAGCACAAGTTCGGGATAATTTGCAAAACAAATCTATTTCTGAAATTGTGGCAATTTTGAATAAAGTTTTGCACAGTAGTGAGAAATCTGACTGGGGATATGAAGGAGGGAAGGCTTTAGCGGGAAGTGGTTCTAGTAGTGGAGGTTTGGGAAATAGAGATATATCTTTCTCTCGCGATCAATCTTCACCTGTTGAGAAAGCTTCAGATATTGAGGAGGATGTGAAAGCGGAACTGAATCTGATTGCTGAAGATTTGTTGGAGAAGTTAGCTGAGATTTGGGGAGATGATGATGACTTGTAGGGGTTCCCATCGACTGAAGAAATCGGGTTTTTGACCACATCTGCGGGTTGAAACGAAATATTTTCGTCCATCAAACCCGGCTTCTGAATTCCCACCGACAGAAGAAACCGGGTTTGATTGCCACATCTGCGGGTTGAAACGAAATATTTTCGTCCATCAAACCCGGTTTATGGGCCCCCACAACTCAACCCTAAAATTCATTACAATGAATCAATGGAAAATATGTAATTGAAAAGACATGACTCAAAATAATTTACTGTCTCGCATCTCAATCGACTCGAATATCTGCTTTGGCAAACCCTGTATTCGCGGTCATCGCATCTGGGTTTCTCTGATTCTGGACTTTCTCGCTAGCGGCATGACTTTGGAAGAATTGCTTGAGGAATATCCGGGAATTGAACGAGAAGACGTTTTGGCTTGTATTGCTTATGGGGCTGAGTTGGCAAGAGATTGTTATGTCGAAATTCCTGTGGGTGAAAAAAAGGTAGTTTTAAAGTGAAGTTAAAACTTGATGAAAATTTGGGCAGCATCCGCGTTGTTTCGATAGCTATGAGACACGGAATTAATTCCCTGTCGGGCTTTCGGCAAAACGTGCTATTTCATCCACATTAATCCGAGTTTATCTCCGCTTAAAAATCGGGTTCCGCAGCCAAAAGCTCGATCGACAAATCCATCTGTTCCTTCCCCCGCGCCAAAAAGCTTTCGCACTCCTGCAAGCACTCCACAGCCACCGCAAACTGCTCGAAAACCTCTTCTAGAGGCAACTCTCCCGATTCCACCCGATCGATAATCGCTTCAATTCGATCGACCGTTTCCTCATAATTCCAGTCAGACTGGCGCAACTGCGAATCAATCATAACTTTTCTTCTGCATCCAATACTTCTACAATCTTAACTTTCAGCACGCCCCGACTCAACCTCACAGTCAATTCCTCTCCCAATTCCAAACCGTCGGTTTTGCGGACGATCGTACCGTCACTTTGGATTACCGCCGCATAACCCCTTTGCAATACCGCCGCCGGATTCAGTGCGGATAACTTTTCTTGCAATACTTCCAGTTTACCAGTTGCTTGCCGCAAAGTTCGGGATGTCGCAGGCAAACGTTTTAATCGATTTTGTAACAGTTGCAAATGCTCTTCTTCTGTCTGAAATCGGGTTCGCACAGCGTTTGCTAAATTGACCGTTCGCTGCTTGTGTTCCAAGTAAAGATCTGCTAAAATTGGTACAGCTTGAGCGGCCGCCGCAGTCGGAGTGTGGGCTCGTTTATCTGCTACTAAATCCGCGAGAGTTTCATCTCTTTCGTGTCCGATGCCTGTAATAATTGGAATCGCACAATTCGCGATCGCCCTGACAACTCTCTCATCATTAAAACAAGCCAAATCTTCCGCAGAACCGCCGCCCCGCGCTAAAACGATCGCATCCGCCCTACCGTCCAATTCTACCCGGGCGATCGCCCGCGCGATCGCTGCTGCAGCGAATTCTCCCTGCACTCCTGTCGGCGACAGCAACACCCGCAAACCCGGATATCTTTGGGCTAGAGTCCGCTGAATGTCTCCCCAAGCCGCGCCGGTATCGGATGTCACCACGGCCACAATTTGCGGGTGTGCGGGAATCGGGCGCTTTCTGGCGGGATCGAAGAAACCCTCAGCATCCAAGCGCGATCGCAATTGCTGCAACCGCAAAGCCTGCAACCCTTCTCCAGCCGGTAGCGATTGCACAACAGTCAACTGGTACTCGCCGCGATTTTTGTAAACCCGGATGCTTCCCAAAACCAGCAACTGTTCGCCTTTTGCGGGTATTTGCACTAATTTCTGCCGCTGAGAATTCCACACCACGCAGCGAATAGCAGCGCTTTTGTTGGTGTCGCACAGAGTGAAAAAGCAGCCGCTGGGGTGGTGTGAAACGTTCGACACCTCGCCTGTCAGCCAAACTGATTGCAGGTTGCGATCGCCCTCCAACAAGTCTTGCAGGTATGATGTTAGTCCGGCAACAGATAAAGCTGTATCGGGAAGAATTGAAGTCATCCAATTTTAGATTTTAGAGTTTAGATTTTAGATTTAGGCTACTATCAATACTTCGGACAGTGTGTGATTGCCAACCGTAAAGTAAGGGTTTCAGGGCGATTGTGCAATCTCCTTCATAACGGAAAATCATTGGTTTCAGAATACAATCTAAAAATAGTCCGGACTATTGTACTATATCTAAGGTAATTTATTTGTAGGCTGAGCTGGCGATCGTAAATTTAACGGCAAACAAACTAATGATATCAGATACAATGACTTCGATGAATGTGCTGCGCCAAGAGGCTGCGGCGATCGGCATTACTGAGGAAGAAGCCAGAAAATATGGCGACCTCCGACATAAAAGAACTTGGTCTTTGGCGATCGAACATCACCTCTCAATGCAAGATTTTGCAGATCGCATAGAACAATCCTTCACAACTTCCGAACCCGATTCCTCCAGCGCACTCAACCACTCTCAGACTGAAGAGTCGAAAGACTATGGTATTCAGCTAACTGCGAACCTAGGGGAATCTAGAGCAACCGGGGAGAACCAAACAGCATCTCTTGCTTCGCCACAACAGCAAGCAGTAGCAATCGGGCGATCGCCCGGTAATTCCGACCACCGCAGCAACCAAAACCGAGGTTTTAAACAAGTAGTTCAAAATCATATTAAAGCATTAACAATTGCATCCGCTTCCCGCACAAACCTGCTTAATTCACAACTGAACAATTGGGTTTGTCCTGAGTGCGGGCCGGAGGGCGAATTGGGTTGTTACCTTTGCGCTGGAGAAGGCACTGTAGGCGATATTCCAGCTATTTGCTGGACGCTAGCTTATATGGAAATGTTGGGCTGTTCTGCTCGCGAAATTGAACCGCTGAGAAAAATTTCGCCTTCATTGAATATTCTGGAATTGAATTTAAAAGTTTGTGTTGCTATCAAACAAAGTAGCGAAGTTTTAGCCAGGACGGAGAAATGGGTAATTAGTCATTAGTTACCTGAAAGCTCAACCAAATTAAGTATTGATTCTAGCTTTTTCAAAGCAACTTCCAAATCGTCATTAACAACTTGGAAATCGAATTCTCCTGCAGCTTCAATTTCCTCTTTAGCCCGCACCAACCGACGGGCGATCGCAGTTTCGGAATCTTGACCCCGACTCCGCAGCCGCCGCTCCAATTCTTCCCAAGAAGGAGGTAAAATAAAAATTCGCAGCGCCTCTGGAAAATTATTCCTAATTTGCCTCGCCCCTTCCAGCTCAATTTCGAGGATTACCCATTTTCCCTCACCAATTCCTTGCTTGAGACCAAAATAGGGAGTACCGTAAAAATTACCGGCAAACTGGGCCCATTCGGCCAAATCTCCAGCCTCAACCATTTGTTCAAAGCGGCTGCGGCTGACAAAATAGTAGTGTTGTGCCTCAATTTCTCCCTCACGGGGCTCACGAGTTGTCACCGATACCGAAAGATACAATTTGGGATGGCGATTGAGGAGCGATCGTACTAAGGTGCCTTTCCCCACACCGCTAGGCCCCGTCAGAACAATTAATTTACCAGATTTCATTTTGAGAAGAGAAACGTGTAACAATTTAAGTTTCCGCTTACTCTAAACTGTAAGCGCTCAAATTGCAACTGACAAACCTCAATCATCCCGACCTTGACTGTCTTTGCCGATCGCAAAACGATTAGCAACCGTTTCCGGCTGAATCGCCGAGAGGATGACGTGACTCGAATCTGTAATAATTACCGCTCTCGTGCGGCGGCCGTAAGTAGCGTCAACCAGTTGTCCTCGCTCCCGCGCATCAGTAATAATCCGCTTAATTGGCGCTGACTCCGGACTGACAATGGCAATCACTCGATTACCAGACACAATGTTACCAAAACCGATATTAATTAATTGAATATCCATGAAAATCTTAATCTATGGGTGAACGATTGACTATTAATCCTTACTTTTTATCATATAATATACAAATATTTTTTTTTGAGAATTCTCAAATTAATCCCAACTAAGTTTTTTAGTTTCTACCTAAAAATTTTACCCTTTTGACGCCGAGTACCCCGTTCTTTATCAAAAATTTAAAAAAGACTCGCTGTTGCCGCTCTATCTTAAAGATTTCGTAAAAGCCTCGATTTTTAGTTGCCAATAAAAGCATTAGCTGTATCGAGAAAACAACACGTAAATGTTGCGAAATATAAATTTAATAACCGGGAGAGGGAAATTTAAATATAATCAGCGATCGATGACAGTAAATATTCGCAAATCGAAGTCTATACTAACAGTATTGAGACTGATGCTGCTTTGATGAGCTTTTCAACCTAAATTAAAATCTGCTGGCGATCCTCTTCGTTGGCGTAGCCCCCGTAGGGGCGGGCTTCGCTAACGCACTTTCTGCCAAATTTTCCACAAAAAGATTGGGAATGATGTGCCAAACTACAGATGTTTCTTCGATCGTGTTCTACAATAAAATTCGTTGGTAGTGAGGACTTTAGTCCTATTAATACCCATAAAATAATACCCAGAAAAAAACTGTGGCTAGAATTATCAATTTTATAACTATTATGAAAATTTGCCCAGTCCCGCGCCGGACAAGGCATTGCCGTTTCCCTACAGATGGTCACACGATTATATCTAGCAATAGTTTTGGAATTAGTCAGTTCTCGACGCACACATACCAAAGAAACCGGGTTTTTTACCGAATCTGCGGGTCACAACCTGTGTTTTTTCGTAAAAAAACCCGGTTTCACCAGCCCCGGTGCATCCAGAACTATTAGTATAAAAATCTGAGCACTTTAGTCCTCACTACAAACATTTTGAATTCAGCAAAAGTTACCCAAAAAGTAGTTTTACGCCTGCAGGGGTGACAACCCCGTTAGAAGCTAGACAAGGTAAGGCGTTGACCCATTACTCACAAGTTAAGCTAAAAACACTGCTGTCAATGAGTAATCTTACTCATTTATTACCGAGATACCAATTAAAATATGACTCCATTTGTTCCTTTATTATTGAAAAAAAATTGTTCGGGACTTCTTTGAGTTCCAGGGAAAGGAGAAATAATTAGCCTGACATGAGGTTTTCGTCGTCGCTTAACGATTCCTAAATCTTGATTTTTTGCTGCGGCTAAATACTCAACTAGGTCAGAAGCTAATCCTTTTTGATAGGCAACAGAAAAATGATAGATCCCCCGATCAATCATTTCTAATGAAACACGTTCAATTGGCACTCCTAATTCATCCGCAACGGCATCTCAAGAGTCTACCAAAACCGCATAAAATAGCCAAGTAGCCCAGATTTGTAGCTTGATTACCTTTAACTAACCTGTCCATAAATAGCTGAGATTTAGTAATCTTTTTACTAGGCAAAATGCCTCTTCAATTCGCCAGCGTCTTTGAGAGAAATCTGCTACTACATAGGGGGTAATAGGGAGCATTTCATATTTGTAAAAACACTGATTCTGGCTCCTAACTTCTGACTTCTGACTCTTTTCTCCTGGCTTCTGACTCCTGACTCCTAACTCCTATTTATAGCTGGGCTGCTTTCATTGAGATGCTCCCAGCTAATATTTCGGGTTCTTGGACACTTGTTAGATAAGAACGCCAGGAAGTCTGGGAGCGAATCTGTACTAATCTGATAGTTAAAGCTGGTGTATTTTTTGTCCCTGCACCTATTTTAATTATCTGGTCTTTGACATCATAAGTATTGGTTAATACCCGCTCTACCTGATAATATGCACCTTTCTTGATTCGAGTGATAAATCCAATTTCTTGATCGATTAGTTTTGACCAAAAAGCGAATTTATAGAAGCCTCTCTCCAATAACAGCAAGGTTTTTGGCTTAACTGTTTTTAGTAAATCTTCCTCCCAATTAGTATCTGCTTGTTTGGGATTTGTCTCCAACCAAATTTCTTCGGGAAGGTGAGTTACTAGGTCTATGATTACTCCCTTTTTTCCGGATAATTGACTAATTGGAACATCCGATCAACTTTCTAGTTTACGAAATAATGCTTCTAATGTTGAGCCGTCAGCTATCCAGATATTTTCAAAGTTTTTTAAGGCAAATTGTACGCTATCCGGTAGTGGTTTTGATTTTCTCATCAACCATTTCCGACGAAAATGAGGCAGTAATTCTTTAAATAATTTTTCAAATAAAATTGCTGGAAAAGTTAAAAATCTTTGCGATCGTGCTTGTTGACTAATTTCAGACGGCTCACACCATAAAAATCCTTCTCTATTTAATAATCTAGTTAATTCTGTTACTCCTGCTACATTTCGCCATAAAAGACTTAATATTGCTGCCATCATTAATGGTAGTGTCAGAATCCTATCTCTTAAATTTAGTTGGCGATCGAAAGTTTTTTGAGCAGCCATTGCTGGAATTAATAAATCTTCCAGGTGATTCGCAATCGCTTCATTTTCTATTTGGGGACTATTTTTTTTCTTTGCACGATCTCGGTTAATTCTTTTTTTGCGAATCACAACTGATTCAATTATGCCTCAACGGCTTGCCCGGTAAAGGTTTCATCCTCTTTTACCTTTTTTTGTTTACCCCCTTGACAATTTGCACTTTTTCTTAAATTGTCACAAATGGGTCTTGAGCCAAGCAACGCTTTAGGAGAATCAATCTCTACTGTGGTTGGAGAAGTCCTGCCTCAGCAAATTGGCTCGTAGATTAAAGAATCCCCGTGCGTAAACGCCGGGAGTGTCAACCTTGAAATGTGGCAACCGAAACCCGATCGCGCCCTGCTTCTTTCGCCCGATAAAGCGACTCATCGGCCATCGCAATTAGCTCCCCCGGCTGCGACCTCGCCCCCGGAATGCAGCAAGCTACACCCAAACTCAGCGTCACATATTGGCGGACAGCAGAATTAGCGTGAGCGATGTGCAAACCCCGCACCTGTTGTGCGATCATTTCAGCTACGCAAGTGGCACCTTCAATATCCGTATTCGGCAAAACTACTACAAATTCTTCTCCACCGTAACGGGCTACTAAATCTGCCGCTCGCTTTACCGAATGCTGGATCACCGCCGCCACTTGCCGCAAACATTCATCCCCCGCTTGGTGACCGTAAGTGTCGTTGTAAAGTTTGAAATAATCAATGTCGCACATAATCAAAGACAGCGGTGCTTCTTCCCTCGCCAAACGCCGCCATTCCGTATCGAGGTATTCATTAAAAGAGTGGCGGTTTCTTACTTCAGTCAAACTGTCGTAATTTGCCAAATAATGCAAGGCTCGATTCACTGTTTCTAACTGCTTTTTCTGCTGCAGCAACTGACGGTTGAGTTCCGCCAACTGCTGTTCGGCTGAGTGCGATCGCAACAAATTTCTCACCCTCGCCAGCAATTCCCTCTCGTCAAAAGGCTTTGAAATATAATCGTCAGCACCCGCATCCAAACTTTCGATCCGAGCTTCCATCCCCGATCGCGCTGTCAAAAAGATTACCGGAGTAGATTTCAATTCTGGCGTGTTCCGAATCTCCTTGAGCAAATCCAGTCCGTTTTGTCTGGGCATAATTTGGTCGCTCACAATCAAATTTGGCTGCAAACTTTTGGCTTTTTCTAAACCTTCAACCCCGTCACTCGCCACGGCGACTCGATAGTACGGACTTAATAAAGTTTGGAGGTAAGCCAGCAGAAAATTATTGTCTTCTACTACCAGCAACAGCGGTAATTCTCGGCAGTCACTTGTTAATTGTTCCAAATGATTTTTGTCGTCAAAACTGTTAGGTTCTGGTAGGGTGGGCTGGGGTGCGGTCGCCCGGATATTTCCCGAACCCCACTCTCCGGAGCCGAATCCAGTCAGTCCAGCCAATTGGGCGATCGCGCTCACCAACTGATTCGCTTCCACCGGCTTCGACAAATGCCTCTGAAACCCCGCCTCCAGCGCCGATGCCGAATCTTCTTCCTTGATGCCTCCCGTCAGCGCCACGGCCGGCAGCAGTTCCCTGTGCTCGGACATTTCCATTGCTCTGATGCGGCGGATCAAATGGCAGCCGTCGGCTCCCGATACCGTCATATCGCTGACCAACACGTCGGGTCGCGACTGTTGCAACTCGGCCATCGCTTCGGCGGCGCTACCCACCGCTGTTACCTTGGCTCCAAATGCTTCGAGGCCAGTTTTGAGAAATTGGCGGATCTCGGCGCTGCTTTCCACAACCAGGACTTGCTTTCCCGCTAGGGGTTTGGAAACCGATCCGGGTCTGCTTTCGCTTTGGGCGATCGCAGCAGTGCGATCGTCGGGTGCATTTTTGTTGGCGCTCGGTAGCAGCACCCCAAAGGTCGCCCCCTGTCCGAGGCCGGGACTCGAAGCCCAAACACTTCCCCCGTGCAGTTCCACTAACTGCCGCACAATTAAGAGCCCGAGCCCCAGCCGATTTTGTTCCGTGTTCTGGAAGCTGTCTGCAGGGCGGAAGTAGTCAAAGATGTGCGGCAGAAATTTGGGGTCGATGCCGCAACCGCTGTCGCTGACCCGAATCAACACGCCCGACTCAGTAGGCTCGATCCGCACTTGAACTGGGTATGGTGTCGATTCTGGGGTGAATTTGATGGCGTTGGCAAGGAGGTTCCAGACTACTTGCTGCAAGCGTTCTGCATCTGCCAAAACGTAGCTGACGGCGGGGTCGAAATGTTTTTCTACCCGGAGGTTTTTGGCATCGGCGGCGGGGCGGAGAGTGTCGATCGCAGATTCTACGATCGACGGGAGGTGAACTCGGCCGATGTTCAGGCACACTTTCCCCCGCAGCAACCGCGAGAGGTCGAGGAGATTGTCTATTTGCCGGTTTTGTAATTTGGCGTTGCGCTCGATGATTTCCAAAGCGCGGCTGGTGGTGGCTTCGTTTAAATTGCGCGATCGAGCTAGCTGCGCCCATCCCAAAATCGCGCTCAGGGGCGATCGCAGTTCGTGGGAGACGATCGCCAGAAATTCGTCTTTTGCCCGGTTGGCTTCGGCTTGGGCTGCTTCAACGGCTTTGCGATCGGTGATTTCGAATCCGATCGCCAAATACTGATAGGGTTTTCCCTTACACCCCAACAGTGGAACTACTGCTGCGTACACCCAATAATCACTTCCATTCTTGGCTTTATTCTTAATGTCTCCTTGCCAAACTTCACCTTTGGCAACAGTTGATAGCAGATTTTTAATTATTTCCGAAGATTTATATTCCGAATGGAGGATGCCAAAGTGGCTGCCGATCAGTTCTCCGCGCGAATAGTTCGATATGGAGCAAACTAGATCGCTGACGTAGTTGATAATTCCTCGCGCGTCAGTCCTCACCGCAAGTGCCGATCGGTCGATCGCTCTTTTAAAATCTAAACATTCTTGTAGCGACGCCTCTAGTTCTTTTGTCGTAGAAAATTGACTGAGCCGATCGGAGGCGTTTTGTTGCTGGCGATCGGGCTTATCCTTACTCCGTTGTTGGATTTCCATTGCTTCTATTTTCCCCTGACGGCTGACAACTAATCTACTCGCATCCTGATTCATTATCACAATTTTCTTTCCCCCGCCGGCGGGTGTAATATTTTGTATCTCTTCATCTTCCTGACAAATTGGCAGGTACCACATCCACTCGGGAGTCAACTCAATTTTTGTTTATAGTTGGCTAGAGTTTGTCAATCTGAGGACTGATTTTTTCATATCTAGCCCAGCATCGGCTGCTGGCTCATTCCTGTTTATCTTTTATATTTTACTAGGGGGAAGCACTGAGAAATGTATGGTGTGGAGCGCACACCGACAGTTGCATTCTTGTTTGAAACGGGTATCATAACCGTCAACTTTGTTCTCACAATTACTCCTAGTATCTGGCACAAAGCCTCGTCTTCGGCAGGCTTTCGGGTGTGTGGCATTCTGCCTCATCTGCCCTGAACGAGATATATGTGCGGGGCTAGACAGTTCCCAAATCAGCGGCTGGTTTGGGTGCGCGAAGTCCCGATCTGGCGATCGTCCGTAACTTCTTTTAAATTATTTTATTCAACATCTTGACAGCTCTGTATATTTTTTGTATTATCAAATGTAATACAAATTCAGAGAAGAGAACCGCCCAACTGCCTTGACGCACTCAACTATTAACAATGTGAGGAAAATCGTCTGTGAATTTAGACGCTGTACGCGAGCAATTTGAACAAAGAGCCCTTGATTATGACGGCTTAATTCCCCGCCTCATTCCGCGCTATGGCGAGCAACACGATGTAATATTGCAGTTAATCGCTTCTGAAACAAAGGGTAACATAAAAGTTCTGGATTTAGGCGCGGGAACTGGCATACTGTCGGCTATGATTCTGCAAGCATTTCCTCAAGCAAAAGTCCTAGCCTTTGACATGGCCCAAAATATGCTGAAAACTTGCCAAACTAACTTGTCCGCTTACCGAGAACGGCTGACCTTGCAGCAAGGAAACTTTGCCGAAGATGATTTCGGCAGCGGTTACGATTTGGTAGTTTCAGGCTTGGCAATCCACCACCTCGACAGCGCAGGCAAACAACAGCTATTTCACAAACTTTTCCAATCGATGAATCCAGGGGGGATCTTGCTAATTCGAGATATTGTGACAGGTGCTACTCCCCGGCTGACTGAGCAATACGAACAGTTGTGGCGGCAGTACATGAAAGCTAACGGAGAAGACGATGCAGCCTGGTTTCAAAAATATTTAGAAGAAGATATTCCCTCCTCTGTGGAAGAGCAGACTAAGTGGCTTTCAGAAGCGGGTTTTGCAGACACAGGATGTCACTGGCGCTATCTCAACTTTGCTATTTTTGGCGGAGTTATCCCAAGGTAGAAGGTATTCGGCAGAATGCAGAGTTTTTGATAATTATCAAAAGATAAAGCTCGTGAAAAATTGTACCCCCAACATTTTTTCGTTCCCTGTCGCCTCACCTAATTATGTAGTGCTTAAGGGCGCACCTTACCGCTATAATTCGCGCGTAAGACCATTTTTTGCGTCCGGCAATCATGTTCATAAAACCTGTAGAGGCGGGTTCCCTCAAGCGCCCTCTGGCAGTGCAAACATATTCAACAAACCCGCATCAAATCAACGATATAACCTGCTAGTGACATTTTGTAAAAGGTGATTTAAAAGCTCAATAAATAAAGTAAAATTATGAATAATTCTCGATTAGTAAAAATTAGCAAATACCTCAGCAGACATCTGCGACACGCTCCGGATCGCATCGGCATTGAACTCGCTCCAGGCGGCTGGGTTCCTGTTAGCGAACTCCTCGATGCGTGCCAAAAAAATAACTTTCCTGTTCAGCTTGCAGAACTCAAGGAAGTAGTCGCGCAAAACGACAAACAGCGCTTTTCATTTGACGCAGCGGGCGTTCTAATTCGTGCCAACCAAGGACACAGTTTAGAGGTTGACTTGCAGTTAGAACCCGCTGTTCCCCCAGATATTTTATACCACGGAACAGGTAGCACTGCCGTCGAGTCTATTCTCAGTCAAGGAATTAGGAAAATGTCGCGGCATCACGTTCATTTGTCGGTGAATATCCAGACGGCGCGCCAAGTAGGTGCAAGACACGGCATTCCGGCAGTCTTTACTGTAGATGCGGCAGCCATGCAACGCGACGGTCATACATTTTACTGCTCGGAAAACAAAGTTTGGCTAGTAGATTTTGTGCCGCCGGCTTATCTAAAAATAAATTGAGAATTTTCAGTTTTTTTGTAAAAAATGTACCGCAAAAACGGTAAAATAAGAGTAAGTAGGAGTTTGGAAAAATGAGTGCGGAAGATATGGGCGATCGCGAAAACAATTTTCATCAAAATAATTCTCAAAATAGAGGTCTGCTAGGCTCTGGTTGGCGACCTTTTTACCGTCAATTTGATTGGGAACACCTGGTACACTTAGCGTCTAGCGATCCCTTAGAACTAGCTCAAAAAACTTTAGGTGCAGCTAGCGACATTGCTGACGCAATGGGACGGCATCAATATACCTGGTGGGCAAATATTTTAAATGTATTCTCGGAAAATACTCGCTACGAAATGGATGAATTTTGGGATTACATTACTCCGCAGCCAGTTTACCCGGATTACCGCTACAAAGATGTTTTAGTTACCGAAACGCCGGTGGTGCAATTGGTCAGCCGCGCTAGCATTCCCATCGACTACGTTCTCAACAAGCTCCAAGAGATTACTGTTTTCAAAGTTCTGGATTTGCTAGGGAAACCGGATGCAATTACCCAGTCTTTTATGGAGCGACATTTTTCTTATTCACCGGAGCGATTTATTAGCTGGGAACGCTTGGAAGTTTTGGGTACTGTTTATGCTTCTTGGGCCAGATTCGGCTGCTGGCTGCAAATTGACAGCTACGACAGGGGAAGACGCTGCTACACTCTGATTTGCCAAGATATTGCGCCGCTAGTTAGCAAGGCAACTTATAATTTAGCGGTGATTCTGGGCGGGTACAAAAGCCGCGTCGGACAGGTTCACAGCCAGTTCCCAATTCGCACGTTTTCTGGGGAGGTTCAAAGTTTTACCGATACTGTTCAGCAGGCAATTTTGGATCAAAATCAGTTGGCTGTTTTGGTAAGTGGCGAACCGGGGACGGGCAAAACTGCTTGGACGCAAGCGGTAGCAAAGGAAATTTTAGTGCCGCTGGGTTATGTGATTTTTATCTTAGACCACGATGCTGTGGAAAATTTTGTGCCGCCGAGTTATTTAGAGCGGATTTGTATTATTATCAATGAGGCTGATAATTTGGCTCAAGATCGATCGACTGCCGAGGCCCAACGCACTAACAAAACTGAACACATTTTGAGTTTGCTGGATGGAACTTTGTATCAAAGCGTCATTGACGAACACGGCATTCAATTTCAGCAAAAACTCGTAGTTTTGATGACTTGCAACACGACTGAAAGATTAGATCCTGCAATGTTACGGAAAGGGAGAGTGGATTTTACCAGTGAATTTACGCACAAATTTGTTTGAGCGCTCTCTTGCATTCTCAAGTTATCTGGCGATCGCACTGAGTACGCGATCTCATACTATGTTTGATGTTGGATTTTCAATTAAAGAATTGGGAATGACTGATGAAGCTCATGGTTTGGATCGCGGGCCTACAGCTACATTCTTTTGAGAACTTGTATAAAATACCGAACAATCACCAGCAAATCTTCTGAATATCAAAGTTTGGGGGAAACTTTCTGAAGTACCTATAGACCATTGGTGTCAACAATCGCCTAAAACCCTTTTTCTATCTGGTTGTTTGCCTGGTCTGGCTGCCCTCTTGCGCCCCGGAATAGTCGGGGGACACAACAGAGCGCTCCAGTCCCCTCCGACTATTATTCGGGGGCGCCAGCGCGATCTATGCCTAATCGTCAAACAGCAACCGGGAACTAGCTTTGGTCTTAAATTGACACTAATGCCTATAGACATATCCCCATCAAAAATGATATCAATGATGGGTGATACCCTCTAAGGGTATCGTCCGAGAGAGCAAATCAGGGGAAAACAGCATTTTTGGTCTCAAACAGAATTTTTCAAAATAGACAGCTATGGAGGAAATCCCAAATCGTGCAAACTAAGCCAGTTCAGCAAAAAAGTCAGGGACTGGGAAGGTACGTTGACGGGACTGTCCCGATCGCCCAACAACCCACAGAGGCAGCCGTGTCCGAGAGTAAAGACCGATTGCGGCGGTTTGTGGAGCGCTCCGCCGAGGCCGTGGCAATGGTAGATTGTGAAATGCGCTATCTGTCGGTTTCTCGTCGCTGGGAAACAGATTGCGGGTTGGGCAACGGCGAGGTTATCGGCCGATCTCATTGGGAACTGTTCCCGAATCTCCCGGAATATTGGAAGCAAAATGCCCGGGCTTGTTTGACGGGAGTTTTGGAATACAGCGAGTTTGTGGCAGGGCGATCGGTCGCATCTGTATCAGGAAAAATCGCCAGCGGCTATGTCAGCGAGTCGGTAAGATGGGTATTTCAGCCTTGGAGAAATAGGGAAGGTGCGATCGGCGGTTTGATTTTGTTTGCATCTAAGATAGCTGAGGCTCCCGCTCACACCAATTCCTATAATAAATTTCAGTTCGAGGTCAAAAGCAAGCAGTTAGAAACAATACCGCAACTAACTCAAATTGCCCTCGAAAATGCTGCTGATACAATCTTTTTTACTACCTCCGACGGTCAAATTTGCTACGCGAACAAAGCCGCTTGCCATCTTTTCGGCTACTCGGAATCGGAACTGCTAAACATGAGGGTTAGCGACATCGATTCGCACTTGCCAGCATCGGATTGGCGAGAGCACTGGGCTCAACTCAAGCAGCAAACCAACCTCACTTTTGAAACCCGTTACAAAACCAAAGACGGCGCCAGTTTGTCCGTCGAAGTTAAAGTCAATTATTTAGAATACGGCGGTTGCGAATACCGCTGCGCGATCGCCCGCGACATTTCCGCTCGCCTCGCAGCAGAATCAGCGCTCGTAGAGGCAAAAGAGCAACTTCAAGCCGTTTTGGACGCCGTGCCCGGATTAGTTTCTTGGGTAAGTTCAGATTTGCGATACTTGGGAGTAAACCGACATTTAGCTAGCGCTTATAAAATGCCAGCCGAACTATTTCTCGGTCAAAAAGTAGGTTTTTTAGATACAAGTCCCAAATTTAACGATTTAGTATACGATTTCTTTGCCAACCATAAAAAGAAGACATCTCAAGAAGTAACAGCGAGCATCAGAGGAGAAAATAAAACTTATCTAATTGTAGCTCAAAAATACTATAACAATACGGCGGCGGTATTTGTGGGATTGGATATTACAGAAAGCAAACAGTCTCTTTTAGCTTTGCAAGAATCCGAAGAACGCCTGCGACAACAAGCGGCTAAATTAGAGCAGACGCTGTTAATTTTGCAGCAAACTCAAACTCAACTGATTCAAACAGAAAAGATGTCATCTCTGGGGCAGTTAGTAGCAGGAATAGCGCACGAAATTAACAATCCAGTTAGTTTTATTTCTGGCAATGTCAGCCATGCCAGTGGCTACATTCAAGAACTGCTGCGCTCGATCGACCTTTACCAAAAGTATTATCCCCATCCCGTGCCGGAAATTCAAGATTTGATGGAAGAATTAGACTTAGATTTCATCAAAAAAGACTTGCCAAAACTGCTAAATTCAATGAAAGTCGGTTCGGAAAGGATTCGCGATGTGGTGCGATCGCTCCGCTTGTTCTCGCGTACCGACGAAGCCCAAATGAAGCCTGCTGATATCCACGAAGGTTTGGACAGCACTTTGCTGATCTTGCAAAATCGCCTGCAAGCTAAAGGGGGACGGCCGGGGATTTCTCTAGTTAAAGAGTACGGGGATTTGCCGCGAGTTCACTGCTATGCGGGACACTTAAACCAAGTGTTCATGCACTTGTTGACAAATGCGATCGACGCTTTGGAAGAAGGGGGGAGAAATCCCGAAAAGCATGGTAAGATGCAAAATCAGTCTTACTTGTCTTCAGCCAGGTCGAACTCTGAAATATTCAATCCCGAAATTCGGATTCGGACCTCCGTGGTAGGGGAAAACGAAGTTGCGATCGCCATTAGTGACAACGGCCCTGGCATGACTGAAGAAGTCCTAGACTGCATCTTTGACCCTTTGTTTACTACTAAATGTCCAGACACGAGCACTGGTTTGGGTTTAGCAATATCCCAGCATTTAGTAGTAGAAAAGCACGGCGGTGAGTTGCACTGTGTTTCGCGTCCGGGAGAGGGAACGGAGTTGATCATTAAAATTGCGATCGGCAACGATTAATTAGCTATTTACAAATAGGAAATAAGATGGTAATTGAGTGGCTCAAATTTAAAGTACCTCAAGAAAAGTGGGAGCAGTTTATTCAGCGAGATCAGGACGTTTGGACGGCGGGACTAAAAAGTTTCGACGGTTTTTTAGGCAAAGAAATTTGGGTAGATCCGGTGGAAAATGAGGTGGTGATGTTGATTCGCTGGGAAACTAGGGAGAAGTGGAAGTCGGTGCCACAAAGCACAATCGACGAGTTGGATGCCAAAATGGGCGATTTGCAAATTGCGATCGCCGAAAGTCGCGAATATCAAGTTCGCAAGTTTTTGCATTAGTTAGTCAGCAGTCAGTCGATCGTGTTAATTTTTGAAAGATTAATCATGCGTTTTACCTTGATTGTACCGCAGACATTGATGTGGTATTTGGTGTGAAGGGCGATCGCAACTCGTACAATGATCGCATTGAAATAGTGGCAATGGAGCAGATTGTAAGTGGAAAAAGAGATTGGGTTTCCTTGCGCCAACCCAACCTACAAGTGAGGGCGCTACAGTGAGAGAGCTACCGATACAGCAAGACTGACAAGGCTTGGATATGCAGCTTTAATTTCTCTTTTTCCCCATCTATAACCATCGTTGTGAGGATCGGAGAAGTGAACATCCTCAACATCTCCATTTCTTGAGTATTTCACAGTCCAGTGTGGATACTCACTGCTCTGCCCCGCTCTTTTTAACAGGTAGGCACGACCATCATCACGTACCTTGTATTCGAGATCATAACCTTCATCATCAGAAAAACCTGCTGATTGCCAACTAGAATATGCCATTTGTTCACCTCTATACTTTATTCTGGTTTATACAGGTGCATGCACCCCAAACGGATACTTAATCGAATGCAAAGAGTTTGTTTTACAGCTTCACTATCCTCTAATTGCTTGTTCTGTCATTCTCTCAAATTCATCGCATTTGTTGATCAGGGTTTGCACAATTTTGATGAAGTAATTGATATCCAGTAAACTGATCTCTGCATTGTGCATTATCGAAAAAACCTGCCTTCCATTAATTTCCTCTAGACACCAAAACCCAGTTTTATACTTACTACTTTCCTTAAGAAGATATGACGAAATTTGATGAGGAATATAATCAAAACTATCAAATTTTAAACCGCTGGGACAAGAAAACTCCAAGGTTGTGTCGTATCTCAAGATAAACACTGTCTGCGTACTTCCCGAAGCCATGTTAAATTTTATGATAGCCTTGTTAGAGTTGATGTCAGCAATTCTCCAGCCAATTTGATTGCAATATCCTCTGACTGTTACCTGAAAGTTGTTAGACGAAAACAAGTCTTTTTCAATTGCCATATGCTACTCCTCAAGTTAATGATAATTATGACTTTAAATTACATTACAGTAGATGCCTGATTTGCGGCTCAGGGATAATTTTGCCAGTTGTGCTAGTTTTGGCTAAATTTTCTCCGCATTTAGGTTAGGTGTCTAAACAAACCATTTACTATTAGCTGTTTCACCTCCTATACCTATATCAACGCGGTAGGTTTCTCCAGAATATTTAAATTCTCTCCGTGCAGCACGTATATCCCCATTACCGCCGTAACTTGTTCCTCTATTGTTTCCAAGCCAAGTAACCACTTTATCTACAGTAGACTCAAAATCTTCATGAGCTTTTCTAGGAAGTTCAGATTTTCCTTTACTTTTCAACCCTTCAACCACAGCGACAGCTTCGCTATAAGTTGGGGGCTGAGAAAATGGTTTGTCTGATGTAGCTAAATTATCTGTATTCTTCTGCAATTGAGCATAGAACCTATATGTACCCATGTCTTACTCCATTGAATCGAGTATATTTAACGATCGCTTTTAGCAAAACTTCCTACCAAAGAGGTCTCGCCCCAGAAAGAATTTGCTGGATGTCATAATCAGATAAGTCGTATACCCTACCTTGCTCGTCTCTAAAAGTAGCACCTTGACCAGTTTCTCCAACCTTGTAAATATGAATGTGATCTTTGTCAGCTTGTTTATCACTTAAACTTGAGCGAGCCATAAGAATATCGGTACACTTACCCTTGTTGTCAAATTGATATTTGATTTTGTAAGAACCTTTATTCTCCCAACTATTTGCACCAGGATACCACTTACTCATTTGCGTAGATTATTGAATAATTTGGATTTTAGACTTAAGACCCGGGTATAAAACGCCAAGAGTTTAATCCCTAAATTACGTTTTAATACTTATCCTATTTTCGTTATTGTTCAAAATTTTGTCTATCCAAAAAAGCTCAATTTTGTTGGCAATTTTGTCTGCAAATTAAACTCGCTACATGAAAAAAGTTGGAAAATGCCGTAAAATGTTGGAAAATGTTGGGTACAATACGGAAAATCACAACATCTACGATGGTACATGAATCTTAAGGAAGTGCTAAAAATGGCTGACGAGATGGTGTTTGCCAAGACGGGTCAGCACCTTGATGATTTGCAAGAGGCGATCGTGCAAGGAACCATGCAAGGTGAAAAATACACCAAAATTGCCGAGGATATTCACTGTAACGAGAGTTATGTTAGGGATGTTGGCTCAAAGTTATGGCAAATCCTTTCAGAGGAGTCAGGGGAAGATATCAGTAAAACTAATTTTCGATCGGCAATGGAGAGATTCCAACTCTCCCTATTTTCAAATGTTGTACAAGATTATGTCGGAGCTGGTAGCATTAATATCTGTGGAGAAGGTAGACACCCGCCAGATATACCACACTCACCTAATGGAGAAAGATCCAATTCAAAACAATCTAAAATATTGCATCAAGATTTAAGCGAGATGCCGGAATTGGGTGCTTTCTTCGATCGCACCCTCGAACTCCAAACCCTCACAACCTGGATTCTACAACAAAATTGCCGCCTCATCACCATCACCGGTGTCGGCGGCATCGGCAAAACATCCCTAGCAGTAAAACTCGTACAACAAATCAAAGACGAGTTTGAATACGCAGCTTGGTTCACACTAGACGAATTCTCCACCATCGATAAATTTCAATCTAACCTAACACAGCTTTTTTCCCAGTCAGAAAACCTAGATTCACCCCCAACAAACCAGAAACGCTTACCGCTGATTAAGTATTTGCAAAAGCATCGCTGTTTAATAGTCTTAGATGACATTCACAACCTTTTCTGTAGCGGCGAATTGGCGGGAAAATATAAACCCGACTACGAAGAATATCGCTCTTTATTCAAACAAATAGAAAAATTATCCCATCCCTGTTGCTTTCTGCTAGTCGGTTGGGAACCACCGAAAGAAGTTCCTCAACTCACCAGCGAAAATACTCCCATTCGGACTTTACAACTCACTGGCTTAGATACCGCAGCCGCACGGGAAATCCTCAGAGATAAAGGATTAGCAGAAATCGATAACTGCGAAGCACTGATTCACCGCTACCAAGGCAATCCGTTATGGTTAAAAAGCGTGGCGACTTTGATGCAAGAGTTGGGCATCGGCGCGAATGAGTTATTAATAGATGATACCATATTGTTACCAGAAGATTTAAAAGATGTTTTACAGCAGCAGTACGATCGCACTTCCCAACTAGAAAAACAAGTCATGTCATTGTTGGCGGCAGAAAACCAGCCAGTAAACGTCGCCAAATTGCTACAAAATGCACAAATATCATCATCCGATTTGCTAAACGCATTGCAATCTCTATCGCGGCGCTGCTGGATCGAAAAACAGGAAAGTCTTTACACTTTGCCACCTGTACTGAAGCAATATATTAAAGGGTTATAGCCAAAATATTCCTGGACGCATAAATACCAAAGAAACCGGGTTTTTTACCGATTCTGCGGGCTGCGACGAAGTGTTATCGTAAAAAAAACTGGTTTCTGGACACGATGCGTCCAGGACTATTTTTAAGAAAATTTTGCATAGAGAGCTAAAATAAAATTAACGCTTAAAAAGCCTACCCCTAGTACGAGAATGATAAAGATGGCGATACTGAAAATAGACTTTAGCCGATCGCCAATTCCGGATTTTTCTGAGTTCATCGGTCAATTTTTACAGTAAATTTGAGAGGGGCAATTGAGAAAGAGTAGATTATACCAATGCGCGAACAAAAAGGCAACTCCCGACCAGATCCAAACGACGATCGCCCTCAGTAGGTCGCATTTTTTAAATTTTTAATCTCAAATCTAAAATCTAAAATAGTCTTAGGCATTGTTCAGTTGGGCACAGCAGCGGCTTTGTCGATCGCCCGAACCCGATGGCGCTAACTCCTGTAAAATAGAGGGCGCGTTGGGGCGAACCTTTTAACAGCCAGAATTGGGCGCGATCGCCACAGGCTCCCAAATACATAATAATATGGCAGTCATCCTCAACTTACTCACAAAGGTAAAAATAGAAGAGTGCCAAGAAATAATCTAAAACATATAACTGAAAAAAGGATAGAAATCGATGCTCCACCCAGTCTCGCAACCTTACCAACAACAAGTAAATACTATGACCCAAAGAGCCGTGCGGAAGCCAAAACCCTCTGTTGCAAATCACTTGAGACCAAGTTTTCCTCAAAGGCACTGGTTGGAGCTGGCAGAGTACGCCTCTCTGGCGGCCTCTGGTGTGGGTTCCCTGGCGGTGGCAGTGTCGGGTCAAGCTTTTTACGGGGTGGCTCCCCTAACTTTGGCTTTGTCGCTGAATGTTGCTAACCGGTATCGCTTCGAGCAGCAAGTGCGGGTGCATCAAAATTCCGAAATGGCCCAAGTCCAAAAGTCTGTCAATAAAGTCGAAAAAACGGCCGTGACGGTAATTGTTAAATTACGCAAGCAGTTGTCTGCAGATATTGCAGCGCTGCGCCAGCAAATGGCTGCAATGCCTAGGGCTGAGGGCTTTGAGGAGTCGATCGTAGACATCCAGCGGCAGTTGCTGAGTTTAGGAGAGTCGGTAGCTTCTTTGCAAGAAATCGTGGCGTCTGCTGTGCTCGATGTCCGCCAGCAGGTGAGCGAACAACTGCAAGATTTATCCCTTGGCCAACGGGCGAATCTCCAAGCGGTGGAACAGGCTATAGAGCAACTGCAAAGTGCGATGCAAGGCTTGGCAGAAACTTCTATCACCAGAGACGACTGGGAAGCAGTAAATACTAGATTTTTGGAAATCCAGAAAGTCATGGCCAATTTGCAAAGCCAACTGCAAGCTCCCGCGCACCAATCGACTGCGGATTTGTCCCTCGTCCAAGCTCAAATCCACCGTTTGGAACACGAGCAGCAAGAAGTTGTCAAACCTCACCTCAAGCGCTTAATCTCGGTTGTCAAGGAGTTGCAGCACACACAAGAGAACCGTCAGTAGTCATCAGTCAGCAGTCAACAGTCATTAGTCAACAGTCATCAGTCAACAGTCAGCAGCCAACAGTCATCAGTCAGAAGGAATACTTTTCCTATCGGACGCGCTCGACACTCTCCGACTCTCCGACTGTCGCCCGATCGAGTCCTACTTTTAAAGGCAACTGTGTTAAAAGATTAAAAGCTAATCTGTCTAGTTCACCAACAAAATTAGTCTGAAGCCCCGTCCTTCGCTTGACGGCTTTGTGTTAGAACATTTAGAAAGGCAAGTAAGAACAACCATCTACGTGTTGAAACAATCTCAAAAGGTGTAACTCCTGATTTAGCTCGCCTCGACTCGATCGTAGTCTGCTTAAACAAGCAATAGTGAATTGTTGAGCGTACCTAACTGGCTTGGTGATGGACTCTGAAAGTATAAAAAGACAAAAGTAAGCGCAATTGCAATACTTCTGGTATTAGTAGTTGTTTTGAGCGTGTAGAGGCGATTTGTCAGCGCCTTTAAGACTCAAATTGTGGTCTTAAGAATCTCCGTGGCTTTAGCCCGGAGAGTGTCAACTGTTTTCAACCTGTTACAAGAAAATTAAATGACTGCAACCGTAACTATTGCTGATAACCCGTTACTAATCGGTCAAGGATTGCCTCCATTTGACGCGATCGAACCACAACACGTAGTCCCCGCCATCACCCAACTGCTGACCGAACTAGAAGCCTCGCTAGCTGCCTTAGAATCGTCTGTAGAACCGACTTGGAGCGGCTTAGTAGAACCCTTGCAGCGGCTCGGAGAGCGTTTAAATTGGACCTGGAGCATTGTCGGACATTTGATGGGCGTGAAAAATAGCCCGGAACTGCGATCGGCTCACGAAACAGTGCAGCCGGAAGTAGTAAAATTTTGGAGCAAGCTCAGTCAAAGCAAACCGCTTTACGAAGCTTTTAAAGCGCTGCGGGCTAGCGAAAATTGGGACAGCTTAGAGTCAGCTCAAAAGCGAATTGTCGAAGCCGCTCTCCGAGACGCCCAACTCTCCGGCGTCGGTTTAGAAGGGGAGCAAAAAGAGCGTTTTAATGCCATTCAATTAGAATTGGCGGAAATTACGACCCAATTTTCCAATCACGTCCTCGACGCTACCAAAGCATTCAGCATCACCCTCACAAATAAAGACGAAATTGACGGTTTGCCACCCAGTTTGTTGAGTTTAGCAGCTCAAGCCGCTCGCAGCGCCGGCGAAGAAAATGCGGATGCCGAAAACGGCCCTTGGCGGATTACTTTAGACTTTCCGAGTTACGGCCCTTTCATGCAGCACAGCACCCGCCGCGACTTGCGCGAAAAGTTGTACAAAGCTTTTATCGGCAGAGCAAGTAGCGGAGAATTGAATAACTGGCCGTTGACCGATCGCATTTTAGCTTTGCGCCAGGAAAAAGCTGCTTTGCTCGGGTTTAGCAGTTATGCCGAATTGAGCTTGGCGAGCAAAATGGCTCCCGACGTTGCAGCAGTGGAAGCTTTGTTAGAAGAATTGCGCCAGGCTAGTTATGATGCTGCGGTCAAAGATTTAGAAGAATTGAAAGCTTTTGCTGCCGAAAAAGGCGCGGCGGAAGCTGGAGATTTGAAGCACTGGGATATTGGTTTTTGGTCGGAACGGCGCCGGGAAGAAAAGTTTGCTTTTAGTGCCGAAGAATTGCGGCCTTACTTTGCTTTGCCACAGGTATTAGAGGGCTTATTTGGATTAGTAAAGCGGCTGTTCGGCGTGACAGTAACTGCGGCGGACGGTCAAACTCCTGTGTGGCACAAAGATGTGCGCTATTTCCAAATAGATGATGAAGCAGGAAATACGATCGCCAATTTCTATTTAGACCCCTACAGCCGCCCCGATGAAAAGCGCGGCGGTGCTTGGATGGACGAGTGCGTGGTGCGCGCTAAATTTGTCGAAGCAGGAAAAACAACCACGCGGTTGCCTGTGGCTTATTTGGTGTGCAACCAAAGTCCTCCGGTTGACGGCAAACCGAGTTTAATGACTTTCTTGGAAGTCGAAACTTTGTTTCACGAATTCGGTCACGGTTTGCAGCATATGCTGACAACGGTAGACTATCCGGGGGCTTCGGGCATCAATAATGTTGAGTGGGATGCGGTGGAATTGCCCAGTCAATTTATGGAAAATTGGTGTTACGATCGCGCGACTTTGTTCGGGATGGCAAAGCATTACGAAACCGGGGAAACTTTGCCGGAACACTACTACCAAAAACTGCTAGCAGCGCGCCACTACATGAGCGGCAGCGTCATGCTCAGGCAAGTACATTTTAGCAGCGTTGACATCGAATTGCACCACCGCTACCGATCGGGCGGCAGCGAAACTGTGGCCGATGTCCGCAACCGCATCGCTAAAACTACCACAGTTTTGCCTCCTCTGGAAGAAGACGCATTTTTGTGCGCTTTCGGACACATTTTTGCGGGCGGCTACGCGGCGGGGTATTACAGTTATAAATGGGCGGAAGTGCTCAGCGCTGATGCTTTTGCGGCGTTTGAGGAAGCGGGTTTGGAAGATGAAATTGCGATCGCATCTACAGGCAAGCGCTTCCGAGATACAGTGTTAGGATTGGGCGGCAGTTTGCACCCGATGGAAGTGTTTAAAACTTTCCGGGGACGCGAACCGAGCACTAAAGCTTTGTTGAGACACAGCGGTTTAGTTGCGGCTTAATTAAGTGGGGAATAACTGGAGATTAATGCGGGTGAATTTATCTGCATTAATCCCGGTTTTTTGTGGAACAAGATTCAAGGTGATAACGCCGTCCAAACGTCGGTATCATCAGGGACATAGCCCTCAAATCCCTCTGAAAAAATGGTAGCTTGTTCCGTCTTATTGCCATTAATTCCTCAATCATTTTTTCACAACCTTCTATTCCTATTGCCCAAGCATGACCATACAATCCCATCCAAAAACTACTATGTCGGCGTATAGTTCGCTTGGCTTCTTTGAGGCGACCAACATATTTTTGGATACCAAGTTTTTGAATTTCTTTTGCTTGTAAAGTGGCGCCAGTGTACGCAAAAGCTATCAATAAAATTAAAGTTTTCAAGCGCTCAGTCGAAGCGTGGCTTTTTTCAAGATTATAGCCTCCTGTGTTACAATCTTTGAACATAGCTTCGATTCCACTCCGACATTTAAATGTGGCGACAGCTTCTTTCAGACTTCCTAAATTTGTGAGCAGATACCAACCTTCGTCTTCCCCATGACCTCTAGATCGACGCTGCCAATAACCTGCAATATCAAATAAGCCAAACCCTTTTTGCTTGGTAACTTAAACATCCTTGAAATCAAAGCTAGTACCTGGCATTAAACCTAAATCACTTAACCGTTTAAAATCTTCTCCTTCTTCTTGAATATATCGCCCCTTTTGTATTCTTAAAACAAATCTTACATTCTTTTCGCCTAACCATTTGTCAAGTTTAACGCTACCAAATTCGCGGTCTTCTATGAGCGAGAATTTATATTTAGCTAGCAGCGAAAAAAATGGTCTAATTAATTGTTTTTGCTCTCGGATATTACTGCACCCTTTTTTGGGTAAAATCTGCCAGTACAATGGTAAAGCTCTTTGCTGCCAACTTAGGCAGATGAAAAATATATTTCGGTCACGCCACTGCGTCCTATCAATAGCAACTATCAATTCTTTTTGTTGGTTAAATTGAGTCCTTAAGATGTATTTAATCAGAGGAAACCACAGGTTTTCAATCTTGAGAATCGGTAATTTCAAAAATCTTTGAATGGCGCGTCTTCTCCTCTCAAATGCGATCGCGCACAGAGCATGATTGTTGCCAGCGATTCAATGCGACGCTTGTTTATGTGCTTGCAGCAGAAAAACTAAAATTTGCCGAGTTAAGTATTCCGCTTTTTTGAGTTGTCTTTGGAAACAATTTTGGTAAAATGGAGGTAACATTTTATATAGATGGGGTTGCTTATAAAAATTGACCCTATCTTTTTTTACCATAAATTGGTCTAACCTTTGTTAGCTATGGGTCCAGACGGGGGGAGCATCTCATATTTGTAAAAACACTGATTCTGGCTCCTGACTTCTGACTTCTGACTCTTTTCTCCTGGCTTCTGACTCCTGACTCCTAACTCCTATTTCTAGCGGAGGGCTGCTTTCATTGAGATGCTCCCCAGACAAGGTTGTCACCCCCTGAACAATATTACTTAATTGGCAAAGCATCGGGAGGGATTGCAGACCTCTCGATCGAAGTTGTATTTACTAGCAGCAACGAAAGCAAGTTGAATCGTTACCAAGCCTTGGGTGTCCCCGAAGTTTGGTTTTGGGAGGGTGGAGTATTTGGGCTGTATCATTTGCGATCGCGCGGATATGAAAAAATTGACCAAAGCGAAGTTCTGGCCGGTTTAGACATCAACCTGCTGTCTCGCTGCTTGCTGATGGCTTCTGGGGTTGAAGCAGTTAAGGAGTTTCGGCGCGGTATTTCTGCGGTTTAGAGCAAAAGTGGCTTGGGCGATCGCTCCCCATTTATAAATATATTGTTAGGATACAAGACTAATCTTTGTCTTCTTTCATTTGCTGGCGAATGGCTGCCTCAATCTTAGTATCGAAATCAGAATCTCCCACTTTTGTTATGATTAAATTCGAGCGCTTTTTCCGCCTGTCTAAGTAGGCTTGCAGTGCAGATTTATCCCCGCGATTGTTAAGAAAATAACGCTTCAATTCTCCATCTGACATTGCAGTATAATCTACTTGGCTCATTAAAGTACCTCCCCATTTGGAGCAATTTCAATCTCAATTTCCTCGTCATATCCAGCCAATACGAACAAGTTTTTGCTTCTCTCGTCAACACAGATGAGGTGAATAGGTTGCAATGCCAAATATGTCAAGTAATAACTGATTCGATACAAACCCTCTAGCTGCGCGTAGGTAGGCATTCACACCTAAAACTTTCTTGAAACTGGCATCTATTGTAGCATTTCTGTTTCCGATCGCACTTTCACGCTCCAAGATAACGCCTGTCAGTGCAGCCAAGAGTTATGGAGTTTGGTTTGTGGCTCTTGACAACCGTGTATTACATATGTAGTATTAAGTTTCGGTAGAAAAGCTCGATCGACACCAGCAAACAAAATTGAGAAAAAACCTATGCAACCCATCCGACAAGGCGACGTAATTCTCACGCCCGTACCGAAAATCGAAGGAGAAAAAAAACCTCACCTAACTCTCGCCGAAGGTGAAGTCACCGGACATTCTCACCAGATTATTGAGGGACAAGCTGAACTGTACGAAAAAGACGGCACTCTGTACTTGCGGGTGCTTTCACCGACAGCTTTATTGAGTCACGAAGAACACCGTGCGATCGCAATTCCCGAAGGTAATTGGATGGTGCGAATTCAGCGGGAATATGAGCCGCAAGGTTGGAGGTATGTCGCAGACTAAGGTTAAAAAACAGACGCCAGAACAAGCAGCTTTGATTCCAGTTTATCGGGAAAAGTGGAAAGCGCGATCGCGCTTTCCACTTTTCCCGATAAATCGCTCGCAAGCTGCGGAAACAATTCCAGTGGCTTACGCGATAATTGGCAAAAAAGCACCGGAAGTAAAGGAACAGAATGCGGAAATTAGGCGAGTGTTAATTCAGGGCATTGGTTGCGATCGCATATATCAATAATTAGAAGCAACAGAGTTAGATAATTGGCGGGAATATACGCTGTTAAAAATCGATTTTCAGGACGATTTCGACGTATCTGGGCAGCCATTACCAGTTATTTTGTTAAAAATGACCTGTCCGAGTACGGGGTTTATTCATGCGTTGCGAGTGCCGCCAAATATAGAATCAGCTATAGAGGCAATTCGTTGGGTAAATTGGGGAGTAGAGCCAGAGGAGTTTAGCGTGCAAACTTAAATATTTTGCATTACACCCAAGTCCCCCAGGGGTTCAAACCCCACAGCGAGTAGCTAAAGTCCGTTAAAACGGACTGCCGATCGAAAGACATTGAATTAATACAACTTAATGGCTAAATAGACAATAAAGATTGGGCGCGATCGACCTCTAAGATTGACAATTTAATTGCCTAAGTTGATAGCAAGGATTATGTGCGATCGTATTCTCAAACTTGAATTTCTTGCAGTCGGTTTCAACCGAATGCAAGCTATGAGGCAGGGAATTAATTCCCTGCCGGACTGCGAGACTGACGAAAAGCCAAACTCCTACACTGAAATTTTACCTCAAAGAAAATCATAATTTACTATGTCAGAATCACAAGCCGATCGATTGATTAATTTCAGCAGCTTTGCCGACTGGTGCCAACACAAAGATAGTCTTTCAGAATCGGCAAGACATACAGTTAAAGTGCTGCTAAACGAGGCGGGGACTTTTGATTGTAATGAAGCAGAGAAGGTACTTTTAAACTTGACTACACTCAATCTCGGACACAGGTCAATTACCAACTTCACCTCGCTATCAGCACTCACTAACCTGACCGCACTCTATCTCCAAGGCAGTCAAATTAACGATATCGCTTCGCTGTCGGCACTCACCAACCTGACTTACCTCAATCTCGAAAGCAATCAAATTACCGACATTACCCCGCTGTCGGCACTCACCAACTTGACCTACCTCAATCTTAATCACAATCAAATTACTGACATCACTCCGCTATCGGGACTCACCAACCTGACCATACTGTCTCTCGAATATAATCAAATTACCGACATCACTGGGCTGTCGGCACTTACTAACCTGACAGACTTATGTCTCGGCTGCAATCAAATTACCGACATCACTGGGCTGTTGGGACTCACCAACCTGACTAGAGTGTCTCTCAACAACAATGAAATTACCGATGTTACTCCTCTGTCGGCACTCACTAACCTCACCAAACTGGGTATCGAAAACCAGGAAATTACCGATATCAGTCCGCTGTCGGCACTCACCAATCTGACTGAACTCTCCATTAGCGATGGAATTATCGATATCAGTCCGCTATCGGCACTCACAAATCTGACTGAACTATTCATTAGCGAGGGAATTACCGATATTAGTCCGCTGTCGGCACTCACTAATCTGACTAAACTATCCATCATTTACAACGATACAATTACCGAGATCAGTCCGCTATCGGCACTTACCAACCTAACAAGCCTGTATTTCTTGTACACCCAAATTACCGATATTACTGCGCTGTCGGCACTCACCAACCTCACCTACTTGTATCTGTCGGACAATCAAATTACCGATATTACTGCGCTGTCGGCACTCACCAACCTCACCTACCTCAATCTCAGTAACAATCAAATTACCGATATTGCTGCGCTGTCAGCACTCACCAACCTCACCTACCTCAATCTCAGTAACAATCAAATTACCGATATTACTGCGCTGTCAGCACTCACCAACCTCACCGAACTACATCTAGAAACCAATCAAATTACCGACTTAAATTTGTCGATCGAACTTACGCAAAAATACCTAACCCTATCGACTACACCAATTGATTCTCCAACAGCTATAGAAACTGCAAAGAAACTCTATGCAGCTATTGGTCTAGAAGCACCTGAAGTTATTGTTTGTAGCAGTCCACAGGTGGTTTCTTTAAAAATCCTCCAACAACTCAAAACCTACAGTAGCTCGCAACCTCAAAGGTCATCGGATTTCGAGGAGATATTTCAATCAGTTGATGTAGGATCGATTCAGTGGTTGAAGTCTCTGTTCGATAGCACGCAAATGTCATTGGAAATAGAGGCTGGCAATTTAGTAGAATGGGGAACTTCGCTGTTTGAGGAGCTATTTCAATCGGTGGATGTAGGATTAAATCCAGTGTTGTGGGAGGTGCTGTGGCATGCAATAATACTAAAGCCGGATGCGGAGCGCATTCTCCTGTTTGAATTTGATACATTGGCAATAAATTACTCACAATCTGTGGGAATTTTCCACTCACATTCTAACTATCTAAAGCGACTAACCTCTAGTGATCTGGTAAAAGAAATTCATTTGACTGAATTTTTGATCTCGAAATTTGGTGTTACTCTCGACGAGAAAGCACAAGAACTATTTCGCTGCAAGCAACAGTTGTTCGAGGATTGCGGTTGGATATTTCCGTTTGAAAAAGTTTGCCTAATTTGCGATCGCCCTTTACACATCCGCTTTGACGCTGAAAATCGCCTACACGCTGAAGGAGAACCGGCGATCGCCTTTGCGGACGGCTACAGTTTATACTTTCACCACGGCGTTAAATTACCGGAAAAATACGGAAAAGTACACCCCGATTTGTGGCAAGCAGAATGGCTTTTATCGGAATCAAATGCCGAACTGCGTCGAGTATTAATTGAGAGAATTGGTTACGATCGCATTTGCTGCGAACTCCAAGCAGTAGAATTAGATAGTTGGGTAGCCACGGAGGGCTACCCCTACCAACAATACACGCTATTAAAAATCGATAACGCCGATGTTGAGCCGATTTACTTGTTAAAAATGACCTGTCCGAGCACGGGACACATTCACGCTTTGCGAGTGCCGCCAAATGTGCTAACGGCTCAAGAAGCAATTCGCTGGGTAAATTGGGATATTGACCCAGAGGAGTTTTCCGTGCAAACCTGAGTAATACCAATTTAAAAAAGTCTGGCTACAATCCTCAGCTTAGACCAATTGTTAACAGTCACAGAGCCCCGCGCCGGACTTAGGATCGGCCGTTTCCCTACCCGATCGTCTGTACTTCACTCAACTGAAAACCGCTATATTGACAAAAACACTAATTCATCAAACACGAATCAACGTCCCGCAGTGTGCCAGTTCAAAGGGTGGAATGCACCAACCCTCGATCGCCCAAAAACTGTTAATAACATGAAGAAGAAGCCCACCCTCGATCGAAGGTGGGCTCTGTTCATGCCAGCTTACCGAGAGCTAGGCAATCGGGTCTCTCCGCTGGTAGACGTAAAATATCGGAAAAAGATCCGAACGTCCGAAAAAACTTCTCGCCCACCATTAAGCTTCAGTTGACCCAACCGGATCGGGAAAATTGCGCCCGCAGCGATGTTCCCCTGACATCGGGGAACGCTGGGGCTTCAACTTTTCAATAGACTTCTGCAAAACAGCTCGTCTTGGGCCGGCAGGATGCCCAACGCCTACTCCGCACAAGAATTAAAATTGTTCGAGAAGTCTCATAATTCTCCTCTTTAACTTTGATTTGCCAACCGATTAAGGATCGTCAATTAAATAATTTCCCTTTTTTCTTGTGGGATGGGCGTCCCGCCCGCCCAGAAAGGACGGGCGGGACGCCCATCCCACAACAGTCATGAAAAGTGGATTTTATTTAATTCTCATCCCTAAGCATCGTGATCGTGTGCAAAACGACGGAACAGGAAATCTAGGGCGTAGTTCCGCAAATTGTAGTATTCAGGATCTTCCATCATTTGAACCCGATCGCGCGGACGCGGAAAAGGAATCTCCAGAACCTCGCCAATTGTCGCCGACGGGCCGTTAGTCATCATCACCAGTCGATCGGCCAAAAACAGCGCTTCATCAATATCGTGAGTAATCATCAACACCGTACAGCGGTGATCGTTCCAGATTTTCAGCAATTCTTCCTGCAATTCCTCCTTAGTAATTGCGTCCAGAGCACCAAAAGGTTCGTCTAAAATCAGCACTTTCGGGCGAATTGCCAAAGCCCGGGCGATCGAAACCCGCTGCTTCATCCCCCCCGAAATTTGCGGCGGTCTTTTCTGGGCAGCTTCTGTCAATCCCACCATCGCCAAATGCTCATTGACGATCGCATTTTTTTCGACCTTCGACTTATTCGGAAATACAGAATTAACCGCCAAATAAACATTTTCAAACACCGTCCGCCAAGGCAGCAAAGCGTAACCCTGAAACACCACCATGCGATCGGGCCCCGGCTTCGTAATCCGCTGCCCGTTAATCGTCACGGTGCCCCGGCTCGGATGGCTAAAACCGGACACCATATTTAACAGTGTTGATTTGCCGCAGCCCGAGTGTCCGATCAGAGCAATAAACTCTCCCTCAGCTACATTCAGATTGACGTTTTCTAAAGCCCTGTAACCGTTTGGATATTCTTTGTAAACACTGTCCATCACCAAAAAAGGCTGGCGGCGGCCTTTTCCCCGCTGGATTTGAGTTTTGGTGTTCGTCTGATTTTTAGTGGTGTTGAGCATGGGTTTAGGAAATTGTGAGTGGGTGATGGGCGAAGGAAGAAGGAACAGGCAAGAGGGAAGAATGAAGAGGCAATTACTAACTAGAATTAGCAGTTAACAATTAACAGCTAAAAACCAACAACTAACAATTAGCAATTACCCTGTTTTTATCCAACTAAAAACCGCTCTAAGCAGCTCGGCGGCCGGAATCGAGTATAACTTCCGCCATCGTGAAATCGCGTTTAATCGCCAGATTGTTGAGATAGCCGATCGGATCGTCAGCGTTAAACACCGAACCGTCAAACAAGCTGAGAGAACCGCGAGTGTAAGTAATATCAGCCATCCCCAGCTCTCGCGCCGCCGTGCTGAACGCACCGACTCGCACCACCCGTTCCAGAATTTCCACCCAGTTGCGCGGGAACACAGTATCGCCCCAGCGCGCCATCTGCACCATGTGCCAGAGTTGTTCGGTGCGGCTCGGGCGATTCACCCCCTCTCCAGAAAACAAGTGGTGGGCGTATTCCCGCATCGGAGTATCGAGGTTGCAAGCAGAAGATTTCGGGTCGCCGAGTTGGATGTAACTCTTATCGGTAGCCACGTACTCCCTTCCCGCGACAATTTCCGAAACCTCGGCGGCGTGATTTGGATCGGCGCAATAGTGGCAAGCTTCCAGCAAAGCTTTGACTAGAGCAATGTGAGTGTTGGGATAAGCATTTGCCCAGTCTTCCCGCACCCCCAAAATTTTTCCCGGATGCCCCGGCCACAGTTCCAAATCCGTCGCCACCGTAAAGCCGACTCCTTCCATCGAGGCCCGCAAGTTCCAAGGTTCGCCGACGCAGAAACCGTCAATAGTGCCGCCCTGCAAGTCAACGATCATCTGAGCCGGTGGGATATTTTTCAGCAACACATCGCGATCCGGGTCAATGCCCCCGGAAGCCAGCCAGTAACGCAGCAACAGGTTGTGCATCGAAGAAGGGTGAACGATGCCCATACGGTGCGTTTGCGCGGGCGTTCTCTGGAGCATTTTTTTAAAGTCTGCCAGAGTGTAGATCCCTTGGTCGTAAAAGCGCCTCGCGAGGGTAATTCCGTTGCCATTGCGGCTCATGGTGAGGGCTGTAACCGTCGGAATCGGCTTCTCTTGGTGGCCCCCCAAGCTCAACCACATCGCCATCCCAGAGGGCATTTGAGCTGCGTCTAAGTAACCTGCGGCGATGCCGTCTACAATGCCGCGCCAGCTTGTTTCCCGCACGAGGTGGACTTCATCGAGCCCGTGTTTGGCAAAAAAGCCTTTTTCTTTGGCGACAGCGAGGGGAGCGCAGGCTGCCAGCGGAATAAAGCCGAGTTCGAGGTTGACTTTTTCCAGCCCGTGGCGGGCGATCGCGGGTACTTTCCGCGCCCGCAGTTTTTTGACGCGCTTCTGCTGGTTGAGGAAGTAAATCATTTCGCTACGCAGAGCGTAGTAGCTGGGGTGCGAGACTACTTCCATCCGTTTGCGGGGGCGGGGGATGTCTACTTCGAGAATGCCGCCAATCTTCGATTCTGGGCCGTTGGTGAGCATGACGATGCGATCGCTCAGCAACACTGCCTCATCCACATCGTGCGTTACCATCAGGGCGCTGATTTCGTACTCTTGGCAAATTTCCATCAACTTTTCTTGCAAGTTGCCGCGAGTCAAAGCATCCAAAGCACCGAAGGGTTCGTCTAAGAGTAACAGTTTGGGGCGCAGGGCCAGAGCACGGGCGATCGCCACGCGCTGTTTTTGTCCCCCTGATAGCAATGCAGGTTGTTTTTCGGCGTGGGGAGTTAAGCCCACCATATCGATGTGTTTTTGAATGATTTCGAGGCGTTCGGCTTTGGGTAAGCCACTCATTACCGAGTCTACGGCTAGGGTAATGTTTTCTCTGACCGTCCGCCAAGGTAGCAGGGAATAGTTTTGGAATACTACCATGCGATCGGGGCCTGGTTGGGTGATTCTTTGCCCGTCAATTGTCACCAATCCGGATGTCGGCAAATCCAAACCTGCCACCATATTTAGCAGTGTAGATTTACCGCAGCCGGAGTGTCCTATTAATGAGATAAATTCGCCTTTTTGAATTTCCAGATCGATGCCTTTCAGGGCTATGTATGTGCCACCGTCTGATAAATTAAAAACTTTTTCGAGTTGTTCTACTGCAATCAAAACAGACATGATTTTCTTGCCTTTTTTGTAGGTTTGTTATTTCGCTAGATCTTGATTCTTGACTGTTGACTGTTCGCGGTTGACTGTTGACTGTTCGGGGTTGACTGTTGACTGTTCGCGGTTGATATACAACAGCTAATAGTTAATACATTACTGGATGGCTAAAACTGGTTTTTAAACTAATCAAAATACTTTGTTTAATCCCTCAACAATAGTTTAAAAAACAGGTTTCTGAGCCTTTGAGTTCGTAATTCCTGTAACAGTCAACCGTCATTCGTAATTCCTGTAACAGTCAACAGTCAACCGTTAACCCATCGAATTAGCTACTTTCCTTGAGGGGGAGCAATCTTTTGCTGCAACCAAGCCATCATGCGATCGAGCAACAAACCAACAGCCCCAATGTAGAACACCGCTAACAGAATTTCGCTGATGTAGTTTTGCTGGTAAGCATTCCAAATAAAGAAGCCGATACCCACAATCCCCGACATCACAATTTCCGCTGCAATAATCGCCAGCCAAGCCAGCCCGATCGCAATTCTCAATCCTGTGAAGATATAAGGAAGCGCCGACGGAAACAAAATATTCATGTAATATTCCTGACGAGAAAGCTGCAGCACTTTCGCCACGTTGTTGTAATCGTCGGGAATTTGGCGAACACCTTCAGCCGTGTTGATTAAAATCGGCCAAACTGAGGTGATAAAAATCACGAACAAAGCAGCAGGTTCGTTTTGTTGCAGTGCAGCCAGGGCAATGGGCACCCAAGCCAAAGGCGCAACCATCCGCAAAAACTGAAAAATTGGGTCTAAAGCCTTGTTCAGAAGCGGATTTGTACCTACCAAAACACCCCCAGCAATTCCCACAGCAGCGGCTAGAGTGTAGCCTTTTGCCACCCGTTCCAAACTAGCCAAAGTTTGCCAAAACAACCCGATGCCGTAGGTTTTGGAATTCATGAAAGGATACAGCAACAAAATCCGCGTCCGTTCGTCAGTCCACACACTGATCGGTCCCGGTAGTTTGATCAGTCCGGTGCTTGACAGGAATTGCCAAACTAACATAAATCCAATTATTCCCAAAATTGGCGGCAAGATATTCGGGGAATTCTTCTTCCAAAACTCGCCAAATGCTCCTTGGACATCGACTCCGCCTCTCCGATTTGTGCTGACAGCCATCCTGGTAATCTCCTATGTTTCTGCTGTTTTTTTCGAGACTAAATTATGGGAAGCTAAGACCCCATCACACTTTTTTAATTGCTAAACTCTTGAGGTAAGCTTCTGGCTGAGCCGGATTAAATTCTGTACCGTCAAAGAACTTCTCAACGCCCCGAGACGTACTTTTCGGAATGTCAGCATCAGCAACTCCGGCTAATTTTGCTGCGGCTTTCCACAAATCTTCTCGGTTGACTTTATCGATGATTGTCTTAGAATCTGCCAAGGTTGTTGTTGGCAAGAAACCCCAGCGCACGCTTTCCGTTAAGAACCACAAATCGTGACTCTTGTAGGGATAGGAAACGTTGCCGATGCCGTCTTTCCAGTACAGCGGACTCATCTTGAAATCGTCGATCTCTGGTTGGCCGTCACCCATCATGTACTTGCCCTGGTAGGGAGGTGTCAAAATTGCCGGAGGTACGTCAAAGAAGTTTCTGCCAGAAGTAATGGCAATTAATTCGGGGCGATTTTCTGGTTTGTCGCACCACTGCTGGGCTTCGATCAGTCCTGCTAGCAGGGCTTCGGTGGCTTTCGGGTGTTTGTCTACCCAGTCGCCGCGAATAGCGAGATATTCCTCGGGGTGATCTTTCCAGATTTGACCCGTGAGGGCGGACATGAAGCCGATGTCCTCTGTGACAATCCGCAGCGGCCAGGGGTCGCCGGTACTGAAACCGTCCATGCTGCCGGTTTTCATGTTGGCTACGGTTTGCGCTGACGGTACTGTTAGCAACTCGGCTTCTGTGTCGGGATTTATGCCGTTAGCTGCTAGCCAGTAGCGAATCCAGAAGTCTTGATTGGCTTTGGGGAAGGTGTAGGCTGCTTTGAAGGGCGTGCCTGCTTGTTTGAGGCCTTTGATGTAGTCTTGGGCCGCTTGATCTAGTTTAAGTCCCAGACCTTTGCCTTTGTGTTTTCCGGCGAGCGCAATTCCATTTCCCTGAGTGTTCAACTGGGCCAGAACATACATCGGGATTTGGACGCTGTTTTTGGTGATCAGACCTTTACTAATTTGATAAGGCATCGGCATTTGCCACTGGCCGCCGTCTATACCGCCGCCTGCCGATCCAATTTCTACGTTATCTCTTGCCGAACCCCAGTTTGCTTGCTTGGCAACTGTTACCTCAGTCATGCCGTATTTGGCAAAAAAGCCTTTTTCTTGGGCAATGATTAAAGGTGCTGCTTCGACGATCGGGATATATCCCAATGTGATTTTAGTGCTTTCAATTCCTTCGACTCTTTTCTCGTTGGCAACAGCCATTACTGAGGTGGCAGCGGGTGCTGTCCCTGCGCCAGCACCGGCAGTAGCACCGGGTTCTGGGGGATTGCCCAAACAGCCTTTGAGCAGTATTGAACCCAGGGCAGATGCACCTGCGGTGACGATAAATTTACGTCTGGAAAATTGCTCTGAAAATTTTGTCATAGCCTAGCCTCGCTGCAATACATAATCTTCTGTAACGACATCACTGAAGTTTATCAATGCGCTTTTTTTCTGTTCGCTAATGGAATTTAGCGACCTGTTTTGAGCGCTGCTTGGCAGGAGGGAGCAAAAGATTTATCGCTAGCATAAGTCTTTAAACTATCCCTGCTGATTTTACACTTTTGATTAACTCAATATTTCGACGATCGACCGAGTTGTGTGAACTCACTTTTTGCGAGCCGCACGTTTTTTCGGCATCGTTATTAGCTTACCGTACTCTTGCGTAAATTATAAAACAATTATTAAATTTGATTGATAAGTAAATCTTTTAGGACTGTGCTATCGATAAGCAGGGCTGTTTCATTCTCTTGTAGGGGCAATCCCCCCTCGCTTTTCCCAATCCCACCAAATGCTTAATAAATAGTGGATGGAGAGGGTCGGCATTCAGGGCATGACCCGTACAAAACGCTGGTTTTCCTGAGAATGAAACAGCCCTGTATCGATAAGGAGCCGTTGGGAAGAGCGATCGGGTTTGCTTATCAAAACTGCTTCAAACCAAGACCTGCTGGGTAAAGGTTGTAGCGAATGGCGATCGGGGGTCATTAAAATCTCTTGTCAATAAGCGGCAAATATCGCCACCACCACACATTTACTTTGTTAATATATATTTACTTTTTTCAGCCGTTAATTGTAGTGAATTATACAGAAATTTTTATTATTATAAGGATGTGCTGTTTTCACACGGTTAACTGGTTTTCATTGGTGGACTAAAATTGTCGCTTAATCGTAAGTGATTTACCGGATATCATATGACGTGGGCTTTCAGGCTCGATTTCTGTAAAACAGAGAAACCGGGTTTCTTCAAGAAACCCGGTTTCTGAACACCCGAAATTACTAATCGGTGTCAGTACCTACAAATTCGATTAGTTCGGTGGATCGAAGCGGTTGACCCAGAGAGCAACACCGATCATCGGCAGAGCGACACCGAAGCAAATCAGCCACTGATCCAGATTCATCGGAGCCGTCTCAAATATGCGATTGACAAACGGAGAGTTAGCAAAGATGATCTGCAAAATCACCGCCAGAACAATTCCTACACCGAGGGCGGGAGCGCCGCTAACTTCTTCCTTAGAACCGCTAAACTTAGCAATCAAAGAAGGCAGCAACTGGCTGAGACTCAACAGGTAAAAAATTCTCCCCATTACCAAAGCTTGAATCGCCATCGTGCGGGCCAGTGCCAAAGTTCCCCAATCCGCTTGGCGCACCCATTCAAACATTCCGAAAATCAGAGTCCAGTTGTAAAGAGAAATAGCGACGATCCGCTTGATCCGATTTCCGGTGAGGAAAGGTTCGTTTACCGGTCGGGGCTGCTGTTTCATGACTCCCGCTGACTTGGGCTCGAAAGCCAGGGGCACAGTCATGGTGATCGAGTTGAGCATATTCAGCCAGAGAATTTGTAGCGACAAAATCGGCAATTCTCGACCGAGGAGGGTGCTGAGCAAAATTGTCATCGATTCTCCGCCGTTGACTGGGAGAATGAAGCTGATTGCTTTGAGCAGGTTTTTGTAAACCGATCGCCCTTCTTCGACAGCAGATTCGATCGACGCAAAGTTATCATCGGTAAGAATCATGTCGGCGGCTTCCTTAGAAACCTCAGTACCGCTGCCCATCGCAATCCCGATATCGGCTTGTTTGAGGGCGGGCGCGTCGTTAACGCCGTCTCCCGTCATCGCCACGATTTCGCCTTTTTGCTGCAAAGCTTCTACCAGGCGGAGTTTTTGTTCTGGGGCGACGCGGGCAAAAACTGAGCCGGCTTCTACGGCTTCGCCGAGTTCCTGCTTGCTCATTTCGGCCAGTTGAGCGCCGGTGTAGGCTACAAGTTCCCTGTGGTGCTTGGTTTTGCGGAATCCCATGCGGCGGGCGATCGCCTTGGCTGTAGCGATGTGGTCGCCGGTAATCATTTTGACTTGGATGCCGGCGGTTTGACAAGCTTGGACGGCTGCGATCGCCTCAGCCCGCGGCGGGTCGATCATACCTTGGAGTCCCAAGAAAATCAGCCCTGACTCCAAATCCGAGTGATCGACGGAATTTTGGCTTTGGGGTACGGGCTTTTTCGCTAAAGCCAAGACGCGCAAGCCTTGCTTTGCCATTTCATCGACTTGATGGTGAATTTGTGCGCGATCGACTTCTACCGGATTTCCTTGGGTATCGAGACTGGAACCGCAGCGGCCGAGAATTGATTCTACTGAACCTTTGACGTACAAAATTTTGCCAGTGGGAGTTCGGTGCAGCGTCGCCATGTATTGAAACTGAGATTCAAAGGGAATTGAATCCAGCCGCGGCATTGACTTGGACAAAGTTTGCTGGCTCAATTCGGCTTTTTTGCCAACAGCAATTAACGCTCCTTCTGTCGGATCTCCGACGACTATCCAATCATCATCTTTAAATTCCAAGTGAGAGTCGTTGCAAAGGAGTCCAGCTTGCAAACATTCTTGCAAAGTTGGAGCTTGGCTGACAGTAATTGGCAGTTGGTTGAGTTGAATTTCACCTTCGGGGCTGTATCCCGTACCCGTAACGAAGTAGGATTCGCCGCCAGCATAGATTTCTTGCACCGTCATTTGGTTTTCCGTCAAAGTTCCGGTTTTGTCGGAACAGATGACTGTAGCGCCGCCGAGGGTTTCCACTGCGGGCAATTTGCGGACGATCGCGTGGCGATTTGCCATCCGGGAAACGCCTACGGCTAGGGTGACGGTGATGACGGCGGGCAAGCCTTCGGGAATTGCGCCGACAATCAGGGCTACTGCGGGTTCGACTGCTTCTTTAAAGGCTGAAACTCCCGCAGGGACTGGCCGCCCCAATCTGACTGCGAAGGTCAAGGTTGCCATTCCCAACACGAATAACAGCCAGTTTTGACTGAATTGGTTGAATTTGCGGGTTAAGGGGGTGGTGAGGTCGATGTGGCGATCTAATAGTTGGGAGATTTTGCCGGTTTCGGTTTTATTGGCGATCGCAATTACGATGCCGCTACCTTGGCCAAAAGTGACAAAACTGCCGGCATAGGCCATGTTATCCCGTTCTGCTAGTGGCGTTTCTTGTGGCAGAACCAAGTCTCCAGATAGTCCTAATTCTTTTTCGACAGCAACAGATTCCCCGGTGAGTCCCGATTCGTCGATTTGCAAGTCGCGCACTTTCACTAAGCGCAAGTCTGCCGGTACTTTGTCGCCGGAAGTCAGGATTACTAAGTCGCCGACAACGAGTTCTTTGGAGGGAATTCTTAATTTTTTGCCGCCCCGAATGACTGTGGCTTCTGTGGTGACAGCTTGGGCTAGGGCTTCAATTTTTTTCTCTGCTCCAGCTTCTTGGATGAAACTAATAGTAGCGTTGGTGGTTGTTACGCCCCAAATTACGCTAGCGTTTAGCCATTCTCCGATCGCTGCTTTGATTAAACCTGCACTCAGCAAGATGATCAGGAGGGGTTGGTTAAATTGCAGGATAAATTTTAACCAGGCTGGTTTCCCTGCTTTAACCGTTAGTTCGTTGGGCCCGAATTTCTGTTGGCGACGGTTGGCTTCTGTCGGTTCTAAGCCGTTTTCCAGGTTGGTTTCTAAGATAGTTGCAACCTTGGATATTTCTAGGTAGTGCCAATATTGCTCTGCTACGTCTACATCGTTGGCGGCTCTTGATGGCATGATTCTTCCTGAATATTTGGGGTATCTGACGAGCTTCGATCGCTCCTTAAGAGGCGCGCTCAATACAACTCATCGCTCGTTGGAGCGTGAATATATTGAGCGGCTTAATTTTTTGTTGATTGCTTTAACGGGCTGTGACTTACATCTATATTACAACGGATGTGTCCGTTTGCGGCAAGAGATTTGGGGAATTTTTTGCGACGCTAAATCTTGTTTGGGACTTGGTGGCTAAGGTGGGGAAAAGTCGATCGATCCCCTTGACATTTTGCAAGTTTTAGGTTGGGTTGAAGAAAGGGACGACACGGAAGTCACGGATACACGGATTCATTATTGAGCGCGAGTCAGGAGTTATCGATCGCATAAATGTTACAACCCAGTTAAGCGACCATATTCTGAACTTATAGAAATAGTCGTGACGCTGGTGCTGGGTTCGGTGCTGTTAGTCTGGGAAATGCGGTTCGGGCGGGTGTTAGTTCGATCGTCCGTTACAGAAGAGGATTTGTTTAAGGGCAGAAATTCGCTCGCCCTGGCTTTCGCGATGCCATAGCCTGCGATCGTTTTAACTTGGATGCCGGATGTTTGACAAGCTGGGAGGGCTGCCAGATCAATTCATGACAATCAAGCATCCAGGATACAAGCCCCCGGATTCATCCGTCCAGAAATAAAAAATCTGTATCCGATCGAGGAACCCCCGACTCGATCCGTGGGGTCAATGCTTGAATTCTTTAATCTTTAATCTAAAATCTCAAATCGATTGACTCAATGCTATCAATTGCTAGTGGGCTCGCCCAAAAGACTAAGCGCCCTTTAGACAATTGAATTGAGATTTTGGGCGGCATCGTTCAATTGTTGAGTGCCTAATTTGGTTTGAGTAATACCACTAGCGGTTTCTTTTGCCGCTAGGTTGAGGCTGTTCATAGCATCGACTACTTGTTGAATGGCAACTGCTTGTTGTTGGGCAGTTAGAGAAATTTGTTGATTGTTCAATACCACATTGTTAACAGCATTTGCTACTGCCGAGAAAGCTGCTGCCGTTTCTTGACTAATTTTGGTTCCTTGTTCTACTGTTTTAGTACCTTCCTTTGTCACTGTTACGGTGGAATCGATCGCATTTTTGATATCATCGACAAGGCGGTTAATCTTCTCGGCAGATTCCTTACTTTGATCTGCTAGTTTGCGGATTTCTGTGGCTATGACAGTAAAACCTTTGGCGTTTTCGCCCGCCCGGACTGCTTCTACTGAGGCATTCAGTGCCAGCATATTTGTTTGATTGGCTAAATCTGTGACATCAGTAGAGATATTGCCAATCTGATGGGTTTGTTCGCTCAATCGCAGAATTTGTGCGGCCATTGCCCCGACATTTTCTTTCAAAATTCTCATCGATTCCAGGGTTTGCTCCACTGCTAGGGTTCCCTTTTCAGCTATCTTTAAAGCTTGCCGTGCAGATTCCGCACCAGCTTGGGCTTGCTGGGCTGATTGTTGGGAAGCCGCGCCCAACTCATCCATTGTGATTGTAGTTTGATTTACAGAGCTAGATTGCTGTGCGGCTGTGCGTTCCTGTTCTTCAACTGTGGCAGCAATCTCTGTGGAAGAACTGGCGATCGTATTTGCTACCTGATTGATTGGTCGGATAATTTTATAAAAAATAAATAATATAATAAATGAACCCCATACTACAGCAACAACCGTACCTCCTATAGAAACAGTCGTCGCTAATTGCTCCGACTGTTTTGCTTTTTTTGTTCTTTGAAGCAGTAGATTATCTTCTACCTTAAGCATTTCTGCCAGCTTATCCCTGATTTCATCCATAAATATCTTGCCTTTACCTGAAATCACCAATGCTCTTAGTTCTGGTTCTTTCCCAGCCCTTTTCAGGGATATAGTTTCCGCTAATTCATCTAGTTTTTGCTGACCAACTTTTTCAACTTCCTCTAATCTTTTAACTTGTTCAGGGTTATCTTTTATTAACTCTTTTGTCTCGTTGACTGTTTGATTAAAGGCGACTGTCCCCTTTTTGTAAGGATCTAAAAATTCCTCCTTACCAGTGAATATAAACCCGCGCTGTCCTGTTTCAGCATCCACTAAATTTTTTTCTATGGCTTGCAAATTGGTCTTGACTACATAAGTGTGGGTTTGCAACTCAATAGATTCGGCTAAATTATCCATACTCAATTTAGTTATAAATCCCATACCAATCATTAACACAAAAATGGAGCAGAAGCCCAACGGAACTACTTTACTAAGCCGAATAATATTTGGCGACATTTAACTGTTTACTCCTTGATGAGTTGTTGACTTTTGCGCGGGAAGTTGCAGCCTCAATAATTTCGGGATCTTTTTCACCAAAGTAGTTATTTAATTCCTAATACTCATTCACAATTAATGCCCCTTTTTTGGTGGAAAAAACTTCCAGCGCTTCTTTTTGCTTTCCTTGCTTTACTAACTCAACAATTGACTCAGACCGCTCGATAAAAATCTGGCAAAACTTAATATCGAGGAAGCTATGCAGGTCAGGTCACAGCCTTTAGGATTAAGGGTTATTTTACCTGCTGCGATTTTGGATAAATCCTGTTTATTCGATTGTAGCGATAAATTGAGGAACGAAACCCAAACATCGTCAAATTCTCTCCCCCACTCTTCCTCTCTCCCACTCTTGATTTGCCTCCAAGTCGATCGCATAAATGTTACAACCTAGTTAAGCGATCAAATTCTGAACTTATGGAAATAGTAGTGACGCTGGTGCTGGGTTCGGTGCTTTTTCTCTGGGGAATGCGGTTCGGGCGGGTGTTAGTTCGATCGGGAGTGACGGCTAATGATTTGTTTAAGGGGAGAAATTCGATCGCCCTGCTGTTTTTGGGTTTTTATATTGCCTTGCTGCTACTGGCTCTAAATCTGCCTCAAATGCCTGCTTTGCCGATCGAGTGGCGCTTTCACGGGATGCGAGTTACTTGGACTTTGCTCAGGGTGATGCTGATGGGAGTCTGCGGTATTGGCTTTAGTATAAGTTGGTTGACAGCGCGATCGCAAGTAATCGCAGTCATCTTAATTGGTTGCTTGGGATTGGCAGGATTTACAGGCGCTGAAAACTATTTTATGGCGCCAATTTATGCTGATTTAATAGATAATTTGCAGCCAAACGGTGTGTTTCGGCAAACATCTAACAGCAGTTGCGCCCCCGCCGCCCTAGCAACAGTGTTAAGGCGTTGGGGAATCGATGCGAGGGAATCGAGTGTAGCGCGTTTTGCCGGGACGAGTCGCTTGGGAACTTCGATGCCGCAGTTAATTATAGCAGCAAGAGCTTTGGGCGTAAATGCGATCGAACTAACGCCAACTTGGGAGCAAATTCAGCAAATTAATCGCCCCGGAGTGCTAGCAGTTTGGCTGTTTGACGGCCCTCGGAAGCTACCCCACGCGGTCGCTTTGCTGGGAATGAATGACAGTGTAGCTGCCATTGGAGACCCGGCACGAGGTCGGATTTTCTATTTAGATAGGGCAACTTTTGCCTACATTTGGCGCGAGCAATACGTGCCGATTTTCCGGTCTGCGGATATCTTGTTAAGCAACCAGCAAGCTATTGACTATTTGAGTAAATTAGGATATAATTCTGGTAATTTGCAAGCAGATATTGAGCGCTTTCAAAAAGACAAAAAATTAAAAATCAGCGGCAACTTAGACCGGATGACTGAGTTAATGTTGAGCGGCAGTTTTTTGGAAGGAACCCCTCGATTGGATGGGAAATAGTTATTAAAAATAATCAAGCGCCGACGCACTATTGACGACAGAAAATAGGAATCATGCGGTTTTTTTTCAAACAATCTTTGAGTCATATTATGTCCGGTCTATTACCCCTAATACCGTAGGGGCTCCCCTCACGAAAAATATCTGCCAACAATCTCCAATCTCCAAAACCCGCCCTTTTTATCGCTCGATCGCACATGATATCATTCGTTCATAGCGATCGCAAAGATTCGATCGCCCCAGCAGACGATCGGCGATCGCACCTTGGTAGTGTGGCTGCATGAAATTACCGCAAGCGCAGGCAGTTGCATCTAATTCCTCCTCTATTCTTACGGTCGATCGCACCTTTGCTGCGCCTCACCGTTTTTGACAGTTGGGAACAGTTGAATCGGTCATTTGAGGCTCAGAAAGTTTGACTTCCCATCCATTTGAATTCCACCAACTAACTCGCTGATTCGGCTGAACCCAAAAGTTTAGTTGCGCGATTTTGCCATCCTCAAATCTGAGTGTAGGAAAGTTAGGGTAACTGGTATCATCGGTTTCGCGATAAGTGCGTCCCAGGTAATTAATGCAGGTTGTTAATCCCTCAGCAATTCCCAATTCTTCCACTCCAGTTCCCTTCAATTTTGCATCATCGTAGGTGAAAGAACCGTTGAAGGAATTGCCGGCTAACCCGCCTTTGGTAACAGTGACGATGAAATCGTAGGTGACGGGAACTGCGCCGGCTTGGGTTGCAGTTACAACTGTGCTCAGAAGAGTCGTGGCGATGGCCACCGAGAGTTTTGAAATTGCTCGCACACTCGCATCCCGAAACAGAACAACACTATAAATTTCGCTTTCAGTCATCGGGAAACTCCTTGATTAAACTTCTCTAGTCAGTGTGCGTTTCGGATATGATATCATAAGCTATCAGTTAAATGCGATCGCAGCAGAGTGCCAAGCTAACAAAAATTACCGCCTCTGGTTAATCATGTATACTTTTTTTGCACTCAAAACCCCAACAGAAAACCCTCGTCTTTAATCGCCCAGAATTAACTGAGTAGATTTAACCACATTCATTCCCGCCGCCGCAAATCTTTGAAAAGCTGCATCTGCTTGTTCCGTAAAATCAACAACACCCGGAACAACCACAGGCGAAGTGCAATCTTCCAGCAAATAAACCTTTTTTGCCAAATTCGGGTCTCGCGCCAAAATTTCCGTTAACAAATCATCAATTGTCCAAGCAACGCAGTGACTTTTGGCTTGTCCGGCAATAATTACTGCATCAAAATCGAGCAATTTATCGATCAACTTAGCATTCTTTTCCGCAATCGGATTGCCGTCGAATCCCTCTAAAACTTCCGGCCGCAAAACCGAATAGTTTTCTGTTAGCGGATTCCCGCCTTTGATTTCAAAAAGTGCTTGGCTGTTGCGGGCTATAGTATGAAAAAATACTGCTTCTTCCACCGCAGAAACCAGGGCGTGTCCGATGCCGCCCAGCATCGAGTGATAGGGCCAAATTGTCAGGGGATATTTCCCATCGTCGCTGAGTTTTTTGACGTAGTGGCAAGCCTGTTTTTCCAGTGCTGAAAAATTGTCCCCGCTGATGCTGTGGGCGATGGCGGGATTGACTTTCCAAATGCCTTTTTGGACATCTTCCAGTGTAATAGAAGTTGCCGCTGGTATGGGGTGTTCGCCTGCTTCATCGATCCAAAAGATTGGATGAAAAATTTGCATGGCGGTGTGGGTATCCATTGTCGGCGCAATGGTTGTAATTGCCTTTAAATTGCGATAAATGAATTCGCACAGCCGCAGGTTGTCATCGACAGCACCGCTACCGGAACGCCCGCCCACAAATAGTTCAAATTCGGGCAGGCAAAAGGTATTTTGGGCATCGATTATCATCAAACAAATGCGGTTTTTGTCGCTAGCGGCGGGCTGGATGCTGTGCTGCTTTGCCCAATCTTTCGCTTGGGTGGCGCGTTCTCGGTAGGGGACTCGCCAGACTTCGCCTACTTTTTTGGGCTCGAAAAATTGGGGGATTGGAAGTTGGGCTTTTTGTGTCATGACGATCGCTTTTAGGGTAGTTTACAGTAATAATTTAAGTTGCGAGTATAATGCTGATAAATATTTGCGGGTGAATCATGGCAAAAGAACGAATCCAAGATTATGCTAGGGTAAAATTTAAACGCATCGTGTTGTTTTTTTCGATCGCACTTTTGCTCGCTCTCTTAATTGTAGCAACTAGATCTGCCTGCGTTCAAGATGTTTTGAGAACTGTGTTAATGCGGATCGAGGATTTAGGGTGGTGGGGGCCGGTGGCTTTTGTAGCTACTTACAACTTGGCTACTGTGCTGTTTGTACCGGGTTCGGTGCTGACGCTGGGAGGGGGGGCGATTTTTGGTTTGTGGTGGGGTTCAGTTTACGTATTTGCGGCGTCGATTTTAGGTGCTGTATTTGCTTTTGCGATCGGGCGCTATTTGTGCCGCGATCGCGTGGTAAAATATATGGAATCTCACCCCAAGTTTAAAGCTCTCGATCGCGCAGTTTCCCAACAAGGATTAAAAATAGTTTTTTTGACTCGTCTTTGTCCTTTATTTCCTTTCAATTTATTGAATTACGCTCTGGGAATTACTCAGGTTTCTTTGAAAGATTACGTGCTGGGTTCCTTTGGCATGATACCGGGTACAATTATGTACGTTTACTCGGGTTCTTTGGTGGGAGATATTGCTGCGATAGGCACGGAAACTCTGTATACAAATCCCCAAGATTCAGCAGTAAAATGGTTGATTAATATCATCAGTTTTATTGCTACTGTCGCTGTTACTATGTCTATCACTCGGATTGCTCGCAAAGCTTTGGATGAAAGTGTTTAATTAGCAGGATTTGCCAATGTCACAATCAAAAGTCGATCGCGTAACTGTCCCCCCGATGGACGAACACAACCAGAAATTAGTCTCCTATTTGCATCCGCCCGATTGGGTAAATCCGCAGCCGGCTAGTTCTTATAATTTAGTAGTAATTGGCGCGGGGCCCGCCGGATTAATTGTGGCGGCAGGTGCCGCAGGTTTGGGCGCGAAAGTTGCTTTGATTGAAAAACATTTGATGGGCGGCGACTGTTTGAATGTCGGTTGCGTGCCGTCAAAAGCCCTGATTCGATCCTCCCGAATTGTCGGAGATATCTGGAATGCCAGTAAATTTGGCGTTAACGTTTCTAACGGTGCAGAAGTGGATTTTGCCGCTGTGATGGAACGGCTGCGCCGCATCAGGGCGGGAATCAGCGATGTTGATTCTGTTCAACGCTACCAGCACAAATTAGGAGTCGATGTTTTCTTAGGTTCCGGTCGTTTTACTAGCAATTCTACCATAGAAGTTGCAGGTCAAATTCTCCGGTTTAAAAAAGCAGTAATTGCTACAGGTGCAAGGGCGCTACAACCGCAAATTCCCGGTTTACAAGAAGCTGGGTATCTGACAAATGAAACTGTCTTTAACCTTACAGAAAGACCTCAGCGTTTGGCCGTAATTGGCGCAGGGCCGATCGGCTGCGAATTGGCTCAAGCCTTTCGGCGGCTGGGTTCGGAAGTGGTATTGCTGCACAAAAATGCTCAGATTTTGGACAAAGAAGATGCGGATGCTGCTAAAATCGTGCAGCAGGCTTTTGTACGCGAAGGAATTCAACTAATACTAGAATCCCAAATAGAGCGCGTTGAGAAAACAAATGCAGGCAAGGTAATTTATTATAAATGTCAAGGTAAGGAAGCCTCGCTAACAGTAGATGAAATTATTGTGAGTACAGGGCGATCGCCTAACGTGGAAGGATTGAATCTGGAGGCTGTTGGCGTTGAATACAATACACAAACAGGCGTATTTGTCAACGACAATTTGCAAACTACTAATCCCCGCATTTATGCCGCCGGCGATATTTGCATGAAACATAAATTTACTCACGCTGCTGATTTTGCTGCGAGGATGGTAATTCAAAACACTCTATTTTTCGGGCGCAAAAAGCTCAGCGCTTTGACGATACCTTGGTGTACTTACACAGATCCAGAAATTGCGCGCGTCGGGTTGGGCGATCGCGAGGCTAAGGAAAAAGGCATTGATGTCGATACATTTTTAATTCCTTTCAGTCAAGTCGATCGGGCAATTATTGACGGCGAAGAGGAAGGATTTGTGAAAATTCACGTCAAGAAAGGCAGCGATAAAATATTAGGTGCAACTATTGTAGCGCGCCACGCTGGGGATACGATCGGCGAGATTACTTTGGCAATGGTTAACAATATTGGTTTGGGAAAGATTGCTAGCACAATTCACCCGTATCCGACGCAAGCTGAGGCAATTCGGAAAGCGGGAGATGCTTACAATCGCACTCGTTTGACGCCGTTTGTGAAAAATTTGTTTAATCGCTGGCTGGCTTGGACGCGGTAGTTTGAACTGTATTGAATCAACACCAGGTACAATTGAACCGTAGGGGCTGGTTCACCAACCATCTATGGCGAAAATGAATAATCTCCTAAACCCGCCCCCACCAGTCATCACCAGATAAAATTGGGATAAAACAATGAACCGTAGGGGCGGGTTCACCAACCATCTATGGAAAAAATTAATAATCTCCTAAACCCGCCCCCAGCGGATAGAAAATGCAAATTTACTATTAATTTATTGAATCAAATGTTGATGTAAAATTGGGCGTTGGAGGGCGGGTCGATCGGATTGTTTGATTTGTGTTAAAGATTTCGGTGAACCCGCCCCTACAGAGATTGCGGTTTTCAATATTCCCATTTACGTTTCTGTTTCTGTTTCAAATCCCACACCTTCATACAAAAGTTCGATCGGCAAATCAAACTCAATGCTTGATAAAGTGATAATCTCCCCAGCAGTGTAAGAATAGTACAGCCACATTCTCCCCTCTCCCCGACAGTAACGCTCAACAAAAATCTTTTGTGAATCAATCAAGATATACTCTTGCAAAGTAGGAATTTTTAGGTAACAAGTGAATTTTTCATCCCGATCTTTAGCACTTGTACTGGGAGAAAGAACTTCCACAATGATTTTAGGATTCTGAATGAAATTGCGGGAATCCAGGTCTTGAGGGTCGCAACTGACTATCACATCAGGGTAGTAGTAACGGCTTTGAAAACTGACTTGCAATTTCACATCTGACACGTTCATCCGACAGCCTCTGGAACGCAGATGCGGGCGTAATGCAGTGTAAAAGTTAAGTGCAAGATCGTTATGAGGAATTGTACTGCCTGTCATGGCAAAAACTTCGCCGTTGACATATTCGTGGCGAATCTCTTGTTGAGCTTCCCATTCGAGATATTCCTCAACCGTCATTTTTTGGGGTTTTTGGGGAATGGCTATCATAACAAAATTTTTGTAATGTTACTTTGATTGTAGCATTAGGCCTGGGACAATTGTCAGAAAAACCATAGGTCAAAAATCCCCTTCATCTACTTGGAATACCGTCAATCCCAAGCTTCTCCACATATCAACAACTTGCTGGCGATCGTCCAAGACAAACTTAACATTATATTTCCCTGCAATATGCCACCGATAGAACTCCTCTTTAATAATTGCATCCTTCCTCATATCTCCGGTTTTCCGCATATAAAGAGCGGCATAATTAACCTCATACTGCTGCAACCATTTTTCAGTTTGAGGCTGACAGTCATCTGTTCGGCCCGACACTACGATAATATTAGCGCTGGTTTGCCACTTGCGAACGGTATCTAAGACGGGCGGATTGGGCAAATCGCGATCGCACGTTGAAGCATCAAAAGGATTTCTGCCGTTGAGAAGTGCCAGCGTACCGTCCATATCAACAATAATTGCATCCGGCAAATCCGGGTTATATTCCGGCGGCCCAACGGGAACCCGCACGTACTTATTGTACATCTTCATAATCACATCTTTGCCCACCGAATTAAGCCTTTTCAAATCCCGTTTAATACATTCCTCAACCGGAACTTGCAAGAAAGAATCATTAACTTCGACAACAGCTTTACCTTTAACCAACTCCTTGATATGCTCGATGTGAGGCCCAAAATTAGTATCATCAACAATGACGTGCTTGCCGCTTTCCAAAGCCATCAAAATAATCGTATCTCTCAACTGTACAATAAACTTTTCATTTGCCGGCGACCAATGAGAAGCGTGAGCCATTTCTCTGAGCAAATCTTTATTGCTACGCACCCACTTTGCAGGTTCAGACAGCAGCAATTCCCTAGCAAATTGAGATTTTCCCGAAGCAGGTAAACCGACAAGTACAATAACTCTTTTCATGGTAATTGGTAATTGGGCATTGGGCATTGGGCATTGGGCATTGGGCATTGGGCATTGTTTAAATACTTACCTCTTCATTCCATCCGTTATATCCGTTACATCCCGTACATTGCTAGTTGCCGAACTTCCCTCTTCCTTAAACATCTGCCTCACGCTTGATAATTCATCCGTTTATCCTTGTCAAAATCCGTGTCATGCCTTCTTCTTCACAATCCTAGGTGGATGTAATCTAAACCCAATAGCTCCTCTATTTTATAGATATTAACATCACGGAGAGCTTCTTTCACTCCCGCAACTCTTCGGGCGCGCAAAGAAAACAAAATCCCGGAATACGGCAAATGTTTCACAGCTAATGCAAAATCTTTCTGAACTTCGATATGTTCGTGCTGTCGGTAAGCTGCCTCGATTTCTTCAACCAAAGATTGATATTTGTCCTTAACTTTTTGATACAACTCACTCCACTCAGGAAAATAAGCTAAAAACTCTTCTCCTTCATTAGTTAAAACAATTTCTATCAGGCGGCGGGTCGAAAACCCTTCGCGCAGATGGGAAATCGCGACATATTGCGGAGACTTTACTTTAACTCTGTTGAAGTTAGCATCGCAGATAATATACCCTTCCGAATCCATCGGGTCTAAATGTTGAGCCGCTTCGATAACTTCTTTCCAGCTAGTTAAAGGATAGGATGCGACCAATTCCCAGCCGTATTTATTAGCCGAAAGACTCGGGTCTGTTTCTAGCAGAGTTTGAGTGTTGCGAACCCCGTGCAGCACGATTTGATTTTTTTGTTGCTGGACAACTATTCTATTGTAAGGCGTCATCAACTCAAAGATAAAACATTTATCGGTTTCTTCCGGCAATTGATATCCCAATTCTTGCCAGACTTTCCAAAACAGTTCGGCAAAGCTGAACCCAAAACCGTTAACTTCGCCCGTGGCGTCGGGAGTGCCGCTAGATTGCACTCTCCATTCTTCCTTGTAAAAATACAGTACAGTCAGAGAACCGTCTAGTTTTTCATAAACTTTGGCATTTTTCCAATCAATTGCAGCGGCGTGAATTTCTCCGTAATTAAAAAATTTGTCGTAGGGATAAGAAACTATCTGCCAATCTTGAGATGAATCTAAAATAATGCCTCGGCACTGCTGGACTATTTTTTCGCCCAAGGGAGATTCTATCTGCGAGTATTTCAGACAGACTAGATCGGGTTCTTGGCGGTGGCGGGTAACTTTGATATGATAAGTTTCGGACAAGGTTTCCAATCCGTGCTGGCGTAAATAATCTTGCAGTTCCACGTTCTCTTCCTAAATTTGTCGCCTTTTCTATTTTATCGGGAACTGCCGATTTTAGTGAATGTGTAAAAAAAATTAAACTTGCTTTTTTTCTGACTGCCTATTGTGAGCTTTGTATTTTGGAGTATCGTTGTAAATAGGTGAAGGCGCTTCACCGAAAAACTGGACTGTTTCGGCAGCAAGGAAAAAAACAGTGAACAATAAATTATTACTTTTGGCGACTTCGGCGTGTGTATTGACTGCTTTAGTACCTGTATCGGGAGTTTTTGGTGCGTCGGAATTGTCGCAGCGACCGCCGGAAACCAAATCTGTTGCTGTAGCTGGTACGGCTGTTCCGGTAAGTCAAATTTTGCAAAAGTTAAAAGGCAAAACACAAGTACCAATTTTTATCCCCAGCCGGCTTCCTATTTCGCAGAAGCTTTACTATCAAAGCCAAGCAAAAACGGACAGCTATACTATTTCTATGGAGTATACAGCAGATTGCCGAGGTGCGGGAGCTTGCACTTTTGGGGAAATTCGAGGTCAGAAAGGCGGTGAGTTTTCTACTAAATTAGAAGGGGTAACTAAGACTTTAAAAAATGTTCAACTTGCGGGCGGAGTGCAAGGAGTTTTTCACAATGGTTGCGGGGCTTACTGCACAGCAAATATTGAGTGGAAAAGTCAGAATTTTATGTATACTGTAGCAATTAAGAATGGACGGGAATCTGATTTAATTTTAATAGCAAATTCTGCTATTTTAGCTCGGAAGCGTTAAGCTTTGTAGTCGGGTACGCAAAACTTCTATCGGTAGGGTGTGCACGGTGCACCTTACCGTTATTGTATGAGAGATTTGTATGGGAGATATTAACTCGCACTCGCCCCTTACAAGATGCTATATTTTTTTGCACTTACCTACTTCGGGGGAAATCAGGATGAGTGGAAGATGGCTATTTGCGGCGATTTTTGCTGGTGTGGTGACCGCTTTTACTATTCCCTACCCTACCCTACGGGAACCCCTACGGGGAACGGGAACCCCTGCGGGGAACGGGATAGCTTCGCTTCACGCACCTTTAAAACCAAACTCAGCGTTAGCAAGGACTGAACTCCCGATTACAGAAATCCGCTGGTTTAATTATTCCCCTGAAGATAGCTGGCAACCGATACAATTTATTGTGCCCGATCGCAACACTGCAAAATCTGCCGGCAGCCGCAAGTTGCGGTTGTACGATGTTCATATTGCCAAAATGTTTGAGATTTCTCATTTTCTGTGCGATCGCGATCGGGCTTCTGAGGGTTACAATTGGTCTTATCAAGCCGAAAATGGCAATATTGAGATGGGACGCTTCAAAATTAGCTGCAATCTCGCCCGTTCCACAGCCACAGCTTACGGGTTAGGGAAACCAGAAATTACAGTGATTCGCCGCAGCTTCAACCTGACCAACGGTCGCCCTTCTTTTGCGCTAGAAAAATACTCTATTCCCACTTTGAACATTGCTAAAAATAGAGTTGTGCAGTGGAGGAGTTTTGTGCAAAAGTTTCCCCCAATCCCCGATAATTCAGGTGCCAACCAAGCTAACAGTATTTTTCCTGCGAGTAACATCTTTCGGCAAATCAAAGGCAAAACGCGAGTGCCTGTTTTTCTTCCGAGTAGACTTCCTTTATCTGACATTCAGCAACTTGATTTTGACGTGCAAGCGGGGGCCCACGGTTACATTGTAGGAATGTATTTAGGCAAAGGATGCCGCGCGGTAGCCTGTTATTTCGGCACAATCGAAGCTAAAAGAAATGAACCGTTTTCGCCTCCTTCGCAATTGCCGCAGGATACTTACAGAAGCGTTGAATTGGCGGGCGGATTCAGGGGGATTTATTTCAATAATTGCGGTGCTTACTGCACTGCTTTTGTTGAGTGGCAAAGGCTGGGGGTGCTGTACCGAGTCACAAGGAAAAACGCACGGCAGCAAGAAGTTGTCCAGATAGCAAATTCTGCACTTCAAGCAGGGCAACGTTAAATTTGGGTGGGGAATGGAAAAGGTCGATCGACCTTTTTCGCATTAAATATCCCGTTGCTGTACACTTAAAAAGTACCTAAAAAACTAATGAGATGCCTGCGATTAGCGTTGAAGAAGCCAAGCAGAGTCTGCAAGCCATCTTGGAAAAGGTGGCCAAAGGAGAAGAAGTGACGATCGTACAGGAAGGCCAAGTAGTAGCTCGCGTAGTCCCGCCGCTATCCAAGGAGCAGCGGTTAGCTAGGCGTAAAGCATTCCGAAACTCCATTAATGTCAAGGGCGAGCCGATGAGTGCAACAGTCATTAGGCTAAGGGAGGAAGCACGGTATTGATTTATATAGATAGCTAGTAAAAGTATAGTCATCTATAGACATGAGAGGCTTCCAGTCCCTCTCCCTTCGCTTTTACTTTGAGCGGATTAACCCGCCTCGGCTGAACTACGCAGCTCCCTATCCCATCGCTGAAAGCATTTGGGATTGCTTTTCTGATGATGTTAAAAGATCCGTTAACATCAGAATTAATTAGTTGGTCAGTGGACGTTTTATACAAGCCACGTTTAATTCTTCTTCCAGTAAAGACAGGCTCTTTTTCTGTTTTTCCGTAAACAGGAATTGGGTCTAATCCCAGAAAATTTGCTCTGGATGTGTACGATTCCTCTTGGACGATCACCTTAATACCAGCTAAAAAAGCTTTGTATTCTAACATCTCAATTAATCGAGCATGAGGAATACTGACAAAATTTTGATTCGTCTGTTTACCTAAGTTAATCTCTGTTTTCCACTGTTCGTTTTTACCGACAACTAATGTCCCAATTTGCTGCGCCACCAAAAAATCGACAATTATGCGACTTGCCTGGTGCAAATAGTTGGCGATTTTTTGATTGCGACAGCGGGTTAGTCGTTGAATTCGTGGCGAGGTTTTACAATTCCCTTTTAATTGAGATTGTAATTGTGCTTTACGCTTGTTATAGAACTGGTCGATCGACTTTAATGGTCGCCCGTTAATCAGTAAAGGAACAAATCCTGGTTGATTTGAAGTTAACGCCACTAAATTATTCAGTCCCAAATCAATACCTGCTACAAAGCTACTCTCTTTGACGGTGGACTCCGGCTCGTCATAAATCACCTCAATTACGTAGGCATCACATTTTGGAATCAACCTCACTTGACAAATCCGATCGGGGCTAACTTTAGTTTTAATTGATAGGTTAGTACCGGAAAGTTTGATGACTCCGTTTCTCAATTGTTTGCTGCTAATCGCTTGAATCGTATAAACGAGAAGGTTTCGACCTTTTACCTTGTCTTTGTACTTTGGTAATTTTGGACGACCCGTAAATTTTGAAGGGTCGGCTTTGTAAGCTTTAATAGCTTCAAAGAACGACTTCCAGTTTCTGTCTAGCACCATCAATATTTGCTGACTTACTTTGGCAGGCAAATTCTTGTAGGCTTCATGAGACTTCATCAATCGGTTCATTTCATTGTAGTTGACGTACTTCCATCCATAAATAAAGCTCTGGCGAATGACGTAATTGGCGGCATTATACAGATTTTTGGACTTGAAAGCTAGTTCGTCAATTTGAGCAAAACGGTGTGACGTGGATTTAATGATGTGCCTTTCTGTTAACTGCATTCAGAGTCTCCGTCTTTCAACTCGGCAATTATTTTTTCTGTCTTCCTACTGGCGCGTCGCTGTCCGTAGAGTCGAGCAGCAAAGCTAGTAACTATAGCTACTAAGTCTTGCATTAATTCATCTTTTCCATTTTCTGCTAAATTGACTATTTCCAACTTAATTCCTAATCTTGATAGCAGAACATCTAAGTAGTTTGTACCAAATCGAGCCAAACGGTCTTTGTGTTCAACCAATAAAATGTCGTAGTCGTCTTGTCGTAGCAGTGATTCTAATTGTTTTCGGTGGTCGTTCAATCCGCTGCCAATTTCTTTGACATTTCTAACGATTTGATAGCCATTGGCAATTGCGTACTCAGTCAACCTCTCCGATTGGCGGTTGAGATTATCTTTGTTTTCCGAAGAAGATACTCGACTGTAAATAGCGACTCGATTTGTTGTTTTATTTGATGAAAATTGCGGTGAATAATCAACTATGATCAGTCCGCTTTCTGTCTGCCTTGCAGGATGTGGCAGTTTGTTTGCCTTCCACCAGCGCCAAGCGGTTGTGTAGCTTATGCCTATTGCTTTAGCGTAGTCAGGTAGTTTCATTTTCACCTCCTGACTACAAAATACCATCGCTGCTTACTACTGACTACAAATTTAATAAAGTTTTACAATACCAGCGTTCTTGTCCCCTTCTATTTACCAGAAGCTCTCAGCGATGCTGTTGATGAATTGCTGAGGATTGAAGACACACCCGCACTAAGTCAATTAGTTGAGGTGGAACTGTTTTCAGCAGTTGCCCGCAAATTGCGAATGAGGAAAATTTCTCCAGAAGAGGCAAGACAAATAGCGCTCGATTTTCAAACTGACTTGGATGAAAATTTTTATACTCGCATCCCCTTAGAGCCAATTCATTACAATTTAGCTCGCGATTGGATTAGCCGCTTTGAAGTACCGTTGCGTACCTTAGATGCACTGCATTTAGCAGTAGCAAGTTCTAATCAGTTGCTTTTGGTGACTGGCGATGAAGCTTTGGCTCGCAGTGCTCGGACTTTAGGAATTGAAGTTCAGTTATTGATTGCCGTAGCTGAGGGCTAAAAGGTCTATCGCCCTTTTGTCAATGAAACTGCACTTATGCCTCCACCAAAGGTGCATAGCAGGATTTCATATCCTCGCGGGAGATGATTTTAGTTGATGTTTCCGCAGGTTCTAATCCCTGGCGAGCGTTGAGCCAAGGTGTCTCTGATTGCGTCAATTCTGCAAGATGTTTAGCACTTAATTCTCCATAAGCATTCCAAACTTCTTCGAGAACCTCGATTTCATCTTCATCAAATTCTTCTTCAAAATTATCGGGAGCGGGAATATCGCTATATTTGTAAGCTTTGTACTGATCCCAAACATCGCGGACAATGGGGCCGGAAACCCAAGCTTCAATATCTCGATCGAATAGCGGCTGGCTTCTAAAGACTAAACTCCAAGCTTGTGCATAATACACGAGCTTTTGCAGTTTCAGCCCAGAAATGGTATCGCCTGCTTCTCGATCGACACGACATAAAAAGTAACGAGCTACGTCAAGAGCACTTTTCATAGTTTTAGGATTTGAGTAATTTGACAAATTCACTTTTGATGCTAAGCTATTTGGTGGCTTTAGAAGTACGATCGCAACTTCGATCGCCCTTTTCCCCTCGCAACTACATTTCTCTCCCCACATCCCCCAACCTTTGAGCTAATTCTTTCTCGCTGCAGCTAAGCTAACTCCTCATGCCAACCAGGTTCATCCGGCTCGACCCTAGGTAAATCGTACATCGCCGGCAGCCTTTGCTTCGGAATGTCGATCGGCTCGAGTGCAAGCGACGCCGAATGCTGGACGGGAAACATCATCAAGGCTGACTGCTACTGGCGGTCATACAATTTTAGATTTAAGATTTTAGGTTTTAGATTGGCAATGGCTTATTATGTAAAGGTTTGGAGCTGGCCTACCGTTGCATCCTTTTTTCAAACAGGCGGTCATGCGATTTTAGATTTTAGATTTTAGATTTTAGATGGGCAAGGGCTTATTATGTAAAGGTTTGGAGCTGGCCTACCGTTGCATCCTTTTTTCAAACAGGCGGTCAAAATCTGGTATTTCTATTTTATCGCCCGAATTATCCCAACCAGCAATTAAAGTCCCCACCTGCGGTACGCTAGATCAGGTGAATATATTGGCTGATTTCAAGCTATCCTCCGATCGATCTTATGTCCCCAACCACATCTGCCCCTTCCCGAACCGTTCGCATCGGTTCCCGCAAAAGCCAACTCGCTCTCGTGCAAACCCACTGGGTGCAAGAACAGCTACAGAAACACTTCCCGCAACACACTTTTGAAGTCCACACCATGTCCACCCAAGGGGACATAATTCTTGATGTCGCCCTCGCTAAAATTGGCGATAAAGGACTTTTCACCAAAGAATTAGAAACGGGAATGATTAACAATGAAACGGACTTTGCCGTTCATTCCCTCAAAGATTTGCCTACCAATTTGCCCGAAGGTTTAATTTTAGGATGCGTCACCGAACGGGAAAATCCCGCTGACGCCCTGGTAGTTCACTCCAAGCACAAAGACAAGCAACTCGACACCCTCCCAGAAGGTTCAGTAATCGGCACTTCTTCCCTGCGGCGGCTGGCTCAACTGCGGCACCATTTCCCTCATTTTGAATTTAAAGATATTCGTGGCAATCTCAATACTCGACTGGCTAAATTAGATGAGGGCGGTTACGACGCGATTATTTTAGCAGTTGCCGGCCTCGAAAGATTGGGAATGGGCGATCGCATCCACCAAATTATCCCTGCTGAAATCTCCCTTCACGCCGTCGGACAAGGTGCTTTGGGTATCGAATGCCGCGCCGGAGACACAGAAATCATGGAAGTGATTAAAGCTCTCGAACACTCGGAAACCGCCCAAAGATGTTATGCCGAACGCGCATTTCTGCGGGAATTAGAAGGCGGCTGTCAAGTGCCGATAGGTGTCAATACCAAAATAGAAAACGGTCAACTAACCTTAACTGGAATGGTATCGAGTCTCGACGGCAAGCGATTCGTCAAAGATAGTGTTTCCGGCGCCGCCGAGACTGCTGAAATGCTGGGAATTGACCTCGCTCACCGACTGCGCCAACAGGGTGCTAGTGCAATTTTAGAGGAAATATTTGTCGAAGTTCAACGTGGTTCATAAAACCGATCCGCATCTCTTTGTCAATGCTTTGAGACGCGATATATCGCCTTTTGTAAAATAAAAATAACAGGCGGTTTGCTTTGGCAAAACAGGTAGAGTAGCAGTCTGATTGTAGATTTTTGATGGAATTTTAGATAGGACTTGCGCGATAGATTTCAAAAATATCTGACTAATTTAGGACGCTCCGCACGGGTGTTAATCAACCCGGTTTCTGATGTAAGTCTCGCTTTATGGCCCAAGATTTATGGTAAAAACCGGTTTTTTTTCGTAAGTCCTAGAAATATTAACATACCCATCCAAAATCTACAATCGCACATCCAAAATTAATCAGCAATTTATTTCAGGTAAAGGCAAAATATGAGCGCTAGAGAAATTCAATTAAAGCTGGAATTGAAAAAGGTTCAGCAACTCTACAGCAAAATGCAGGCAGACCAACAAGCTTTGCAGAAGCAATTGAAAGAGTTCAAAACTCAAGCAGGAAATTTTTCGGATGTAGTCGAGCAAGTCTTGCCGTCCGTAGTTTCAATTTACGTCATGGATTGGGATACAGAAGAAGAGATTTCTTCAGGGAGCGGCTTCTTTGTATCGCCGGACATAATTGTCACTAACTATCACGTTGTAGAAGATATTGCCGATGAAGATTACTTCTATGAAGAAGATGAAGTCGAACAGGTTTTAGTGGAAACTCATGACGGAAAATTGAGATTGGCAGAGGTGGTGTTTACTGGTAATGCCGAAGAAGATTTAGCATTGCTCTTAATTAGCGATTTTACCTTCGACCAGAACACAGGGGAACAAGTGGAATTTCCCCAAGAATATCCTCCCCTAGAGTTGTCTTTTGATGTGAAAGTGGGAGATAGAGTAATTGCGGTGGGCAATCCTTTGGGGCAGTTTGCTTCAACTGTAACTCAAGGTATTGTGAGTGCTATTCGAGAACCTGACGAGTATGAAGAAGGCGACGAAGAAGATGATAGTGTTGCTGAGGTAAAGGTGTTACAAACGGATGCGGCGATTAATCCGGGAAATTCCGGCGGGCCGCTGATTAATATGGCCGGTCAAGTGGTTGGGGTGAATACGTGGGGATGGGAAGATGCTGATAATATTAATTTGGCGATCGCCTCTGAAGCTTTGGATGATTTTTTAGCGGGATTTGAAGAAACTTTTGAGGACGATTCTCAGAATTAGTCAAAAGAGTTAGGGAAGTTTTGTCAATGTGAGCGATCGTACTTTTTTTGAAACGCAGATGCACGTAGATTGACGCGGATGGGAGAAGGACGGTCGCATTTTTGAGTAAAGTGCGATCGCCCTTAATCCAAGTCTAAATGCAATTTAATAGCAGCATCTACCAACTGCATGATTTCCTCAGTTATACTTCCTACTACGTCACTGTTGATTCGCTGTTTAGAAATTGTCCGCACTTGCTGTGCTTGCACTTTTGAAGGTTTGGACAAACCACTCTCCTCTGGATTTAGCAATACCTCAAAAGGATAAATGCGAGTAACATTTGACGTAATCGGTAAAATCGTGACTGTATTTGCAGCACGGTTATTGGCATCATTGCTGACTATTAACATGGGACGGCGTTTATCCATCTCGGAACCCACCGCAGGGCTTAGGTTTGCATAGTAAATTTCACCACGTTTTATCTGTCAGTCCATCTGCAACTGTCGCGTCCCAATCCGGGTCATTTTCTAGAGATGCTTCTCGGTAGGCCAACTCTAGTTCCAAACGCCTTAATAACTTCAGTGCTACTTCTATTACTTGGGAGTCAGATTCGCAGCCCTTGGCAATTTTGTAGCTTTCAATAAACTGTGCTAGCGATCGCGGTAAGGAAATCGATATTTGTTCAGCTTGGGTCATCTTAGCAATTGGTAATTACAAAGATTATTTTTACATTATAGCACGGGCGATCGAGCCAAGTAAATTTTACTATTGACACAGCGATCGCCTGTTTTTGGGAAAGAGCGAGCGCCCTTTTTTACCACAGATTAACGCGGATGGAAGAAGAGCGAGCGCCCTTCCACACAAAGGATCGATCGCTCTTCGCAAAATAAAAGCGAGCGCCCATAATATCTGTAGGGGCGAAGCATTCCCCACGACTGGCTTGACAGCCGAGTTTGTGTCAAATAAAATAAATATATAGTTCTCTGATTATTAACTGATAAAATATATCTATTAGACGAACTAATAAAACTGACTCAAAGGCTAATTTATGGTAAACATAATTTCTGAACATATTACAATTAATCCCGGTTTTTGCGGTGGGAAACCTTGCATTACTGGACATCGAATTAAGGTACAAGATGTGGTAATTTGGCATGAGGAAATGGGAATGTCACCAGAGGAGATTATTTACCATTATCCTTCAATTACTCTAGCTGATGTTTATGCAGCTTTGACTTATTATCACGATCGTCGTGAAGAAATTAGGACACAAATTAGAGAAGATGAAACCTTTGTTCGCGGGTTACAAGCCCAAAATCCGTCTATCCTTCAGCAAAAATTAAAAAGCCTAAATGTCAAGAACTCTTAACTTTCATTTGGATGAAAATGTAAGTAATGCTATTGCGATCAGCCTGCGAAGGTATGAGATTAATGTGACGACTACAACGGAAGCAGGCTTATTGGGAAAGCCTGATGAACTTCATGTAGAATTTGCGATAGCCGAAGGGAGAGTAATTTTTACTCAAGATGCAGATTTTTTAAGGATAAATCAAACTGGATTACCTCATAATGGGATTATTTACTGCCAGAAAAATAGTCGCTCGATTGGAGAAATTTTGAGAAGTTTGGTATTGATTTGGGAGTATCTTGATTTGGACGATCTGACAGGGCGTGTGGAGTTTATTTAAAACTAGCGATCGCCCTTCTCATCCAGAAACGCGATCGCTCTTCCCCAAAAAAGCGATGAGTATGGGATATTTATTTATGCAGCCTCAGTCAAAGTCCTGACACGTAAAACTTCATTAGACATCAACGGTTCAATTTCCGACTCAGCTAAGGTAATTACAGCTATAGTTTCACCTAAAGCATTAAAAACTTCGAGACTGTAGCCATCCTCATCGGGGTGGGGATGATGCTCAACAATAGTGGCAATATCTCCTCGACAGAGTTTGTACTTGGGTACATCGGTTCGTAAAGCTACTCTTTTAAACAAGGGAAATTTCATTTTATACCTCCTTATTGGGATATAGGGTGATAAACTTGGTTTTTTGGGATGGAAACTCAGTCATCCAAACAGTCACTACTCGCAGGCTTATGCCGTTAGGGCCAGTTAACGTGTCGCGAATTTCATACTTATTACCATAGCGCGTTTGTTCGGTTGGTGTTGCATCCAGAGGCAAAATTTGTTCTCTTAAGTCTTTTTCTAGTTGTTGCCAGTTGTCTTGGGTATAGTTGGCTTGTGCAAGAAACAAAGATTTATCATCTTCTAATAAGAACTTGAGCAAATACTGAGTTATTTTTGCCTCAGCAATAATGGTATCATTAGGTAGTTTCATTTACTTAATTTTGTAAGATTAGTATGGTCAATTTAAAATTATATCTTATTTTTAGCAAGACCTGAATTGGTAATTACAAAGATTATTTTTAGATTATAGAACGAGCGATCGAGCCAAGTAAATTTTACTATTGACACAGCGATCGCCTGTTTTTTTGGTAAAGCCTGTAGGGGCGGGAACGCCTGTGATATTTGACACCGATCGACAAATTATGTAAACCCGCCCCACCCTACCGAGAAATCAATAATTAATTGAATTTAACGGTTGAGAGGGGATATTTGTGAGGGGTTACTGGTTGGGTGGGGGCGGGTTTATCAAGGTTATTGGTGGGTGGTATAATTTATCGGCGAACCCGCCCCTACAGATTTTATTCAATATTTTACCAGGAATCTTAGCCCACATTTTACTATCCATTTACTACACATTAAGGAACTTCGAGCGTGGTTGTTTGATCGTATTTAATACCAGTAATCCGATCTTTTTGGAAAGGACGACCCTGATTAATTTTCAGTTCGCCGTTAACCTTAATTTCAAACCATCCTCCTGATTCACCAGTATAGGTATTCTCGACTACCAGTCTGACCTGATGCCTACCACTACCAACATTAATAGGTTGCCAACCTGTATCGCCTCCTTTCCCACCATAAGCATAGAAACCTTCAAAGACTATTTTACCATCAATATAAATTCTGGCTACATCATCAACCTGTGAGATTCTGGCAGTTACAACTGTTCCACTATGATCGCAATCTGAACTTTTTCTGGCTTTATCCATCCAATCTTGAATATTTTTATTATCTTGTCGCCACTTATTAACTTGATCGGAGGCATACTTATCACCAAACAGGGTAGTACATTCTAAGCTACTTATCTCTGGAAGTAAGTTAAGTGCCAGTGAAATAACTATACCCAGGAGCGATTTTGATATCACAAATCCTGCGAAGAGTCCTTTCAATTCACCTATTAATGATTTTATTATTGGCTCTAAATTTTTTTTAACCCACAATCCTTGTTCACATTGTGCCCTCAAGGATTCACAATTATCTTTATCCAACTTTGCAAGGATAAAAAAATCAGAATATATAGGGCTTTTACTTGCAAATTTATGAATTTTGCTTGGATTATATTCAAACTCTCTACTAATTATAAGTTGCTTAGGTTGTTCGCTTTGCCCTATAACTTCGAGAGAAACTTGCTTAATGATCCTCTTACCAGATTCATCTGTGTAAGTAATTGTCCAAATACGACCATCTATACCTTGAATTTTTACAGGTGGTGCATTATTACTTGAGCTAAAAATTACCTCTTTACCGTCAGATGTAAATTTAGCATACATTTGAGTTGATAAGTTGTTACATACATTACTTTCATTAACAGGAAGATCAAGGGTAACAGATTCTATATGAGATTTGTTTCCATCAGATTTAAAATCATATTTTCGTGAACATCCATTTTGATCTACTGTGAAAGTAGCATTTCCCGCTCCATCATTTTGAAAAGTTATATTCCGAGGAACTGGCACGTTAGGAGTTGTACCCGAATCAGAATCGCCAAAATCAGGACGCAATGGCTGATTCGGCCCCGGATCTTGAGGAAACGGCGGCGCTTGCGGATTACTCCCAGACGGAGCACTCGGTGCATCATCAAATTCCCCCGGCTCTCGCTGCACCAACCAATCCGAAATATTCCTTTCCACAGCAGGCGGAGTCGCCGCCACCACCCGATCGGACGAATTAACTAAATTCACCGTGCAAATAGTAGAATTAAAACTAAAAACCGTACAAAGTGCAGCCGATAAAGCCCGGTTGACAAACGTACCAGGAGCAAGTAAAGCACCCATTAAAACGGCAAAAAAGCTGACAATACCCAGAGCAAAAAGACGAATACGACGCATGATTTACCTCAATTCAATGATTAAATAATGTTCCAATTAACCCTGTAGGGGCGGGTTCGCCTAGATATTCGACACCCATCCAAAAATTATGTAAACCCGCCCCCACCCCACCCATAGATCGAGAATTAATTGAATTTAACGGTGAGGCGCGAATAGTTATTCGGGGGTTATTGATTGGGTGGGGGCGGGTTTATTAAGATTATCGGTGGGTGGCAAAATCGATCGGTGAACCCGCCCCTACAACTCTAAAACGGCAAAATTCTCCGAATTCCCCTCTGAATCACATCCTTAAATACCTCTTGAGCAAAATCTCCAAACCAACCCTGCGCTTCCCCAGGTTTTACCTCTTCCGCATCCGCATTTTCCGCAGGTTTCTCATCCACCTTCAAAGCAGATTTCTCCATCCCCACCTGCGACATCATCCCCACAAAAGTATTAATCGGAATCGCTGAATTAAACCCCGTTTTTACTTCTTCTTGCCTTCCCCCAGCCTCATTTTGCACCCGCCCAACAGTATCTCCCTGTCCGTGAATTCCAATCACTCGGCCACTAACATCAAAAACAGGCCCGCCGCTCATTCCCCGCCGCGTCACTGCGTCGTAACGCATCGTATATCCTTGATCGTTACTCGATCGCACATTCGTAACTTGCCCATTCGTAAACTGATATTCCCGTTCTTGACTCCCCACACCCGCAGGCAAAGGATACCCCGAAATATAAACCCCTGAACCGATCTCCGCTTCATCCGAATTACTAATCGGTGCAACTGAATATTCCTCGTCACTCTCAAACATCACAATTGCTAAATCAGGCCCGCTGTCATTATTCTGAAAACCTTTCACTTCCGTCACTTTATGCTCTTTCTTCTTAGAAGTAACAATTACGTACTCGGAATTAGGATTTATCACCACATGATTCGCCGTCAACACCGTGTAAATCTTGCCTTTCTTAGCAATGATTACCCCAGAACCGCCTTTATCACTAGCTAGAGTATTATTAATTTGTACTGTAGTTGGAACGGCAATTCGAGCTACTTCTCTAGCCGTTTTTGCCATTGCGGGCTGACCGATCGCAATTGTTGCTACCGCTACCGTTCCTGCTATAATTCCAGGAATGTAATTAGACCGATTAAAACCTAAATTCATAAACTAACTCCGTTGATAATCTGAAACTAAATATCTTGCACTTTCTCGCCGATCCGACAGGGATTGAAATCCCTGTCTCAAAGCTGAAGTCCACTTAAGTGGACTAAATATCCCGCTTATTTCTTAGTCCGCGTAGGCGGACTTCGTTTTTGTAGAAGCGATTTCAATCGCCGAGTGACTGAAAAATTCAGTCCTCTTTAGAGGACTTTAGCTAAAAGCCCCGTGGATTTTAATCCCTGGCGGATAATGGGTAATTTGCCGATCGACTGTAAGACGAAATAAATCGCAAATAGGTACTAATTGGAATTCCCCAACTAGAATTAACCATTTGCTCTAACATTGTCCCTGACGGTTCTGTTCCATCTTCAAACGCATACACTCCAAAATCTGGATCGCGATTTTTTACCCGCCCATTAATGCCAATTAATAACCCCTGACTGTTAAAAATTGGCCCGCCACTCATCCCGACAGCAATATCATTTGTGTAACCCAAACGATAGCCTTGAGCGAGTGATTTTGGCGGCAGCACTGATACAACACCTTGAGTAAACCGAAATGCCCGAATTCCTTGGTCGAATGTAGTAGTTGAACTACCTCCCCGATACATGGGAAATCCTGCGGCAAATACAGGTGCTCCTACTGTTAATAAATCAGTGCTAATTCGGGTTACTTGATACTGAATGGAACTGCGAAATTGGACGATCGCCAGATCCGCATTTCCCAACTGCAACGGCGCTCTCAAAAGCCGATACCTCTGGCCGTCGGGCGCAATAATGGTATGCTGCTGGCTGAAAGCCACAACGTGCCAACTCGTCAGCACCGTATAAACTTGCCCCTGTCGCCGGACGATCGCCCCGGAACCAGAAGAATTCGGTGTTAAAATTCGCACAGTCATCAACCTCGCCAACCGCTCAATATTGGCACTTTGACTGTCAGCAACCCCATAATTCGCCATCACCGGTTGAGCGGCGATTCTTATTGGAAAAAGACTCGCCGCGATCGCACAAATTGCCACGATGCGTAGCAAATTGCTCACCTTAAAGCTCCCGCATTCCACCACCAGTGGGCTGTTGAGGTGCCGGCTGATTGTTAGCCGGTGCTGGCTGATTGTTAGCCGGCGCAGGAGGTGCTACAGAGTTGCCGCCTTCGTCCCCTAACCGTGGGCGCGCGTCAATGTAAGGCATCGCATCGCTTTCAGACAGCGCAGGCGCACCCGCTTGCCCCTCGCGCAACCCCATGAATTGATACAATGTGCGAACCGCGTCTTGACCTGGTTTGAGTGTATAAATTAAGCCGTCGCAGCGTGAGTTGACTTGACTAGCGGTGCAAATCACTCGCTGTCCGTTCATGTAGCCAACTGTCACAAACTTTAGCTGTTTGTTCTGGCGGAAGGTTTCCAAGCGCCCGCTAACTTCGCGGCAGCGCGTCATGGGATCGTAGCCAGAGTCGCGGAAGTAGTCGGAAACCCAGTTAATCCAAACCTCCCGTACCCCTTGGCGGTTTTGGTAAACCGTCGATGGTGAACCGGAGGATGTGTCACACATAAAGCCTGACGCTGATTGGCTTTGGCTGGGTTTAGCGCTCAAAGCTAGGCTGCCGATCGCGATCGCCCCCGCTAAGACAGTTAGAAATTGTCGTTTAATCTCACTTTTCATCAACTTTACCTCACATTACAATTTGTTTCCTAAAACAACAGGCTGGGGGAAGTGGCAAAAAGATACAAAGTTCTTTGCCACTTCCCCCAGCCCCGCGAAACTCACATTCGTCACAGACTAGGCGCAGTGACTTGATATTCAGTAGTTTTTAAGGTCAAATGCTGTCGATATTCACAACCGTACAGCTACAATAGATACACTAATAGATACACTTGAGTTTTTTTCTCTATTGTTAATCATTATTGTAAATCCTTTTCAACAGCCTGTCAACGCCTCAATCAGAAATAAGTTTTTGGCTAGTAAAAGGTGGGGCGATCGCTATTTTTTTCACCGCACAGCGACGCGGATGGAAAAAGGGCGATCGCATTCTTGAGTAAAGTGCGATCGCTACAGCAACTCAGATTTATACTTGTTTTTGGAAGGCGCGTTAATATTGTGCCACTCGCCATTTAAACTTAATCTAGAGTAACAATCTCAAGGAACACAAAAAAATAATGCGTATTTTATTTGTATCCGCCGAAGCATCACCCCTCGCCAAAGTGGGCGGTATGGGCGATGTCGTCGGCGCTTTGCCGAAATTTCTGCGGCGCATGGGCCACGATGTCCGTATCTTCATGCCCTACTACGGTTTCGTCCCCGACAAAATGGACGTTCCCAAAAAACCTGTTTGGGATGGGTCTGCCATGTTCCAAAGCTTCTCGGTGTTTGAAACTGTTTTGCCGGGAACCGATGTACCTTTATACTTATTACAACATCCATCTTTCTTGCCGCGCCGCGTTTACGGCGGTGTAGATGAAGATTGGAGGTTCACTTTCTTTGCCAATGCTGCGGCTGAATTTGCCTGGAATCATTGGAAGCCCCAAATTATCCACTGTCACGACTGGCATACGGGGATGATACCTGTTTGGATGAGCCAAGATCCCGATATCAGCACGGTTTTTACTATTCACAATTTAGCTTATCAAGGGCCGTGGCGCTGGCGTTTGGAGCAGATGACTTGGTGTCCTTGGTATATGCAAGGTCACAATACAATGGCTGCCGCCGTACAGTTTGCCGATCGAGTAAATACAGTTTCACCGACTTACGCCGAGCAAATCAAAACCCCAGCTTATGGGGAAACTTTGGAAGGTTTGCTGTCTTACATCGGCGGTAAAGTATCGGGCATTTTGAACGGAATTGATACAGAATCTTACAACCCAGCAACTGACAAGTACCTCCATCAACAATTTAGTGTTGATACTATTGAAAAGCGCCCCGCTAATAAAATTGCGCTGCAAGAAGAAGTCGGTTTGGAAGTAAATAAAAATGCCTTTTTGATCGGCATGGTGACGCGGCTGGTAGAACAGAAGGGATTGGATTTGATAATTCAAATGCTCGATCTGTTCATGGCCTATACCGACGCTCAATTTATTGTACTCGGAACGGGCGATCGCTACTACGAAACCCAACTCTGGCAAATGACAGCCCGCTATCCCGGTCGGATGTCAACCCAACTACTTTACAACGAGGCCCTCTCCCGGCGCATTTACGCAGGCTGCGACAGCTTCCTGATGCCCAGCCGTTTCGAGCCCTGCGGCATTAGCCAAATGCTCGCCCTCCGCTACGGGTGCGTGCCAATGGTTCGCCGCACCGGCGGTTTAGTCGATACCGTTTCCCACAACAACCCGATCGACAATACCGGTACCGGTTACTGTTTCGATCGCTACGAGCCCCTCGACTTGTTCACCTGCATGATCAGAACTTGGGAAGGTTTCCGCTTCAAAGATAAGTGGAAAGAACTCCAACAGCGCGGCATGAGAGAAGATTTTAGCTGGGATATTTCGGCCCGGAAATACATCAACTTGTACAGCGATATTTTGGGATTGCCGCCCGAAGAAGCCGCACCAGAACCAGAAGAACCCGAATTAATTGTTGGTAAGGGTTAATTAGTAATTGGTAAGTTGACAGTTGACTGTTACCAATGCCCAATTCCCCAATTATATCAATTCCGGTTGCATCGGAATTAATATAACCCGAAATCAGGACACGGCAGTGCCGTGTCCCTACAATAAACCACGGTAGGGAAACGGCACTGCCGTGTCCTCTATATCATTCCGGCGCCGCCGGAATTGATATTAATCAACAAATAAATCGAGAGGTAAATGACCGTAAGTTCCACTAACTCCATCTTCTGAGGAAGATTGACAAGAAATCAAAACGCCCCGGTAAGTTCCGGGATAGCCGTCAACATAATACGACCCCTTCAAAGTATTGAACTTAATATAAACCGAACCAGCAAATGAAGTGACTGCATTGGGATCTAAAACAGCTTGATATCCCAAAGCTTTCAAATAAGCTTCTAAAGCTAAAAACCCCTCATCCGTCGAAGAAGCGCACACTCCCAACATTTGATAATCCGACAAACTTGCTACCAGCAAAATCGCTTGACGGAGTGCCTGTTTTTCCAGTGGCGATGCTACAGATTGCATATCCAGACAAGTGAAATCTTTGAGGATTTGCTGTGCTTCTTCAACAGTTAGGGTAGTCGGGTTGTGAGTAGACATGAATTGCTCTGATATTTCCCAAAATTACGATCGACACTGGGGTACTCGTCAACGAATTTCTGCCATTGCAACTCTCGATCGACGGCGGTAACACTTGCACAAGTCCTGATTATAGCCCATTGTGTGCTCTGGCCATCTATTCGGGCCGTCTTCGTTGGCGTAGCCCCCGTAGGGGCGGGCTTTCCTTCGGATCGCAACGCTTTCGCTAACGCCCGTATCGCACAAAAAAGCTAGTAGTTTTTACCGATTTTTTCAAGTTTAGATCAGTCCGGGTTTTTTCAGCTTTGCTAGTGCATCTTCTGCCGCATTTTTCTCAGCATCTTGTTTACGGCGACCACGGCCAACACCGTACATTTTACCGCTGACATACACTTGAGCAGTGAACTCTTTGGCATGATCTGGGCCTTCCTCGTCAATGATTGAATATTCGGGGTTTTGACCGAATTTTGCCAGAGCCCACTCCTGAAATCGATTTTTAGAGTCTACAAGGTTTTTTTGCCCAGCATCGGACTGAGGGTAAATCATACTATCAGCAACTGGAATAAACAGCTTTTTAACAAAGGCGCGGACAGGTGTAATGGTTGAGTCGAGATAGTACGCACCAATAATCGCTTCAAAAGTATCGCAAAGCAAAGAGGGATTTTGGCGACCTTTATCTTGTTCTGCCCCTTTTCCCAGGCGCATTAACTTGCCTATACCTAGTTGCTCAGAAAACTTTGCTAGCTGATTCTGATCGACTAATCCAGAGCGCAACCGAGTTAATTGAGCCTCGCTAAAATCTTCATAGCGCTTGTACAAGACTTCGCCAACTAGATAACCTAGCAGGGCGTCGCCGAGAAATTCTAGTCGCTCGTTGTGTTCGCCTGCTTCTGGGTGTTCGTTAACGTAGGAACGGTGAGTGAGCGCGCGAATGAGGAGTGATTCATTTTTAAATTTTGGAAGTGTGTACATTTTTATGTCTTGACTTGCTGGGAAATTAATAGCATCGAAAACGTCTCTATATTAGCCGGAGTTTTTTCAGTGCAGCTTCAGCAGCACGTTTTTCAGCTTCTTTTTTACTGCGACCGCTACCTTGACCGTATACTTGTCCATTTATACGCACTTCCACAGTAAATTCTTTAGCGTGATCTGGCCCTGCCTCTTGGATTGTGATGTATTGAGGGGTAATTGGCCCGATATTCTGGTGTACACATTCCTGAAGCTGATTTTTCGGGTCTCCAGGAATGTTAGAGTCCGGTTCTGACCCAGAAGAAATAAGTTCTTCCACTACTGGCGTAAATAGCGGTTCTACAAAATCGCGGACTGCCTCAATGCCAGAATCGAGAAAATAGGCGCCGATAATTGCTTCAAAAGTGTTGCTGAGTAACGACTCTTTAGCAGTACCTCCACTTGTTGCTTCACCCCTGCCTAGCAGCATCCACTGGCCGATATTCAAGGCGGCAGCAAACTTTGCCAATTGCTTGTCTTCCACCAACAAGGAACGCAGGCGAGTTAGATCGCCTTCATTTTTATTTGAGTAATGGCGGTAGAGATATTGCCCACTTAGAAAAGTCAGCAAGGCATCGCCTAGAAATTCTAATAGCTGGTTGTCTTTGCTGACTGCTTTAGGATTTTCGTAAAGGTAAGAGCGGTGAGTGAGTGCCTGATTTAGCAGATCGGCTTCCTGAAAAGGTAGCCGTTTTAGTAAATCGCTCAATCTTTCTCTAATGCGGTCTTCCTCAGCAGAAAAATGGCGATTTTCTTGACGAGTTTGTTCTTGAGACAGGAGTCGCAGGACTTCTTGCTGTTGCTTTTCTACTTCTTTTATATCGGCTTGTGGTGCGGAGACAGCTTTTAGTAGTCGGGCAATACTATCCAGGGCGCGATAGGTGTTAGCGGTGGAAAATGGGACTTGGTGTGCCCAATCGTTGCGGACTTGGATAAGTTCAGTTACCAGGCCGTTTCCTGTAGAATTTAGCTTTTCGTTGAAAACTTTATCCCACTGCTTTGACATGACTAACAGCAGCATCGCAACATCTTCACTCAGAATACTGTCTGCTGATTTTTGTTTCAATGGTTTATGCTTAGGTAAGCAAGACTTAGCCTCTTTTTCCCAGCTATTGCTGTAAACTCCCTGCATTTCCTGTTTAAGATAAGGATACAATCCCTGACATAAGAGGTTTAAAGCTCTGTCAATTCGTCCGCGATTGCTAATAGCCATATGTTGTTTTTACTTGCCTTTCTTATTGCTACATCCAGAGTTGTGAGTTTTTCGTAAAAGCTGATTTTTTCAATAAACCGGCTTATATTTAATTAGTTTATAATCTTTTGCCGATCGCCCTGAACGATCGACTGCTGCGGAGGAAGTCTCCCAAGTGCGAGCGGAACTTCATTCTGCACGATCGTCGCATCAATTCTCAGCTATAGTCTATTAGGGGAAATTTTACACCAAATGGGATGATACCATAATCCTAAAACAGTGTAATTTTTACCCTATGTTGCGAACTTGCAGAACGTCGCGACGCGACAAATGGTTTAGCTGGCTGAGTGAGTCAATGGAAGCTTGGGATTTTTGCCGTCGGTGGTTCCACGCCACACAAGAAGAAGAAAAAGCCAGAGGCTACAAAGCGCGTTGCAACCTGCTTCTGGTAAAGGTTTTAGGCGTTAATATTGATGCCGTCAAGCGGTGGGGACCGAGTTTTGAAAAAATGCCAGACCACCACAAGCGTACCTTGTCATACGCTGACACGCTGCGAGAAATGATAGAGGTTGCTGGCAAAAATGAAGATTTTTTGGAGGAGGTACTAGAACGAATCAAAAACAAATCCAAAAAATAGGGGAATATTTACACTAAAATGGTGGTGTCAAGCGGGCTGGATGTTGTATTTTTTGGATGTAGCACTCAACTAGCAAAAGCCTTTAATCACTGTGACACAGAGTTTTTTATCGAATTCCAGCAGCGACGCCATTCAACTTCCCGCGTCCCTGCTAACTCCCGACGCAGCAAATCCTGAGAAAGAACCCCTCAAACATCTGCTGATAGGTTCTCCCCAAGCTGTCAGGAGTACAATTTACCTCCTCCACGCCCGCGGGTACGCTGAGGTTGGTGTCTGGAGTCCCCTGCTACCAACTGCTAAAAGTGGTGAGGTGATGAGTATTTTTGTGAAATACCTTCGCATCTAATAGATTCAGATTGCATAACACCCCGGAATTATGCTGTGTGCCAAACAATTAGGATTTCCTCTTCCGGGGCACCCCAGGCGGACTGTCACTAGATTTTTGCTATTTTATATTAACTAAAAATTATTTTTCTGACATCATTCGACCCACGCGCCCTGACCTCAGAAACCTGGTTTCTACGAGATTTTGCGACGAGTCACAAAAAATACAAGAAAAAACCGGGTTTCTCTCTCCCTCCCCCCGCAAGCCCCTCTCCCTGCGAGCCCATCCCGCTGATCTCCGGCATTTGAACAGTAAATGTAAAAATATGTTGCAAACTTTGTACTGCTGTGTTAAGTTTAGTTACATAAGGTTGAAATTAAACGAGGTTTATGGTCATGGAAAACAAAGACGCAAAAGTTGGCTTCACTGAGTTTGCTGAAACCTGGAACGGCCGTTTGGCAATGCTTGGCTTCGTTATCGGCTTAGCTACCGAATTCCTCACCGGTCAAGGCATTCTCTCTCAAATCGGTTTGATGTAATCAGCTCTTGTGCATCATACAATAGCTGAAATTCTGTCGGGCGATCGACCCCACCACAAGTGCACTCATCCCCCCCGCTAATCAGTCCCCTTCATTTTACAGGGAAGGGGATGAGTGCATTTTTTATGAAAAAATTCAACAGATGGCACAAACAAAAATCTTTTTCGTCTCAATATTTATCGTGAGACTAACTCCAGCAAACTAAGCAATTCCTACCGAATCCAAAATCCTCAATTTAGGAGTCAAAGCAGGAAGCTTCACCAAACCGTCCCGTTTGTGAGTCCGCGCGCTGTGACCTAAAATCATTTCCGACAGATCCGGCATTTCCTGCCAGCAGTGCGAGCAGAACCAATAAACGCGATTGTGGCGAGCGTGGCGGAGCAATTGAGAGGAGCAACAAGGGCAACTATTCATGATATTTTAAACCTTTTTTGAAGATATGGAGCGATAACCCAATCATTAGAGAGATTCACGAATGCCTGCACATCTCAATTCCAGACACTAAAATAAAAAATCTCTTTCAGTCACAGCTTTGAGCGTCTCGCAAGTAGCACTTTTGGAGGCCCAACAGTAACACCACAATCAAAAGCTGAACGCTCCAAGGAGCCCAAGAGAAACCCCAAATAAAACAACCCAGCCCGGCCCAAGCCACAAGAACAAAAATATCTTGAGAGGTTTGCCAGTAAATCCAGACGGCTGCCAGAGAAACTATTAGTAGCAAAATGTAAGCTGAGGGCATAGTCGTCTTCTCCCAATGTGTCTGTCAACAGTCAGGAGCGATCCCTGACGTTCTGCTTAAACATAAAACTAAAACCTGAAGAACTTATGAAGATGAGTGAGTTGTCACAAAAAGTAAAATACTCCTGTCAGCTTATATTTGTCCGAGAAATCCACAGGAATATTCAGTTCATGGCTGAGGTCGAATCCGGTTAAATGAACGCACTACCAATAGGGATTTAGGCATCCCTAATTGGTATCAATTTCACCCTAAGACCGGCAGGGTTGAAATTGATACCGGACTGAAGTTTGTAGTCTTAAGCTGACAGGAAGAAACGCACGGCACCTAAGTCCCTACATATAGCCTTTCGAGCTCTCATATGAGGTACTCTAGGCCTCCGTCCGCATAGCGCACGGAGGCCTGTGCGGGCATACCTCACCACGCTTGAGAACCGCTGTATATCCTGTCCGATCGACCGGATTCGATCTACTAAGGAACCATAGCAAAGAAACCAAGTTTTTTTAACTCTCTTTGCCTGCAAAACTACTACTTGAAAAGCTCCACAATTCAATGGGCGCGATCGATCTATTCTTGCTCCCAGCCCAAAGCCTCAGCGACCTGAGCCGCCAAAAACATCGGTTCAAAAGGCTTAGCAATCACGCTCACTACCCCCAAATCCGCGAACATCCGCCTGTCCCCAGCAAGAGCCTTAGCTGTCAATAAAATTACCGGAATGTGCTGCGTAGCATTATTAGCTTTTAACTGTAGAAAAGTAGTAGGCCCGTCTTGGTCGGGCATCATCACGTCCAATAGAATAGCATCAGGCTGTTCGGCAAGAGCCTTAGCAACGCCCTCGCGGCCCGAACTCGCTGTCAGGACTTCCCAGCCCCCCACCATCTCAAGACTGACTTGAGCTACTTCCCGAATATCTTCCGCATCGTCAATAACCAAGATGCGCTTGGCAGTCAAAATTAACATTTTTTTAGTAATGAGAACTAATCACAGATTAGAGGCGAAAAGTGAATATTTTGTAAAGCAAATTATCTTATATCAATTCTGGTTACACTCAGACATGATGGGGAGCGATCCGTGGGGGAATGTGGAATTGTGCGACCTTGACTCGATCGTGCCCATTCAACCGGAAACGATATTTCCCGATCGGACTTTACAGTAAACTTTCAAAACTGTATAGCAGATTTTGAAGAAAGAAGGAACAAGGAAGACCGAAGTTGCCATCGACCGGCAGGGTTTTAACTAAGAACGTCCTAACCGTCTGGCGCGGTGGCTGTAAAATATCCCACCCAAAAAAAGCCGCTTTTCGACCTCAAATTGTGCTTTTTGCCCGCAGTCCCCAAACAGCAGAAAAGGCTGAGATTGTTTGTCGATGACTCGATCGAACAATCTGCACAAAATCAGTAACGTTGGCTACACCTGGGTAGAAATTAACTTTTAGTTGCCAGCCCCTCCCTCAGAAGTGGCAGACTTAAGAAAAAAGTGCTGCCCTCCCCCAAAACGCTCTCCACCCACATCCGCCCCCCGTGCTGCTGCACGATACTGCGACAAATAGCCAGCCCCAAACCAGTACCTCCCTTCTGGCGAGAATCAGAAGCATCAACTTGTTGAAAGCGTTCAAAGACCATCTCCAGTTTGTCTGACGGAATACCCCGCCCTTGGTCTTTCACAGCAATCACGATGTACCACGAGCTCGGAACTGGCAAATGCGGAGGCGCGGCGGCAGGCTCAGGAGACAACACAGACGGAGACGACACCGACTTGTGCGCTGCTTTTTCTGCCAAATCCGGATTGTGGGTCAACTCCGCACTCAGCCAAACCGTAGCGCCGGAGGGAGAAAATTTTATAGCATTACTGAGTAAATTTGTCAAGGCTTGAATTAGCCGATCGGGAACAGCTTGCAATTGGGCCCCCACAGGCTTCACCGACAGAGTAACCCCCGCCTGCTGAGCCATTCCCTGCATCTCGTCAGCCGCCTGCAACATCAGCTCAGCCACATTGCAAGTTTGTTTGATGGCAGTGCTGTAACTCGACTCCATCCGCTCTAAATCTAGGATGTCGTTGACCAAGCGCACCAAACGGTTAGTGTTAGTGACAGCAATCTCCAGCATCCGCTTAGCTTTCTGGGGGTAAGCGTCAAGCACGCCACTGTTGAGGAGGCCGAGGGCGCCGTGAATTGAGGTCATGGGCGTCCGCAGTTCGTGGCTGACAACAGAGATGAATTCATCTTTCATGCGCTCGACGGCAAGCTGCTCGGTGATATCTTTAAAAGTCACTACAGCTCCAATAATTTCGCCTTGTTCTCGCATCGGAGCGACAACGTACTCAACCGGAAAACTGCTGCCGTCTCGCCGCCAAAAAATCTCATCGGTGACGCGCCGCGCCTCTCCGTCTTCCAAAGTGGCTAAAATTTGAGAACTTACCCGGTTCGGCAGCAGTTTGCCCGCCTGCGGTGCGGCGCAGTGCGGGACAAGTTGAGAGCCTGAATTGAGGTCTGTTGCAGGTGAGAGTTGCTGGATCGCCCTCGAGCATTCTTCCTGTGAACGGTGTAAGCTTTCATAGAGCGGTCGATCGATCAATTGCTTCGATTCGCACCCAGCCATTCTCACAGCCGCAGGATTGACAAAAGTTACTTTTCCCTGTTTGTTCAACCCGCAAATTCCTTCTCCTGCGGAGAACAAAATCATTTCTGTTTGGTGGCGGAGTTGTTCAAAGGCTTTTTCGACTCGCTTGCTGTCGCTGATGTCGCGAGAGATTGTCGAAACGCCCGTTACCGCTCCAGTCGCGTCTTTAATCGGAGAAATCGTCAGGGACACATCTATCTGTTGGCCATCCTTCCGCAAGTGCACGGTTTCGTAATGGTCGATGGTGGCTCCCGCCCTAATATTTTCCAATATTTGAGGCATTTCCTTGGGGCGTTCGGGTATGGCTAAAATCTCGATCGACTGCCCCTTGATTTCCGCCGCGCAGTAGCCGTAAATCTTCTCGGCTCCTGTGTTCCAGCTCTGAATTGTCCCGGTGAGGGTTTTGCTGATTATACCGTCGTCGGAAGACTCGACAATCGACGCTAAGCGCACGAGTTCGTCTCTAGCTTGCTTGTATTCCGTGATGTCGCGGCCCAAAATCACGATACTTTTGCGTCTGCCGTCGGGGTGAAATACGGGTACTTTAATCACGTCGTAGATTTTCACAGTACCGTTTGAGCGGGGAATCATTTCTTCCCCCCTAGAAAGCTTACCTTTTGCCCACGCTTCTCGATCGCTGACCTCGCACGCCTGTAGCGCCTCGCGGTAAAAACTGCTGAGTTCTCCTAGCTGAAAATCTTTAAGCCCGCGGTAGTCTATTTTTTCTAGCTCGAACACTTCCAATATCGCTTGATTTGCCTCCTGCCACCTGCCCTCGCCATCTTTGAAGCAGACAATATCTGGCATGGCATTCATCAGCAAGTCGAGATAGGAGTTTTCTCGCCGTGCAGCTTCTACCTCCGCCCGCTTGGCGATTTCCCGTTGCAGGTTTTCGTTTGCCGTTTGCAGCGAGTCGATTAACAAACTTTCTCTAAAAGTCCTTTCTTTAATCACTTCCTGAAGTCTGTGGAGTTTTAGCGACAGCCGCCTGCGGGCCAACAAATTCTCTACCCGCAAGTGCAGTTGGGCGGGTTCGGCGGGACTTACTATCAAATCGTCAATTCTGCGTTCGACTTGTTTTGCCTGCTGCGAAAATAGCTGCTCAAAAAGAGCAGGCGTTTGGGATTTACTAACAAGCAAAAACGGTAAAAATATCGGCTCTGCGGCAGCTTTTAATGATTCTACCAGCGATCCGATGCGCTCGAAATTGGCCTCGTCGAGAATGCACAAGTCAAAAGCGATTTGGGGAATGGGAAATTCGGAGTTGGGATCTAAAGCGCGATCGAGTACGATCACCTCATGCTCCCTGTTGAGGTGGGCGATCGGCAAATTAAGTTGTTGGTGGCGATCGACCAAGAGTAAAATGCGGCTCATTAGTTTGTTAATTTCCCCATGACTAATGATATGATGTCCGGTAAATTAACCATTATATATTTGGTAGTCAGGACTTAAGCCCTATTTTTTATGAGGAATGAAGCCCTCACTACCAACAAATTTTACAGCCTTAGATCGACCGGACGCGATCGAAATTATCGAGGCATTAAGTAGCCAGAGTTGAAGCCCCAATTTAATATAATTTGATAATTATTTAATTGTTTGTCGGTTCAAAAAATGACTAATGACTCCTGACTAATTCAGGGGGCGGGTTTATATTTATTTGGGTTGTCAGTTCTATGAAAGCTGGTGCAACCCGCCCCTACAGCCTAAGGACTAATGACCGATCGCTAATGACTTTTTACGGCATTCCGATCGGAATCAAAGCATCTTCCGGCATACAGCTAGAGTAACGATCCCCTTCCGATAAAACCGCAATCAGCCTCACCTGCCAGTCGGGCATAATCTGCAAATCCGCCCAGGGCACTGCTACCTCCAAACATTTATCCACTCCCACTTGGGCGCGGCTAATGCGGGGCTGCCACTCATCGCCCTCTTCTGCTTCCTGAAACCAAATCGATTTCGTCAGCAAATTAATCTCTAACTGATGGTGGTATCGATAGTTTAGCGGTGCTTCGTCAGGCACACCCAACAGCGGAATCAGACTGTTGTGCATCGTGCGATCGGGATAAAACCAGAACAAATTTAACTGCTGCGGGCAATCAATTCCCGGCCGCACCCCTACCTTGAAGTCGGCACGAATGTAAAAATTCAAGTGGTCAACCCCGTACCAAAGCCGCTGAATTGCCGAACTCCGGTGCATCGTACCCCTTGCTCCCCCAACTTCAATCCGACCGGCTTTGTCCCAATCCTGTTCGTTGCCGATACCGTCAATCACCGGGTGAATAAAGCTCAGCGGCAGGTGGTCGCCTTGAACCTGGTGCACCTCTACTTGCCGTCGCACTTCCGGGGGTATCGGCTCGCCGAGAGCTTCGTAAATTCCCGCTACGTGTTCCCGAAATAGCTGGTCGAACATGGCATCTTGGTTCGAGGTGTGACCTTCGCCAAACCACCAGAACCAGTCGGAACCTTCGGCAGCGTAAAGCGCTTCCCAAGCTTCTGGGTTGCTTTCTTCTGTGGCCTCTGGATGGTTTGCCAGCATTTGTCTCGCGGGCCCTAACAAGTCCCAAGCGCGATTTTTCGCGGGATCGCCGATCCAAGTTGTCAGGGAACCGTCCACCCAGGAACCCGTGTGCAGTTGGGCTGCGGGAATTGTTTCGGTTGCTGGGAATTTGTCGAGAAATTCTGAGACTGTGACTAATTTGATATCTGGATTGTCGCTGAGAGTTTGATAGAGGGATTCTAAGAACGGTTTGCCGTCTTGGGGATAGAATTCCCAGCAATTTTCGCCGTCTAGGGCGATCGTCACTAACCAGGGATTTTCTAAAGCTGTTTGACCGCCGGACTGTCGGTGTTTGAGAGTTCTGCCGATCGCTTCTAAGTGTCCCACTAAATCTGATGCTGCTTTTTTCGGTTCCATCGAACCGTAAGTAAACCCGATCAAGTCGGACAATCTGTGGTCTCTAAATACTATAGCTAAATCGCCGTCAGGAGTTTCTAAACGGTAAGGGCGATATAAAAATTCTGGTTCGCAGACATTCCCTGTCGCGTCGCGGTTGAAAAAGTGTTTAATTGTCCACCCCAATACTGCTTCGTCCGAGACAATCCATTTAAAGCCTTGTTTGGCAATGTAGGGCAAAATTTCCGGGCTGACTGCTTGTTCCGACGGCCACAAACCGCGCGGTTGGCAATCAAACCGGTCTTGATACATTTCCCAGGCTTTTCTCAGGTGTCGGGGAATATCTTCTTCCCACTGAAACCGCTGTTGTGGCAGCGTCATGTTTGGAATAGCTATGCGGCCGCCGTTGGTGTCGGCAAGCAGCGGTAAAATCGGGTGCGTGTAGGGGGTTGTGGAGACTTCCAACTGTCCCTGGGCTTGCATTTTACGGTGCTGGGGAATGATGCGAGCGAGGATTTCTTTTTGTTTTGAGTAGATATTTTTTCTGTCTACCAAACTAAAATTTTGTCCTTGTTTCAGCCACCCTGCAATCTCGGGGTCGTCCCAAAACAGCGGGTCAATCCAAGCTAAATTGTGCCAGGCCAGCAAGTCGCTAAAATCCTGCAATTTCCAGTTTGCCAAACACCACTGAATGCCTTTTTCCTGCCGCTGAGTGTAGAGTTGAGCGTAGCGGCGGTGCGGCTGAATCAGGGTGTGGTAATTGGCGTCAAAGAAGTGTTCTAAAATGAACTCTTGTTCTTCGATATTTAGAGTTTCTGCTGGCTTTAATGTCACCGCCAAGTAAGGATCTAATGCTCTGTCTGCGATGCAGTCTTCTATCTGCAAAATCAAGGATGGAACCAGGTTTACGGTTTGATGCAGCTTGGGATATTTTGCCAGCATTAGCACTAAATCCAAGTAGTCTTTGACTCCGTGCAAGCGCACCCAAGGCAGTCGGTACTGGGTTCCTCCTGCGCTAGCTGATACTCGGGATTTGTAGAGCGGTTGGTGTTGGTGCCAAATGAAGGCTACATAAAGGGGGTGAGACATTGAATTTGGTAATTGGTAATTGGTAATTGAATTTGGTAATTGGCAATTGACAATTAAATTTGGTAATTGGTAACTGTCAACTGTCAACTGTCAACTGGTAATTGGTAACAGTCAACAGTCAACTGTCAACCGTCAACCGTCAACTGCCAACTGCCAACTGACTAATTACATTACCTGTTCGACTTCGGCAATTTCTGGGATAGCCTCGCGCAGGCGACGTTCAATGCCCATTCTCAGAGTCATTGTGGAACTCGGGCAAGAGCCACAAGCTCCTTGCAGTCTCAGGTGTACCACTGGGCCGTCAATTTCTACGAGTTCGACGTTGCCACCGTCGGATATCAGGTAGGGGCGCATTTCATCGAGAACTGTTTCGACGTTATCTCTGGTTAGTGCTAGTGTCATATTTCGCCTCTGTGATGATTTCTTGCAGTTAATGAAAGTTCGATTTGACTCAAGGACAGCATTCTCAACCCGCGCGGGATTTAAGAAACCGGGTTTTTTGATAAAATACTTAGGCACTCAGGTGAGCCTGCGGCAGGAAACCCGGTTTCTGTCACGCTGATGCTCGATCCCAATTAGCTCTCTGGTTCGATCGTAGCCTTACTTGCTGCCAAATCAAGTTGATTCTGATAGGTTATCCAAAAAAAACCGTTTTATTTAAGAAATCCGGTTTTTTGGTTAGCGCTACACTACTGCTGGTTCTAGCAGTTTGACGTTGGAGTAGTTGAACTCGGTTGTTGTCAGTTGACCTTTTTCTTTCGATCGAACTACTTGCTTTGTCATGACATAATAGTCGCCTATCTTCTCAAAGGTATCTTCAAATTCGAGTTCTCTGATGATTTCGTCTGTTTGCGGGTTGCGGAAAACGGCATCGTAGTGGGTGGCCAAAGAACCTTCGGGTGTCTCTAAGCTTTTGTGCGTGTCAATTACGAAAGCCATGCGGCCCATCACCCGGCTGACTTGACAAATTGAGAGACCTCGGATTTTATAATTCGAGCCCATTGAGTCGCCTTGCACCAAGATGTCCACAGCGTCAGTGCTGTCCTTCTCGCCCAGGGTGAAGCTATTTTTGCCGTGAGATTTTTCAAATGTCGAGCGTTTGCGGTGGGTGACAATATCGCGCATTTGGGTGTAGACGCTTTGCTGCACTTCCTCATCTTCAATGCCGCTGACTTCCACGCTCATGTCGGGTTTGATGGAAACATGACCCGTGTATACTTCGTCGCCCTGTTTGAGTTCAATATCGGCACTGTAACCGGGAAAATTGGCATCCCAGGTATAGCGGTGTTCGTAAGCAGCGCGAAACAAATCGCGAGCGTTGGCTTGCTCTGTCATAAATCCCTCTTTCTCTTGACACCCATCTAGTTTAGCTTAACCGCGAGAAGCCCCACATTCACTGGGTAGGGGAGTTACCCGCACTCCTGGCGAGCACTTCTTGGGGGTGCTGCTGGGCTGGCAATTAGGGCGCAGCAAGAATTTACTTTCTCTATCGGTTGCTATGATTTGAAAGTGACATCCTCCTACACCAAATCAAAGATTATGGTGTAGGCTTCCCAAGAATCACTTCTTAGGTTTCCTGGTTGTTCTCTTGTGAGATTTCGCCACTTGCCTAGACTCAGTTCCCTCAGTCCCCGGTAGATCGGCTGCACAGGCGCTTTCGATTCCCGTCTGTCCAACGGTACTAATGAGGGATATTCCTCGGTTTCTGATATTCTGACCTGCTGCTACATCCCTATCCGTTGTGTATCCACAATGAGGACAGTTATGGACTCTAATACTCAGGTCTTTTTTAACTTCACCACCACACTCAGGACACTCTTGAGAAGTCCCCCTAGCATCAACTTCGGCAAAGAATTTCCCACGCTTCCAGCACACATACTTAACGATGGTTCTGAATTGTCCAAAAGCAGCGTCAAGCATATGCTTCCCAAACATCCCTTTGGCACTGATGCGGTAATCCAAGTCTTCCATGAAAACCATATCACCAACATCACAAAGGGCATGGGCTTGCTTGAAGTGGAAGTCTTTCCTCGTGTTGTCAATTTGATGGTGAAGCCGGGCAACTTTAAGGCGTTGTTTTTCGTAGTTTTTAGACCGCTTACTTTTTCTCTTCAGTCTGCGTTGCAGCACTTTCAGCCTACCTTGCAGACTTTTAAAGAACTTTGGCGGTTTTACAAGAACACCGTCACTTGTTGCCAAAAATTTCTCCAACCCAATATCAACTCCAATGGGATGACCGTAGGGTGTTGGGTCGGGAACGTTGACATCACATTGCAGCGAAATAGATGCGTACCATTTATCGGCTTTCCTCAAGATTCGCACTTGTTTGACCACAAACCCTGTCGGGATAGGTCGATGCAAGTTGATGGGAATCGCCCCCATCTTGGGCAGTTTAATGTGCAAATTCGTCACCGGATTCTCTTGAAACTGAGGAAACAGCAACGACTTAAACTGCCCATACTTCTTGAATCTGGGGAAGCCGAACCCTCTCTTCTGAAAATATTCCCATCCTCTATGCAACTGCTTAATAGCATGCGGTCGAACTTGAGAAGGAACCTGACTCAACTTGGGAAATTCTTTCTTAGCTTTTGGCAACTGGTTAAGCTGTTGAATTTCGCCTGGAAACTTCAGCTCTGGAGAAATGATGTACTCTTTCTCCAGAGAGCATCTGTCAATCGGACACTTACGACTGTCACACCAATCTTTTATCTCTCTCAATGCGTAGTTAAATGCGCCTCGACAGATTTCCATCCAGTCAATGAGTTGTTGCTCAAGAGCGAAGTCTGGATAAATTCGGTAGCGGTGTATAAGTATCAGCATTCCAGTATTATACAGTGTTTACTGGTGAGTAGTGTAGGCTTAAATGTTGATTTTAGGGACATCGAGTCCCATAAAATTAACTTGGGGGAGTCCATGTATCCACGCGCGAAATCAGAGATTATGGTGTGGGTCTTATAGCTCACCCCCTACTCCCAAACCCCCACGAAAAGATAAAGTCCCAACATGCCTGGTTATTGAAAGCGCGAGGGGTCGCAAGCCAGACACCAGTCTTAGTTATGGGTTATGTTGAAAAAACTTGTGTCCGCTTTTTAGGGGTTGCACCCGCAGGCAACTATTAGATTCCCCCCTTAATAAAATGCTAGAAACTGTCTACAAACACTTAGAAACATTGCAGGAACAAGCTAGGGAATTGCCACACCCGCAACAGGCAATTTTTACAAAAATTTTGGAAGCTTTATCAAATTCTCTACAGGAAATGGCAGGCAGCCGCTTGTTTGAAAGCGCAACAAATAACGCGGCTAAACTGGTTGAACTTGAAAAAAATAATCGCCTGTTGGAACGCACAGTAGCCCAGCAAGTAGGGCAAATCAGACAGCTACGGGAGCAGTTGGAAAAACAAATCAGCCAGCATCGCAGGGATACTCAAGCATTAACTAAAAGTGAAGCAAAACTGCAAGCTATGCTGCGTAATTCTCCCGATCTAATTAGCATTGTCGGCTCCGACGGGCGAGTTCGATACCACAGCGGCTCTCTACAGCGGCTTTTGGGTTACAACCCAGAAGAAAGAATTGGCAAATTTCACGGCGAGTTAATCCATCCCGACGATTTGCTGGCTTGGCAGACGTATTTTGGTAAGTTGTTAGAATCTCCAGGAATTGGGGGGGCAATCGAATATCGGAAACGCCACGCTGACGGTTCTTGGATATACATGGAGTCGATAGGTAACAGTTTGCTTTACGATTCTAGCGTGCAGGGAATTATAATTAGTTCGCGGGAAATAGGGGAACGAAAGCAAGCCGAAATCGCAGTCCGAGAGTCGGAACTCCACTACAGAGTTATGTCGCAAATTACTTCTGATTTTGCCTATTCTTTTAAGGGACTGCCCGACGGTAAGTTCGCCTGCGAGTGGGCGACAGAAGCTTTTGAGCGCTGCACGGGTCGCGTTCCTGAACAATTAGAATCGTTTGGTTGGTGGAACTCAGAACTCGTTCATCCCGACGACAGGGAAATGTTAATTAAACAATTAGAAGGCTGTACTTTCAGCCGCACAGGAGCTAATGAGTATCGCATTATTAATCAAAAAGGCGAGGTGCGCTGGGTGCGGGACTACTGGCAAGTGGTGTGGGACAAAACTGCTGAACGGGTTGTCCGTTTGTGGGGCGCTTGTCAGGAAATTACCGATCGCAAGCAAGTAGAATTGAAACTGCAACTCGTTAACCAAGTTTTGCAAGCCCAGATAGCATCGGCGCCGCTGGCGATTAACTGTACCAGCAATGACGGCAATACCGTTGTTTGGAACCGCGCCGCCGAACAACTTTTTGGCTGGACTGCGGCTGAGGTTTTAGGGAAACCTTTACCGAATATTCCTCAAGGCCAAAAGCAAGATTTTTACGGGCTGCTAAAGTCTGCGTCTAATGGCAAACCGCAAAACGGTTTGGAAGTATCTTTGTTGAAAAAAGACGGTAGTTCGATCGATGTTTGGCTTTGGGCCGCACGAGTACGAGATGCGGGCGGCCAGACTGTCGGCAGTATCAACATATTTTCCGATCTTTCAGAACGCAAGCGCATAGAGGAAGAGCGCCAAAAACTAGCAGCGATGAAAGATATGGAGGAACCTTTTTGGGCGCGCTATGTCAGCCCTCCAAAAACTCCAAAAAAAAAGGGCGGTCGGTAATTCTATCAAGCACAAGTTAAAAGCATTAAAATTGCGAAAGTGCAATCTTATGCTGGCAATATCCTTTACGGTCAAATAACCTATTTGATGGGAGTCGTTCGAGCGGACATAATATGATAAATACACCGAGCTACTACCTTTAGTAGTTGCTATGCTGTACTTTGTAAAAGTATAATTCCCTAAAAATAATTGATGAACCAGCTACCGAATTTTTTGAGGTAATCTATCGATAATTTGTCAACTTTTTCAGGGTAAAACTTGTTGGCACGGTAAATATTAGACTTGTTAAATACACCACTAGAAGGTTTACTGATGCCCCGATTTTTCCTGGTTCCTGAAAGTGGCTAACTCTGCGTGAGTTTGGCAAGCTTCACTTAACTCAATGTAATCTAAGATATTGGAAATTACTTGAGAAAGGTGGATAGCCGAACGGTGAGCTTCTTGGATAAAATCTCTCTCCTCGATCGGATCGTCAGCTTGATCGTCTATGGTTAGTTGTAGATAGCCGATGATGTGATTTAGGGGAGTGCGGAGCTCGTGGGACGCCTTCCACAAAAATTGCTTTTTGAGCTGGGATAGTTCTTGTACTCGCTTGCTGCGCTCTTGGTAGAGGGTGGCGAGGGCGATCGCGCTTCCTACTTGCTCGGCAAGTTCTTGTGCGAATTCGATCTGGCATTGAGTCCAAGGTCGATCGGTCTTACCCTTCGCCGACGATCGACCTCTGCACTGATGCAAGCTAATTATGCCGTTAGGTTGCTCTTGGTAAGCGGTAGCCACCACTAACAGCGACTGCGGCCCAAAAGGGTCATTGGCTGCAAAGGAGTCTACTACCACCGGTTCGAGTGTGGCTAGAGCTTGAAGGAAATGAGGTGCTGCTGTGAGGGAGATTTCCATTCCCAGCATGGGTAAAAATGGTTCTTGGCAGTATTCAGCAGCTACTTTGACTTGCAGGCTAGAACTTTCATAGGGACAAATGATACAGCGGCTGACGCCTAGTGTTTCTCCCAGACTGTTAACTGTTTGCTCCCAGATGGTATGGAGATCCAGGGTTCGACGAATATTTCTGCCAATTTGGAGTAAAAGCTTTTGCGATTGAGCTGATATTTGCTGATTCATAGCAACCCTTTTTCTACGAGACTGGCAAAAGTTTACCACTCCGGCAACAGGGCAGGGAGTTACTTAATTTGCCAGGCTGCGGCGGTCCCACTGATTAATTACGTAATTCTACTTAAATATTGCCACAAACCGTCAAACATTACTAAGTAGTTGCGGTGTCTTTACAAGATCTTTATGATTTTCACATAGAAGGGAGAGCATCCTATTTTCTTAAAAATCCTTGACAGTAGGGGATTGGAAAGCTGAATCAGTCCTAAAAGTAGCCATTAAGTTCTTGTAAAGTTGGCGGTTTGTGGGGGTTTACTCGGAGGTGTGAGCTGCCAGCCGAGAGATTAAAGATGAGCTGTTATCCGTATCCCCCGGATTTGATTTATGCCAATTCTGGGTGGGGATCGGAAGTGGCGCGGGCGATCGATATGAGTCCAAAACTCCCAAGGAGGGAGCTTGGCGACGGATAAAAGTCAATCGATTTGAGATTTGAGATTTGAGATTTTAGATTAAACAATTGAAGCATTTACCCAGCCCAAAAACGGATACCGTGCCACGTACTCCTGTCGTGGAAAGATAAAAATTTTCGACCCTAGTTCAAGCTCCCAGATTAATCTGTGGGGTAAATCTCAAATCTCAAATCTCAAATCTCAAATCTAAAATCGACTGACTTGCGCGAGATAAATACGTTCGGCTCTTTATCGGATACAGGTTTTTTATTTCTGGACGGATGAATCCGGGGGCTTGTATCCTGGATGCTTGATTGTCAAAATTGATACGCTGGTGGGCGATCGAACTGTGTTTGTAGGACAATTACCAATTATCGATGACCTTTATTCACGCAACTGAACTCACGAATACAGGAATATAGCAATTTTTAAGTTAGTAAGGTACAGTTTGGTAATTGGTAATTGGTAATATCAATTCCGGCTGCGGCGGAATGATATCAAATCCGCCCTTCATCGTCGGGCGTAAAGTCGAATCAAGATGCCCGCAAATAATGCGCTAGTTTTCATGTTTTTGACCCGCCCGTCAACAGTCAACAGTCAACAGTCAACAATGATTCCGGTTGCACCGGAATCGATATGATTAATTTTTAAATAGTGGTTCTTGATAAAGCGGCACAGTAAAAGTAACCGTCGAGCCGAGTCCTTCCCCCATACTGTAAAAATTTACTGTACCCCCCATTGCTTCTACCAGTTTTTGAGAAATAGCCAATCCCAAACCGGTGCCGCCGTATTGCCTGGTACGAGCGCCGTCCACCTGAAAAAACGACTCAAATAATTTATCTTGCTTGTCGAGAGAAACGCCGATGCCAGTATCAGCAACTCTGATTTTCACCATTCCGGGGAACTGCTGGTTGTGAACAGTCACCTTTTTCTTAATAACCTCGGCACTGATGCGAATTCCCCCTTCCCCCGTAAATTTAATCGCATTGCCCGTGAGGTTCAAGATTACTTGAAGCAGGCGTTGGTAGTTGCCGTACACAATAATCTCGTCCTCCACAGGGGGTTTTTGGATTTGAAATTGCAATCGCTTTTGCTCGATTTGAACCCGCGTAAAATTCTCAACTTGTTGCAACAGTTCACCGAGTTTGACGGGAGCGAGGTCTAACTCCATTTTGCCAGCTTCGATTTTAGCGATATCCAAAATATCGTTAATCACATTGAACAAATGTACTGCAGATCGGTAAGCTTCTTCTATAAATTGGTGCGCTTCTTCGGGGTCATCTGCCATGCCGTCCACCAGCAGTTTTAGAAAGCCGAGGATGCCGTTGAGGGGAGTGCGGAGTTCGTGAGAAGTATTGGCAAGAAATTGACTTTTAAGTTGGGAAAGAGCTACGGCTTCGGCGCGGGCCTGTTCTAATTCTTGGTAAAGTGTAGCGTGGGCGATCGCACTGCCGACTTGAGCGACTAACTCGCGGGCGAATTCGAGTTCGACTGGACTCCATTTCGGGGCACTGCCGCAGCGGTGCAAACATATCAGTGCATTGGGTTGGTCTTCATAGGAGGTAGCGGCTACGAGCACGGAATGGCGACCGAAGGGATCGGTGGCGGGGGAGGCGTAATCGACTGCTACTGGTTTTAAGGTGGCTAAAGTTTGAATCCACCCTGGCTGTTCGGCTGCGCGCAGTTCTAATCCCAGCATAGAAGAGTAAGCTTCTTGGCGGTATTCAGCTACTACTTTAAAAGTTTTCGATTGGAGATTTTCGATTTGAGCGGGGGAAAGCGGGGGCGAGGGGTCGCTAGCTATTGACTGTTGTAATTCCCCAGCAGCAGCGGTCGAATTTTGCTGATTTTCCGAGGCAAGGAAGGGGGAGGTTTCAAGATTTTCGCTGTCTTTTTTGTAGGAACAGATGATGCAGCGGCTCGCGTTCAAAACTTGACCCAAGCTGTTAACAGTTTGCTGCCTAATTGTGTCTAAATCGAGGGTTTTGTGCAGGTTTTGAGCGATTTGGGAGATGATTTTACGGTCGATTTCCGAGTAGGGGGGGAGCGATCGACCGGGGATACGGCTCGCTGGAAGCGACATTTGTTGGCGGGCGTCCAAGGGGGATGGCAAAGCTCGATAGGGCATGAATTCTGGGGAGTCGGGCCGTCTGTCTGTGGGTTTGTCAGACAGCAGCCTTCCCATAACTAAGACTTTTGCAGCTTTGCCGTTTGAGTCGATCGCGGGAGTGAGTGTCAAATCGAAGAGAAAATATTGTCCGGCGTGGCAAAATGGATAGCTGAACCGTTGCGGTAGGAGGGTTTCGAGCGCCCGCCGCAGGATGTCGAGATAAGGCGCAGGGGGGATGGGTTGCAGGGTTTCGCTGAGGGGGCGATCGACAATTTGTTCTGCTGTGAGCTTGTACCGATCGGCTTTTTGCCAGTAAAAAGATAGATATCGACCAGAGGCGTCTTGGGTAAATACTAATTCTGCCCCTAACTCTTGAAAAAAAACTGTAGAGGCGAGGCTAGATCGCCGGAAATCTGTGTTAGAGTCCATCAGAGTAGGGGATGAAAGTAGTTCGGATTTTGGAGTCTTGAGTTTTTAATAGAGAACTCCAGACTTACCATTGTTTGGGGCTTCTACTGTTAATTTGTGAGCGATTAATCAATTTAAAAGCTGTTGGCTTTTTAATTACAACATTAATCGCTCAAAACTCAACAATTAGCAAAAATTTTTGGCTTCTACTATTGACTTTTGAGTGATTAATGAACTCATAAAATATTAATTTTTTAATTCTGAGTTCAACTCAAAACTCTTCGTTCTCAGCCTTTTTGGGTAATTTAAAGATAAAAATTAAGATTGAGAAATTAGGAATCTGCACCGATTAACTATCAACTGTGAAAATTACGCCAAAATATGAGGCTGCAAACAACTCTAGTCAGGGAACGGCTCACGCATTTTTTCCCTCACCTAGAATAGTTCCGAGGTTGTGATTTAGCCGAGTTCGCTCGCCCACCACCAGTAGCTTTTGCCGCGAAATCTGCAGGAGTGCGCGCGGGCGATCTAAATTTCACAGCCTGCAGATTTGCGCGCGCCGTCTGGGGCGAGAGCCGCTCAGTCGTTCCATTCGCCGCGGGGCGGGACTGGCGGGTTGCGGCGCAAACTCAGAGCCAGCTCGTCTTCGCGGCGCTCGCCTCTGAGCCACTGCTTGATTGCTGTTTCAATGACTTTGCTGGGGTCATTCGTCAAGTGCTTAATTTGGTCTAGCAGTTCAGAATCTATGTGGATAGATAGTTCCACTTTTTCTGACGAACTGTGGGAGGGTATACTTGACTGGCTCATAGTTAAAAAATCCTAGTTTTAATTCTTAAGTTTCAATTCTTTTGATGAGAACCGACTGGACTAGATATTTGCAGTCCCTGATTTGCACCCCACCTTTCCTCAACCGCTTAACAGCTTTCTGTACAATGAGACAGAGAAAAGTTTTTTCCTTTTGGGTGTCCGGGCTCGGTCGGACACTTGAAAGGGTAATAACTGATACTCTTGAGGTTTGCCTCAGTTGCGGTTTCCTCTCAATCCCCAGTAAGAGGTTGAAGTAAGCACTCTACTCTTGCTTGTGCGATCATACAACAAAAAGTATCCTTTGCCGATTAGCTCTTCCATAAAAAACATGACTAACGTCCCTGTATCTCGCATTCGCAATTTTTCGATTATTGCTCACATCGACCACGGAAAATCGACCTTGGCCGATCGCCTGTTGCAGGCGACTGGGACTGTGCAGGCACGGGAGATGAAGGAGCAGTTTTTAGACAATATGGATCTCGAACGCGAACGCGGCATTACGATCAAGCTGCAAGCGGCTCGGATGAATTATACTGCCAAGGACGGTCAGGACTACGTGCTGAATCTGATCGACACTCCCGGACACGTGGACTTTTCTTACGAGGTGTCGCGATCGCTAGCTGCTTGCGAAGGAGCGCTGCTGGTGGTAGACGCATCTCAAGGCGTGGAAGCACAAACCCTGGCAAATGTCTACCTTGCCTTGGGAAACAATTTGGAAATTATTCCTGTTTTAAATAAAATTGACCTGCCGGGGGCAGAACCGGAACGTGTAAAAGGGGAAATTGAAGAAATTATCGGTCTGGACTGTAGCGGGGCGATTGAGGCTTCGGCTAAGGAAGGAATTGGTATAAATGAGATTTTGGAGTCGATCGTCGAATTGGTGCCGCCGCCGCAGGATACTGTTGACAAACCGCTGCGGGCGCTAATTTTTGACAGTTATTACGACCCTTATCGCGGGGTAATTGTGTATTTCCGGGTGATGGACGGAAGTGTCAAAAAGGGCGATCGAGTTTTGTTGATGATTTCGGGTAAGGAATATGTCATCGATGAATTGGGCATCCTTTCACCGACTCAAGTTCCAGTAGACGAACTGCACGCCGGGGAAGTTGGTTATCTGGCCGCGGCAATTAAAGCCGTAGCTGATGCTCGCGTCGGCGATACGATTACTTTGGTCAAAAAGCCTGCACCGGAGCCTTGGCCGGGTTATACAGAAGCAAAACCGATGGTTTTTTGCGGCTTGTTCCCGATCGATGCTGACCAATTTCCCGATTTGCGGGAAGCTTTAGAAAAACTCAAACTCAACGATGCGGCGCTTTCTTACGAACCGGAAACTTCGAGTGCGATGGGATTTGGTTTCCGCTGCGGTTTCTTGGGTTTGCTGCACATGGAAATTGTGCAAGAAAGACTGGAGAGAGAATACAATTTGAATTTGATTGTTACGGCTCCTTCTGTGGTTTATCAAATCACAACAATTAAAGGGGAAGTGTTAACAATTGACAATCCCAGCCACTTGCCAGAGCCTCAGTATCGCGAGAAAATTGAGGAACCTTATGTGCGGGTAGAAATGCTGTCGCCGGAAACTTATGTGGGCGCGCTGATGGAACTGTCTCAAAGTCGGCGGGGCATTTTTATGGATATGAAGTATCTGAGTCAAGGCCGAACTACGCTGGTTTACGAGTTGCCTTTGGCGGAGGTGGTGACGGACTTTTTCGACCAGATGAAATCGCGATCGCGCGGTTATGCGAGCATGGAGTATCACATAATTGGCTACCGCGAAAATCCGTTGGTGAAAATGGACATTTTAATTAATGGCGATCCGGTTGATGCTTTGGCGATGATCGTACACCGGGATAAGGCTTACAATGTGGGCCGCGGATTGACGGAAAAACTCAAGGAGTTGATTCCCCGCCATCAATTTAAGGTGCCGATTCAAGCGACAATTGGCGCGAAGGTGATTGCTTCGGAACACATTCCGGCTTTGCGGAAGGATGTGTTGGCGAAGTGTTACGGCGGTGATATTTCGCGGAAGAAGAAGTTGCTGCAAAAGCAGGCGAAGGGTAAGAAGCGGATGAAGTCTGTGGGTACTGTGGATGTGCCGCAGGAGGCTTTTATGGCTGTGCTGAAGCTCGATCGGGATTCGTAATCTGTGTGGCATTTTGTCAGGAACAGGCTTTCCGGTCTGTTCCACAAACAGTCAGTCTTCTTGTTGGTTCTAGGAACAGGCTTTCCGGTCTGTTCCACAAATGGGGTTTTAGGAACAGCCTTTCGCGCCTATTCTACCTTTTGCAGATTAAGGGCGATTCCCTACGGGATAGCTGCGCTTCACGCTCTTGACCAAAGAAATTGGTTGAGCTAAACTAAAACTTAGTTTAAATTTCTTATAGTAGATGCACATAATCAGCTACAAACGGGTGCGTGAATACAGCGAAACTCATGCTGATTGCGGGGAAGCTTTGGATAACTGGTTTAAAATTGCTAGCAAGGCTAAATGGTCTAATTTAATTGAGGTACAATCTGTTTTTCCTAAAGCCGAAGCAGTTGGGGGTTTTACAGTTTTTAATATCAAAGGTAATAATTATCGATTAATCGTTAGTATTGATTATGAAGGCAAATTAATTTATATCAAATATATTCTCACCCATGCAGAGTATGATAAGGAGAAAGGGAAAAATGACCCTTACTTTTAATCCAGATAAATACAAAGAGTTATTGTCTCTGTACCAGCCGAAAATAATTAGAAATGAAGCGGATAATGAGAAGGCTCTGGCTATGGTGGAAGAGTTGATGCACCGGGGCGATCGCACTCCTGAAGAAGACGAGTTATATGAATTGCTGATTGCATTAATTGAAAAATTTGAGCAAGAATACTATGCACCGGGAGCCACAGCTACTCCTAATTCAATATTGCTGTTTTTGATGGAACAAAGAGAGTTAAAGGCTGCGGATTTGGTGGGAGTTATGGGTTCTGAAACAAGAGTGTATGAAGTGGTTAATGGCGATCGAGATATTGGTAAAGAATTGGCGTTGATTTTGGGTAGTTTTTTTCATGTAGAGCCGAGTTTGTTTTCTAATTAAGGGAAGTAGAGTATAGAAAAATAAGAAGTTGAAATGAGTGAAATTATGGCAGCAGCGTGAGTGGCGATCGCCCGATCGCATCACAGCTTACTACAACTTCAACAAGAATGCTTTGTTGAAACTCGCGCCAAATTTCATCTAAAATTTTGCGATCGCTCAAATCGCGATGCCACCAGTGGCTGCAGCCATAGTGACAATATTTGCAGTACCTGCGCGCATCGGCAATTGCCAATAAACTCATTAACAGGAAAAAGGTTTTGATAGATTCTGAGGGTGGCAGTTTCAAAAGCTTTGCCATTTGTTCTTTTAATCGCCCTCTAGTCAGCAACACACAAGGGGTGTAAGTTGGGCGAAGTTTTGATTTGGCAATTGCTAGGGAAACATCTTCTTCTCGCGCCCCTGCTTGGAGAACCATGTAGGATAGCCACTGCAATATTTCCTGCTGGTATGCGGTTGGGAAGCTTAAAAACCAGTTTTTTGCATCTTCTTGGCTAATTAATTCTTGTTGAATTTGATTGATTTTAATTTCATCGGCTAGATTCATTTGCCTCTCCTAAGTCTGGCTCAAATATCTGTTGATTTGAGCTTGCCGGATGCTTTTGCTCGATCGATCGCCTCTTGAATCAGAAGGTAGACAAAGTTGGAGATCGATCGCTTTTCGAGATCGCACAACTTTTCTAATTCCTTTTTAGCCTGTGTTGGCAAAACCACTGAAATCCGCTCGCTGTCGCTCATGCCTTGCAATCTGTTGGAAGTTTCCCCTATTGTGCCACCTCGCCCGTCCAGCTCGTGCATCCACAGTCAGCTTTATGCTTACTTATGCACACTAATGCTTACTTTGTGTTATTTTTATGGGTAATGTCAGAAGCCAGCGCATCCACCGACCAAGTTTCTGCGCTGGCTCTGGCTCCGTTTAGCAATGGAGACTCCTCTATTATGAAATACGAAGGATACTTGAAGCCGTGGGCAGTAGCCCGCTTGCTTCCCACTTTGCAATGGGCGATCGTCGGTCGCTATCGCAGCCGATCGGATGCGGAGGGACATCTTCAGTTGTTTCGGCAACGAGTACCCAACATCCGATTTGAAGTGGTGTTTGATTTACCCTCTCGCCGAGGATAAGTTTTTTGAGGGAGGGTTTTTGATAAGTTAACTGTCAAATTATCGAGGGCGATCGCACTTTTGGACGTGAAGGGCGATCGCTTTAATTCTAAACTTGTCTGACGACTAGACTAGAGGATGATAAAATTCGCGGCAGTTAGGGGATCTTTATGGAATATTTGAATTGTATTTCCAGGACTGAGGGTGATCCGAGAAAAAAGCTCTCCAGTAAAAGAATTTGGGCCATTAAAGAAGTTTCCTGGTGCTGCTAAAACATCAGATCCACTGCTAAAACCAAGACTAGCAGCTAACTGTATCTTGTCATCAGCCACTACAAAATCACCGATCTGATCTTGACCATTTGCTGCCCCAAAGACAAAAGTATCCTGACCTCCACCACCATAGAGCAGGTCATTCCCAGCACCTCCAATCAGGCTATCATTGCCAGCGACACCGTAAATGCGATCGTTACCGCCTAAACCGTTGAGAGTATCAGGCAAACTTGTGCCAAGGACTTTATCATCGCCCTCCGTTGCAGCGGTTGGCGTTGAATCTTGAACAGTAAATCCGTCAAATGTGTAGCCAATATCCGCCAACAGTGACAAGTCAACTTTAGTGGGGATTCGTAACCCTGCACCGCCGCCGTCACCAAGAAGAGATGGTAATCCACCACTGCTGACAATACTGATTAAATGAGATAAGTCAGGAGCGGGTTTAAGAGGCATAGGATTCCCCCCATTAGCAGCCTTGGCGTTGGGGCCGTCAAAAGAGCTTCCATTGATTCGCGCGCTGAAAGCTGGTGCTCCATTAGTAAACCCCAGTGCGTGTTGTAATTCGTGCATGGCACTAATAAAAAGGCTGGGAACAGCACCGACAGGATTGCCAGGTTCGCTGGGAGTGTCAGTAAAGTCAAATGGCGTTGAATCCACAAAATAGGAGATATTAGTATCAAAAGCAATGCTGCCTACAAAAGGTTCGTAATTTACTCCGTCGATTCGATCGCGGAAAGCTTTTGGATCGGAATACCCGTAAGTTATCCCCGCAGCATTGATAGGACCAGCGCCTACAAAGATCAGGAGATCGTCAATTTCCCGATCTAAAACCACAGTCTCTATCTCTTGTGTAGAAGGATTCTGCACTGAAAGTTTAGTGCCAAGGGGAATGTTTTCAAATTCATCTTGAATGACAGATTCCCAGTAGGTAGCTGCGGATTCTAAAACAGCTTGACGGTTGGGGTTATTCTTGAAAAACCCAGTCGTATCAAACCGATAGTCGAATTCAATGTTAAAAGTGCTCACAAAAGAAGGGGCACTGGCGCGACCTTCAACTTTACCTACAGTTTCGTAGTGTTCCAAAGCATTTTTTACGCTCCCAGTAGAAATAGCCTTGGTTGCATCGTAATTCATCATTAGATAGAATTTTTCATCAAACGCTGTCGGTTTTACACGTGCAGGCGTCGGAGTCGTCACAGGCGTCGGAGTCGTCACAGGCGTCGGCGTCGTCACAGGTGTCGGAGTCGTCACAGGCGTCGGAGTCGTCACAGGCGTCGGAGTCGTCACAGGCGTCGGCGTCGTCACAGGTGTCGGAGTCGTCACAGGCGTCGGAGTCGTCACAGGAGTTGGCGTCGAAACGATCGCAATATCCGCAGCACTCAGAGAAGTCACACTTCCAAATAAAATGCTCCCTCCACCATTTCCCAAGGGAAGAGACAACCCCTCAGTAGTAGTTTGCAAGGCCGCGATCGCACTCGACACATCAGTAAAACCATAATCCGCAGATAGCTGCAACTTGTCCTGACCGCTTTGGAAGTCAGAAATAGTATCATTACCCTGACTCAAGCTGGGAACTGAACCGTAGATAAATAAATCTGGCCCATCACCGCCACTCAGGGAGTCATTACCACCGCCGCCGCTGAGAGTATCCGGCCCCGTACCGCCAAATAGCACGTCAGCAAAAGCCGTCCCCGTGAAGTTGTCAGCAAAAGCGCTGCCGGTAACGTTAACAGCTAAAGTGAAAGTCCCGAAGTTTTGGGCGACAGCCGCAGTAGAAGTAGAAAAATCAAACAGCCCGCTAGTAGGCGCCGGCGTCGGAGTTGTGACAGGTGTCGGAGTCGTCACAGGCGTCGGAGTTGTGACAGGCGTCGGAGTCGTCACAGGTGTCGGAGTCGTCACAGGTGTCGGAGTCGTCACAGGCGTCGGAGTCGTCACAGGTGTCGGAGTCGTCACAGGTGTCGGAGTCGTCACAGGCGTCGGCGCTGGCGTCGGAGTCGTCACAGGCGTCGGAGTGGTTGCACTTGGGGTGATTGAAGGCTTCGGCTCCGGTGTCGGAGTCGTCACAGGCGCAGGCGTCGGAGTCGTCACAGGCGCAGGCGTTGGTGCAGGTGTCGGTGCAGGCGTCGGTGCAGGTGTCGGTGCAGGCGTCGGTGCAGGTGTCGGTGCAGGCGTCGGCAAAGGCGCAGGCGTCAGACTCACAATCCTGCTAGAATCAGCAATAGTCAATCTGCCGTCACCCTCCAAAACTGCCAAATATTGCCTTGTTACCTCATCCTGAATAATCGTGTAGCCAGAATAAACCCCTTTACCCACATAAATTTTGAGGTCATCCAACCCAAGGTCGTTGCTTAACTTAATTACATCCTCACCGTCTGTATAGTCAACAATAAAGTCCGCATCCAAAAGCTGAGGGCCGCCAGTAGTCTTACCGATAAAGAAAGTGTCATTACCATTCCCCCCAGTTAATGTATCTGCTCCCTTATCTCCATAGAGAATGTCATTCCCGAAGTTGCCAAATAAGCTGTCATTACCTTTACCACCGTAAACTGTATCGTTATCTATTCCGCCATCAACTGTATCCTCGCCTTCGTTGCCGTATATCAAGTTATCTCCAGCATTAGCAAATAGTCGATCGTCACCTTTGCCGCCGTAAACTGTATCCTTACCTTGGCCACCGTAGACGGTATCATTACCTTCATTACTGTATAGCTTGTCATCTCCTTGCTGGCCGTAGATTAAGTCGTCTCCATCACGGCCAAACACTAAGTCAGAGCCTTGTTGTCCAAATATTAAATCTGCATCGGGGGTGCCATTGAGAGTATCGTCAGCCAACGTTCCATTAATGTTCATGTTGTAATCTCAGTGTGAATACTAGATTTATCCCTATTGGAGCTACAAGTCTTTCTCCATTTCTGAAAAAATGACTTGCTAGCCTGTATTTTTAGATCCTGCGATCGCCCTAAATTTATGCGAAGTCAGGGATTTGCCATGCAAGCAAAACTCTTGCATAGCAAGGCTTTCGTCGCGATCGCACTCACAAAGAACTCAGTCTGCAGAAGGCGCTTTGCAGCCTCCCATTTATTTATCAGGGGCAAATCCAGAAAATTATGCAAAATCCCAGAAAATAAATAAAAAAAATTACTGGCAGTGGCCGAAACTAGAGTCAAAGCGAGAAATTTACCAAAATTCAGCTTTACTCCCCTGTCGTCGGGTAGCTAACTGTAGTCAGTGACGGCTAAAAAGCGCTCCTACAAAGGTTTTGACTTTTAAATTTCATTACTTGCGCTGTCGCATTCACCGATCGCACGCTAGCTGAGTCTGGTAATAACCTGACACTTATCAGGAGTTATGTGAGAATTCCATCAGGAAATTTAGAGACACCCATCTATGGCATCCACAAACGATCGCTTCGTCGAAGCAGAAAGCCGCTGGGACTTAAAAACTCTGTACTCGGACTTGGCCGCCGTTAAGGGAAAGCCTCTCACCCCCGTAGAAAAGCTGCATCTACGGGGGTTGCTTTGTGGCTACAGTCCCGCTGAAATCGCCGAAAAGCTGCAAAAGAATCCCAAGGGTGTTGAAACTGACCTGTGTGCCACTATTTATAAATACGTTAAAGCCTTTGTGGGTAAAGGCATTCAAAAAATAGAAAACTGGAGAAATATTGCTGAATGGCTTGAGGATGCCGGATATAAAACTCAGTCGTCTGCTAAATTACCAGTCAAAGATTTATTACCTGAAAATTGTCTTGTTAATGTAACGAATATAAATATAGATAAAAATCAAATAGTATTTTTTATCAACCTGCGAATACCAACCTCACCCGATTCAGAACTGTCAATACAAAACTTAGATATCAACGATAACAATGCTAACTAAAATTTTGCCACAATTCAACAGATTGGTAGGGTGTAGGGACTAAAATCAGGAAGCGCGATCGCACCTTTACCCGATCGCGCGGGGCGATCGCACACTGCATTTCTCCAATAAGGGCGATCGTACTTCTATTGTGCTACGATTCAATGAGAGCGTCAGTCACTAAAAAACATGGCAACAATTACCCTTCAAATTCCCGACGAACTGGCTCAACGTCTAGAACCTCTGCAAAATCGCTTGCCAGAATTGCTTTGGCAACTTCTAGAACTAACTAAAAAGCCCACAACTATCGAGCAGGAAATCACCCCTCATAGTGGGGATCTTCCTGCAGTTTATCAAGAAGTCCTTGACTTTTTGATAAAGAGTCCAATTCCACAAGACATTGTTAATTTCAAGGTTTCACAACAGGCTCAGACGCGCCTCCAAACTTTGCTTGACAAAAACCGCGAATCGACCCTAAATCCAATGGAAATAGCAGAATTAGATGTTTACGAACAGCTAGAACATCTGATGATTTTACTAAAATCAAGAGCCTACTCAGCGATTTTATAAATGACTTCTAGTTTAATTCCTGTCGAACTCCGCAGATTAGTTATTGAAAAAGCTTCAGGACGCTGTGAATATTGCCTGATTCATCAAGATGTTTCAATCTACAGCCATGAAGTAGACCATATCATTGCCTTAAAACATGGGGGTAAAACTCGTGCTGAGAATCTCGCTCTTTCTTGTTTATCTTGTAACCGCTATAAAGGTTCCGATCTAGCTACTATAGACCCAATTAATGAGGAAATTGTCCCTTTGTTTAATCCACGCCGTCTGGTATGGGACGAACATTTTGTTCTTAATGATGCCAGAATAGAAGGCATCACTCAGATTGGTCAAGCTACTGCAAGATTACTCAAACTCAATGCTCCAAATCGCATACTTGAGCGTCAAGTTTTGATTCATCAAGGACGGTATCCATAAACATTGAATTTGAGTTATAAAAGTATGAGTAAAATTTGAACTACAATTATGCCAAATATTTACAAATATTTACAGTATTGGCGACCCGAAAGGTTCAGGTAAAACTACAGTTTCTCTGAGATTATTACCCGATTTTTTAGAATTTTTGAATACGTAAATGCAGATGCGCCGCCCGAATCTCCCAATTCAATCCAGAGTCAGTCGCCATCCTCGCAGGACGCTTAATGATACAAACACTGCGAACTTTATCAGACTCTGGCACCGATTTCGCCTCCCTTGACAACTTTAGCCGATCGTAACTTTGCTCGATTCTTGAGAAACTGTAAAACTAAAGGCTACAGAATCCACCTGATGCAAGTTCTGGCTGCAATCTCCAGAAATCCCCATTGAACGGGTGCAACCCAGGTTGAAAGTGGCACAGTGGCCGACCTTCTCTTCCCGACATCGACCTAATTTCTCTCATATAGCTTTTGAGATAAATCGACCCTGGTTTTTTCAAATAAGCCCGTGAAGCGCAGCTATCGCGTAGAGCATCGCCCAACCTCAGACCGAAGTCATCAAATAACCAATAACCAATAACAAATAACAGAACTAATGTCAACAGTGTTTTTTCGGAAATATTAAAGCTTAAATAACAATTGCTACCGACATTTTCAAATTATAGCACTTTGTTCAAAGTATTTGAACAAAGTGCTAAGTTATTAAAGATTCTATAAAAGTGACACATAAGTCTTTACATTGTCGATCGCTATTTTGTTATTCTATTAGTAAGTTTCATTCTAGCGACTGAATTTTTGTACCACAGTCCTACCCCTAAACAGAACGGCAGTTTCCACAATGAGAATTTTAGTCACAGGCGGTGCGGGTTTCCTCGGTTCCCACCTAATCGATCGCTTAATGGCCCAAGGACATGAGGTAGTCTGCCTGGATAATTTTTACACCGGGACTAAACGCAATATCCTCAAATGGCTCGACAACCCGTATTTTGAGCTGATCCGCCACGACATCACGGAACCGATTCGGTTAGAGGTAGATCAGATTTACCATCTGGCCTGTCCCGCTTCCCCAATACACTATCAGTACAACCCTGTCAAGACCATTAAAACAAACGTCATCGGCACGATGAATATGTTGGGATTGGCCAAACGGGTGAAAGCAAGATTCTTTCTAGCTTCCACTTCCGAAGTGTACGGAGATCCTGACGTACATCCACAAACAGAAGATTATCGCGGCAACGTTAATTGTATCGGGATTCGGAGCTGTTATGATGAAGGCAAGCGAGTAGCTGAAACCCTATCTTTTGATTACCACCGTCAAAATGGTGTAGACATTCGAGTTGTCCGAATTTTCAATACCTACGGCCCGAGAATGTTGGAAAATGACGGCAGAGTAGTGAGCAATTTTATTGCTCAAGCTTTGCGGAATCAACCGCTGACAGTATACGGCGACGGTTCCCAAACGCGAAGTTTCTGCTACGTTTCTGATTTGGTGGAAGGATTTATTCGTTTGATGAATAGCGACCAAATCGGGCCGATGAATTTGGGTAATCCCGGCGAATACACTATTTTGGAACTGGCACAAAAAATTCAAAACACAATTAATCCGGGGGCAGAAATTATCTTTAAACCGCTGCCGGAAGACGATCCAAAACAGCGACAACCTGATATTACTCGTGCTAAAAATTGGTTGGGGTGGGAGCCAACTGTGCCGCTGGATCGAGGTTTAGAGTTGACTATAAAGGATTTTCGCGATCGCATTGAGGGAAACCAAAAGTAGAGAGTGGGAGAGAGGGAGACGGGGAGACTGGGGGAGGGTAAAAATCTTCCGTATTCCCAATTCCCGATTCCCGATTCCCAATTCCTACCTGATTTATTTACTAACTTTGAGGAGATTTCTATGCGTGTTTGTGTCATCGGTACAGGATACGTTGGCTTAGTTACCGGCACTTGTTTGGCTCACATCGGCCACCACGTGATTTGCGTAGACAACAACGAAGAAAAAGTTAAATTAATGAAGTCGGGACAGTCGCCTATTTTTGAACCCGGACTGTCTGAATTAATGTCCTCTGCATCTGCGTCTGGCAATCTAGAATTTACTTCGGATTTAGCAGCAGGAGTCTCTCACGGGGACATTTTATTCATTGCCGTGGGAACGCCTCCTTTGCCTACTGGGGAAAGCGATACTCGCTACGTGGAAGCGGTTGCTCGCGGAATTGGAGCTCACCTCGACGGCGATTACAAAGTAATCGTAAACAAATCGACAGTGCCTATCGGTTCCGGGGACTGGGTACGAAGAATTGTACTAGACGGTTTGGCAGAACGTCAAAAACCTCAAAGCGGTGATGGGGTTACTGGTGAGGAAGTCGCAGCAAAAACTGGTGTTCAATTTGATGTGGTTAGCAACCCGGAGTTTTTGCGGGAGGGCTGTGCTGTTTTCGATACTTTTAATCCCGATCGCATTGTTCTCGGCAGCAACTCTCGGCGGGCGATGGATATGATGCTACAGTTATACCGGCCGATTGTCGATCGCAAGTTTGCAGAAAATCCGTCTTTGCCGGAGGTTCCTGTGGTGATGACTGATATCAGTTCAGCGGAGATGATTAAGTACGCAGCTAATGCTTTTTTGGCTACGAAGATTAGCTTTATTAATGAAGTTGCTAATATTTGCGATCGTGTCGGTGCAGATGTTAGTCAAGTTGCCCGAGGTATCGGTTTAGATTCGCGGATTGGCAACAAGTTTCTGCAAGCTGGCATTGGTTGGGGCGGTTCTTGTTTTCCCAAAGATGTCTCAGCTTTAGTTCACACTGCTGACGATTACGGCTACGAGGCGCATTTGCTGAAAGCGGCGGTGGAAGTTAACCAACGCCAGCGGTTCATTGCTATTGAAAAGTTGCAGCACGTTTTGAAGATTCTCAAAGGTAAAACAGTCGGACTTTTGGGTTTGACTTTCAAGCCGGATACTGACGATTTGCGGGATGCTCCTTCGCTGAATTTAATCGAGAGTTTGAACCGATTGGGAGCGAAAGTTAAAGCTTTCGATCCGATTGTTTCTCAAACTGGGATGCGTCACGGTTTGTCGGGAGTTTTGGTAGAAACCGATCCGGAAAGGTTGGCCGACGGTTGCGATGCTTTGGTGTTGGTGACTGACTGGGAACAGTTTCGCAATTTAGATTACGATAAAATGGCGAAGTTGATGGATCATGCGGTGATGATTGACGGTCGCAATTTCTTAGACAAGAAGGCTTTAGAAGCGGCTGGTTTCCAATATGTGGGGATTGGAAGGTAAAGAAGAGTTTTGAGCGGAAACTCTATCCCGTAGGGTGCGCTTCGGCGCACCTTACAAACGAACATTTCTAAGCCGTAGGATGGGGAGCATCTCATATGTAAAAACACTTCTTCTGGCTCCTTTGTTCTTCCTATTTCCTCGCAGCAAGAGAGCCTCAAAACTCCAATTTCTAGCTGGGCTGCAAAAGTAAGATGCTCCCGTAGGATGCGCCGAAAAACACCTTACATTTGCTGGCTACCAACAATTGGGGGTTGATCTGCCCCGCGTGCTTTAAAAATTTTCCATCAATGTTTTTTCTTGAGCGTAAACATCTCGTAGCTGTTGCAGCGCTGAGGCAGAAATTACCGATTTAACTGTAGCTACTAATTTACCCCACTCAAGCAAGCTGTCAACTGAAACAGCCGTTTTGAAGTTGTACGTATAGAATTTAGTCCAAAATTCTGGTGCTTGTGTCCGTTTCCAGCGTTTGTACCATGCGACAAAATCTCGAGCACAGGGCGGTTTTACTTCTAGGATTGGCGGGAAATCGGCGTAGCTGACAAATCGACTGAGGCCTTTGGCATGAACGTACACCACGTTGTGGCAGCATTCGATGCGGTAGATCTGTTCGGGTGATATGTTGAACAGGAGTGCTACTGTTTCTTCGGTGACAAATCTCGATCGCGGATTGACGATCGACGATTTGTGAATAATTTTTGATGCGCCGATCGTTGACGATCTTAGCTGATTTTCTGATATCATTGTAGTTGCATCTGGTGGTGGTAGCTAAATCTATCTCTGCTAAGTGCGATCGACAGAAATAATCAGTCGGGATTAATTTTAACTGGCGCTCGTCTTTAGTTTCGTTGACTCCGCCGCAAAACGGAGACAAGCCCCGACTTGTGCCTTGAGAGGCGCAAAATTTTCGACCAACGTTCAAGCTCCCAGATTCATCTTTAGAGTCAATCTAAAATCTAAAATCTAAAATCTAAAATCGAATGACCGGGGGCGATCGCTTTTTGATATATTATACTAAATCCAAAATTTTGTAAATAGTGAATATGAGCAAAGGCTTAGTAAGGTTGCGGGTTCGAGAGTTGGCGGCCGAGAAGGGATGGACGCTCAAAGAGGTTGCGGAGCGATCGGGCGTGGGCTACAGTACGATTAGCAATTATGCCCGTTCTCAGGGTATGGCAATGGTTGACTTTGCAGCAGTCCACAAGCTGGCTCGAACTTTTGATGTGATGATTGAGGATTTCGTGGTAATCCTAGAAAAATAGTTGAAAGTTGTGCCTAAATTCAATTTTGTAGCGATCGACTTTTGACGCGACGATCGAAGTTTTGATGTAATGATTTCACCATAGGTCGATCGCCCGCAACCAAAGTCGATCGCCTATAATCAAACTAACCCCCTTCGAGCCTAAAATTAGGAGAACCGTCAAATGCTAGAAGCTGCGCTATTAGGGCTTTTCAACATTGCTTTCGAGGCGATAGTCGGAACTCAAGCCAATGATGCAGCAAAGCACCTCTGTTTGAAGGGCATCAAAAAATTATCACAAGACGGTAAAATTGTCAATCACGATTTAGAAAAAGCGCTAAAAAGTTCTTTCCTGAAAGCTCAACAACAAATCGCCTCAGAATGCAAACAGGAAATCGATCCGAAAAATACGGATAACCGAGAGAGTTTTAGCTATTCGCTGCAACACAGGCGGCGCGATTTTGATTGCTTGAAACGCAAGCTCGAAAAGCTAAAATTAGATTTACAGCAGGTTGAGAAAGAAACTGTTCCTTCTGGGATTCCGATTGCAGGTTTAGACGACATAGAATTGCTGCTGACGGCGACAGATGAGTTAAAACAGAATCAGGTTGCAGCAGTTAAGCAAAAACTGCTGGAAGTAGCCCTAGAAAATTGCGATATCGCACCCTACAAAACCAAGTTAGAGCAAGAGTTGTTTCCCTTGGTAGCGGCATACTTTGCTCGGGAAATCAAGGAAAATGATAAAGTTTTTCAGATTTTTACCGGGCAAACTTTGACGCGGATCGATCGCACAGCGCAACAGATGTATGCTTGGCTTGAGGAGATTGTGGAAAAGAGCCGCATTGTTTACCAACCGATAGACTGGCAAGCTATTTGCCAGCAGATATTAGAGGAGAAAGAACAGCAGCGACTTAGTAGCAATCAGCTAACTTTTGGCAACCATCAAATAGATGATGTTTATGTACCGCTGGGTTTGGTGGAAAGGCAGAAAGTGACTCACCGACGCGAGGATGTGGCGGCTGAGGAAGGTTTAAATTTTTACCGGAAAAAACAAATTACTCAAGGGTTTGAACACAAGGAATTTCTTGAGCAAGTTATCCAGCAAGGAAGTAGCCCGAAAAGCAATGGCAAGCGGTTAGGAATTATTGGGGAACCGGGGGCGGGGAAAACAACGCTGTTGCGGCAGATTGCTAATTGGGTAGCTGATGAGATTTTGGAGGCGATTGTTATTTGGGTGTCTTTGGCAGATTTGCAGGGGAAGGAATTAGAATCGTATTTATTTGATAATTGGCTGCTGGCGGCAATTAAGAGAATTGGGAAGGCTGAGGCGACTGCGGAAATTAAGGATGATTTTTTAGCACAGTTTAATGCTGAGCGCGTGTGGTTGGTGTTGGATGGGGCGGATGAGATGGCGGTGGGGGATGGCAATCCTTTGGCGGAAATTGAGCGGCAAATTAGAACCGGCGGCTGCATTCAAAAGGCGCGAATTGTGCTAAGTTGTCGGCAGAATGTTTGGGATGCGATCGGCTCTACGTTGGATACTTTTGATACTTATCGCACTCTGGAATTTTCCTATCCCGAACAGGTGGAGATATTTATCGATAAATGGTTTGGAACCCCCCCTAACCCCCCCTTGGTAAGGAGGGGAACAAGAGAAGAAGGGGAGCACAGAATAGAAAATGAAAGTCTTACTCCCGCCTTAGCAAGGGGGGCTGGGGGGGTGCTTTCTCAACAGCTACGGGAAGCATTAGCAGCATCGGGGAAACAGCGAATTCGAGATTTAGTGAAAAATCCCCTGAGATGTTCGTTATTGTGTGGCACTTGGCAGTCGTTGGATGGGGATTTGCCGGATACTAAGGCTAAGCTTTATCAGCGATTTGTGACTACTTTGTATCAGTGGAAAAAACCGCGCCTGAATTGGATTCAGCAGCAGGAATTGAATGCGGCTTTGGGGAAATTGGCACTTTCAGGGATGTTAAATGAAACGTCGCGGTTTCAGTTGCGAGAAAGTGCGGGATATCGGGTGATGGGTGCATCGCAGTTTGAGTTAGCTTGTCATTTGGGTTGGCTGAATTTAGTGGCGAGGGATGGGGAGACGCTGGAAGGGATTTATGCTTTTTACCATCCGACGTTTCAGGAATATTTTGCGGCGTTGGCGGTTGAGGATTGGCACTTTTTTTTGAATCATATTCCTAAGAATCCGCAACATCCTGATGCTAGGTATCGCATTTTTGAGAAGCAGTGGAAAGAGGTTATTTTGCTGTGGTTGGGGCGCGAGGAGGTAGGGAAGGATGAGAAGGAAGCGTTTATTAAGGCGTTGGTTAAGTTTAAGGTTGGGTGGGATAAATTTTATGGATATCGGGCATATTTTCTAGCGGCTGCTGGGATTGCTGAGTTTAAAGATTGTCGCCTTGCTGATGAGATTGTGTCGCAGATTGTTATTTGGGGATTTGGTTATTTTAATAAGCAAAAACACGATTGGCGGACATTTCTCGATCCAATTGTCGAGATAGCAAGGGAAGTTCTGGAAGAAACCGATCGCAAAAGGGCTATCTTCGCTTTAGTCGAGTTAATCCGCAATTGTGGTGATGAATATACCCGGAGGGAAGCGACAAGAAGTTTGGCGGGAATCGGCAAAAATTGCCCAGACGCGATCGCCGCTTTAGTCGAATTAATCAATACTTCTCAGGATGAAGTTACTCGGTGGCAAGCGGCAGATATCTTGGGTAAAATTGATAAAGATAGCCAAGTAGCGATCGCCGCTTTAGCAGAGTTAATTCACACTTCTGTTGAGAAAAACACCTGGAAGCGAGCGGCATATAGCTTGGGGGAAATAGGCAAGGATAGCCCAGAAGCGATCGCCGCTTTAGTCGAACTAATCCGCAATTCAGTTGAGAACGGTTTCTACCCGTTTTTCTCTCGGCATAACGTACCTACCTGTATAATAGTGGCATATAGCTTAGTGAAAATAGGCAAAAATAACCCAGTTGCGATCGCCGCTTTAGTCGAGTTAATCCGCACTTCAGATAATAAAGTTACCCAAGGGCGAGCGGCAGAAATTTTAGGTAGGATAGACAAAGATAACCCGGTAGCGATCGAAACTTTATTGGATTCAATCCGCAACTACCGTCCTAAAGATAATCGTTATCAAGCCGCAGAAAGATTAGCAACAATCGGCCAAAATAACCCTGTTGCGATCGCTGCTTTAGTCGATTTAATCCGCACTTCCCGCAATAAAGTTACCCGGTGGCGAGCCGCAGAATGCTTAGGGAAAATAGATAAAGATAACCCAGTTGCAATCAGCGCTTTAGTCGAGTTAAGCCGCAATTCCAATGAAAGGACGCGGTGGTCAGCGGCAGATAGCTTAGGTAAAATAGGTAAAAATAACCCAGTTGCGATCGCCGCTTTAGTCGAGTTAATCCGCAATTCCGGTGCTGAAAGTACCCGGTGTCAAGCAATAAAAAGCTTAGGGGCAATAGGCAAAAATAACCCAGAGGCAATCTTCAGTTTAGTCGAGTTGCTCGGTACTTCTAAAAGTGAATATACCCGGCTTCAAGCGGCAGAAAGCTTAGGGAAAATAGATAACAATAACCCAGTCACACTCTCCGCTTTAGTCGAGTTGCTCGGTACTTCTTATAATATGTATCTAAATCTATCGGAATTAGTAAATAAATTAGAGAAAACAGGCAAAAATAACCCAGGGACAATCTCCGCTTTAGTCGAGTTGCTCGGTACTTCTCAGAATCCATATACCGGGTTTATAGCGACAGAATGCTTAGGGGCAATAGGCAAAGATAACCCCGTGGCTATCGCCGGTTTAGTCGAGTTAATCCGCAATTCAGGTAATGAAGATATCCGGTGTCGATTGGCAGAATGCTTAGGTAAAATAGACAAAGATAACCCAGTGGCTATCGCCACTTTAGTCGATTTAATTCGCAACTCAGCTAACCCAGATACCCGGTGTCGAGCGGCATCTAGCTTAGGGAAAAGAGAGAAATATCACCCAGTTGCGATCGCGACTTTAATAGAGTTGATTCCTAATTATCACCCTGAATATTCTATTTTTGACCCGGCAGATAGCTTACTGGAAATTATGAAAGGTAAACACTTCGCCAAAGCAGTCTCAGGTTTGAAAAATCGCCTAACTTCGGAAATCTACAAAAATGATTTTGGTCGGAATGAAAGATGTCACGGAGTCATCTGGAATTGTGCCGAAAATATGACTTACCCAGACTTTTATCAAGCATGGCACACTCAACCAACCAATTACCCAACACCCAACAACCACCCACAAAATACAGATATCCCCACACTCCTCAAACAACTCCAACCTACCGATAAAACCTTCCCCGTTCCTCTCAACATTCGCGCCTTAGAAGGCGAAACCGATACCAGCCCGATCGCCCAAGAGCTCTGTACCCAACTATATCAAGCAATCTTCCCCGCAGATGCAGACATTCCCGCAATTCGCAACGCCCCCGAATTCAAGCGATTAATCCCCCAACTCAAAAATCGGCTGCAAAAACAGCACATCGCCTTAATTTTGCACTCCTGTCCCTGCGAAGATGCGCTTTCGGCTTTCACCCGCAAACTCGCCGACAATCAAATGGGAATTCATATCGCCTGGATTACCGATACACCGCTGGAATTGCCGTTAACAGGTTTTGCGGTGGATGGAGATGATTTGTTTGATGCGGTGCAAAATTGGATCGGGCGGATATAAATAACCTCATGAATAGAGCCCCTCTCCCTCGATCGAGAAACGGTTTGATTCGGGTACTATGTAACTGTCAACTGCTATATAACTGTGCTATAATTGGAAAGAGGCGAGCTTTGCAGGAAATTAAAATATGGTATTACCAACAATTAGTGAAGATACAATTTCCCTCGCGCCAGGAGACGAACTTATTCTGCGATTTAGAACTTGGGAAGATTATGAAGCATTGCTAGCCCGTCGAGAAGATCGAGCTGGATTGAGAATTCGCTACAGCAGCAAAACCCAAGAAATTAGAATTATGTCTCCATTGCCCAGACACGGTAAAAATTCAGATATACTGGCAGATTTGGTCAAAGCTTTACTGCGACATGAATGCAGAGATTGGGACGCATTTACCCCAATTACCCTCAAGCGCATTAACCAACAAGGAATCGAACCAGATTATTGTTTTTACATCGACAATCGCGCAGATATTTTAGGAAAAGAGCGAATAGATTTAGAAACAGATCCGCCCCCAGATTTAGCGATTGAAATCGATCTGACTTGCACGACTAAACCAGAAGATTATGAAGCGATAGCACCTTTAGAACTATGGGTTTACCGTCAAAGTCAATTGTCGATTTATCAGTTCGGTTCGCAGCAGTATCGAGACTCTCAAATTAGTCGCTGGTTTCCCGGTTACGATCTCAAAACCTTAATTCCTCAATATTGCGATCGGGGCTGGCAGGTGGGTTCTAGTGTGGCGCTGCGAGAGTTTGAAGAATTGTTGCGATCGCGATGAATATTGGAGAGTGAAAACGGGCGATCGTACTGACAATAAATATAACAGTGGCTCTCTCCAGACTGCATCTGTTCCCTGCAATACCTTCGCTGGTGACAGACAAAAATATACGATCGACAGATGCAAACCTACTATTGAACCTACAATACTATTTCTAGAGATGCCATCACCGAGCCTCCCAAAGACTCCCCCAAACCATGCCCAAGCCAAAAAAGACCCCCGCCAAAACCTACACTGAAATCAATCTCAGCGACCCTCAATATTACTTCAACCGAGAACAAAGCTGGCTAGAATTCAACAACCGCGTGCTCCACGAAGCCCTCGACCCCCGCACGCCCCTCCTAGAAAGGCTCAAATTTCTCGCTATTTTTAGCTCCAACCTAGACGAATATTTTATGGTGCGGGTGGCCGCCCTCAAACAGCAAGTACAAGCAAAAGTCAGCAAATTGACCTCTGACGGCAGCACGCCTCAACAACAGCTAGATGCCCTTAACAAGCGGCTTTTGCCGATGGTTTCTCAGCAACACGCCTATTTTGAGCAAACCCTGCGGCCGAAACTAGCAGCAAGCGGCATCTACATTCTCGACTACATTGACCTCAATCAAGAACAGCGCAATTACTTGCACCGCTACTTCAAAGAACAAGTATTTCCCGTACTCACTCCCCTGGCAGTTGACCCCAGCCACCCATTCCCCTACCTTTCCAACCTCAGCCTCAATTTAGCAGTAGTAGTCAGGGACCCCGACACGCGGGAAGAATTATTTGCCCGCGTCAAAGTACCGCAGGTGTTGCCGAGGTTTGTGCCGCTACCGGGGGATTTGCAGTGGCAGCAGAGGGGCAAATCTCCGGTTTGGACTGGCGTGCCCCTAGAACAGGTGATTGCCCACAATTTAGAAGCTTTGTTTCCGGGGATGGACGTTGAGGAATATCACCCGTTCCGCATTACTCGCAATTCCGATTTGACGGTGGAGGAAGATGAGGCGGAGGATTTGCTGCTGGCAATAGAACAGGAACTCCGCAAGCGCCGGTTTGGAGGTTCTGCGGTGCGGATGGAAATTCAAGCGATTATGCCGCCTGCGCTGCGAGATATGCTGATGGACGAGCTGGATCTCGGCGAGCAAGATGTTTACGTCGTAGAGGGGCTGCTAGGCCTCAAGGATTTGATGTCTTTTGTGGGGCTGCCGGTGCCGGAACTCAAAGACCCGCCTTGGACTCCGGTTGTGCCGCCGCGCTTGCGGAACTCGGAATCACCAATGATTTTAGGCAAATTGATGTTGGATGCTGACGAGGGCGAGGATATTTTCACCGCCATCCGCCAGGGGGATTTGATGCTGCACCATCCCTATCACTCGTTTGCTGCGACGGTACAGCGGTTTATTACTGAGGCGGCGCACGATCGCTCCGTGTTAGCGATTAAGATGACTTTATACCGCACTTCTGGAGATTCGCCGATCGTCAGCGCCTTAATTCAAGCAGCGGAAAACGGCAAGCAGGTAGCCGTTTTAGTAGAGCTCAAAGCTAGGTTTGACGAAGAAAATAATATTAATTGGGCTCGCAAGTTAGAACAAGCGGGAGTCCACGTAGTTTACGGTTTGGTGGGACTCAAAACCCACACCAAAATTGTGATGGTAGTGCGTCGCGAGGACGGGCACATCCGCCGCTACGTCCACATCGGCACCGGCAATTACAATCCCAAAACAGCGGGACTGTATACCGATGTGGGTTTGTTGAGTTGTCGCGAGGATTTGGGATCGGATTTGACGGATTTGTTTAATTATTTGACTGGTTATTCGCGACAGGTATCTTATCGCAAATTGTTGGTGGCACCGGTCAATATGCGCGATCGATTTTTAGCTTTAATCCGCCGCGAGGCAGAATTCTGCCGCTTGCAAGCCGAAGGCGGCACCGGTAGCTGCGGCCGGATTGTCGCTAAAATGAACGCTTTAGTTGACCCTCAAATCATTGTTGCTTTGTACGAAGCTTCCCAAGCGGGAGTTAAAATTGATTTGATTATTCGGGGGATTTGCTGTTTGCGTCCCGGCGTTGAGGGTGTTAGCGAAAATATCAGAGTTATCAGTATTATCGGCCGCTTTTTAGAGCATTCTCGGATGTTTTATTTTTTCAACGGTGGCGACGAAGAGGTGTATATTGGTTCTGCTGATTGGATGCAGCGCAATCTTACAAGACGGGTTGAGGCGATCGTTCAAGTGGAAGACCCGACAATTGCTAAGGAATTGCAAGAAATTTTGGGGGTAATGCTGGCTGACAACCGCCAAGCTTGGGATTTGCAGTCGGGGGGACACTACTCTCAGCGGCGGCCGCCTGCTAATTGCCCGGAAGTGAGCTCTCAGCAAATTTTGATGGACATGGTAATGAATTAATCATTAATCATTAGTCATTAGTCAGTAGTTGTCAGTAGTTGTCAGTTGTCTAATGTGCAATTAGCAGTGGTCGGTTCTTGTTAGCTATTAAGCTGTACTGCATTGAATTTTCACTTGTTGGGCGGGCTTTCCGCCCCACCCAACAAGATTTTTACTGACATAACTATCCAAATTAAATGCGCGACAACTACTGACAATTGACAACTACTGACTAACGACTAATGACCACTGACTAATGACTGCTGACTGCTTAACTGTTAAAAGTACGCTTAAATTCTTCTAAGAGATCGTCAATTTCTTCGATCGCCTGACTCACATCTATTCTCAGGGCTCCCAAGTCCGATCGATCTAACAGCCGCACGAGGGATTCCCGCTTGCTCTCGATCTCTGCTACGCGCTCTTTGATTGTTTGTGCATCCATGGTTTTTTGCCTTTGCTACTATTAACAAAAATATTTGACATTCCCCCCTGCGAACAGACGGAGATTCTTAATTCACCGACATACCTTTTTGGGCAACTCCTTCACTGTTTTTATATGGGAAGTGATGAACCTGGTCAGGGTTTTTGGGTCTGTGTTATAGTTTGATTGTACATCAAAACTTTACCCAAACTTAAGCCACATTTTAGCGCAAAAAAGGCGGACGTTTGGTATCTGCGGGTTTATTTTTCATCATTCCAGCTAAAAATCGCTTCAGGGCCTTCTCCCGGTTTTTCATAAAAGCAGCCCAAAATCCAGGTTGATATTCATCCATCGTCTTGGCTAGGGCCCAGACATCGATCGCTAAGATATTATAAAGCCTTTCATCTTCACGTTTGAGCGAGTTAATCTGCTCCAGAACCGCCTTGTTTGCTCCAGCAGTTTGTTTGTCTTCGTCTTTAATCATGTCCGAAAAATGGTTGAAAGGGCAAGAGTGTCGATCGCGATCGCCACTCTGTATACTTTGATGATACTGCCGATCTCGATTGCCTTCTGGAACCAACGCCGCGCAATTAACACGGATATTTACCGATGGCGCGCCCGGGCGAGTCCGGCTGGATCGGCTTCTGAAGCTAGAGACAAGACTGTGGATGCACACCGCTCCCGCGCTCATAGATGCTAGCAGTTTTTGCAGGTCTTTTGGCAAAAAAACTAAATTTATTCAAGACTTTTTGACAATCAAGCATCCAGGATACAAGCCCCCGGATTCATCCGTCCAGAAATAAAAAACCTGTATCCGATAAAGGAACCCCCGAATTTATCCGTGTGGTCGCCTCTAAAATCTCAAATCTAAAATCTCAAATCTAAAATCGATTGACAGATAATAATTAAAGTATATTATTTCTGTCCGACTACTTACCTGACTAATATGTTACGCAAAATTTCTTTAGCAAACCTAGCCTTAGTTCTTGGCGGTATTATAGCAGCAGTCGGGTTCGGAGCCTACTTCACAGACAGACCTACCCTGAACCTAGCCGGTTTTTTTTATGGAATTCCGCTGTTGCTGGGAGGTTTGGCCTTGAAAGCCGCCGAACTCGAACCAGTGGAGTTCACCGAACCGACTTCTCCCGAAGTTCTTCTCCTGCGAGAAAGTCAGGCCACAGATACTCAAAACCAAGTCCGCAAAGATGTCACCCGATTTCGCTACGGTCAAACCGCTCATTTAGATGACGCTCTGGAGCGCTTGGGCCTGGCCCCGACAGACGAGGAACGGCCCCTCCTGCAAGGGTTGCGGGAAGTTGATGTTGACGGTGCTTATGGGTTAATTTTAGAGTTTTCTTCGCCGCTAATGCCGATCGACTTATGGGAAGAAAAGCAAGACAAAATAGCTACTTTTTTTGGGCCTGGTTTGCGCGCACAAGTGACTCAAAAGGCTGATGACAAAATTGAATTGGCTCTCATTAAAAATACTCAAGCTTAAAGTATTCTGAAGTTTTGAGTGCAGAAAGTTTGAAGTCGCCAATTAATAATTAATCCTGCACCGGCTCAGAGACTGATTTTAGCGGCAGCGTGAAACCTGTCGCTATCAACAAAAGCTCAATCCGCAATTGAGCGATCGCCCAAATTTGATTTTCCTTAATTACAATAGTGTTTGAGAACCGATCGGGAATCTTAAATCAGGAGAAGCACAAATAGTTTCGTCCCAAAGCAGGGGTATTATTGCCGCCAGCTCATCAGGGTTTGTCAGTTGCAGTTAAACAAGCGTCGAAGTCGATGATAGCAGTCTTAGTTGCCAATAATCCTGGCTCAGTCTAGAGTAGAATAAATGAGCAGGTTGAATCCGCCCAACTAAATTATTGACAACAATCTATAGGGAAAACAGGGATACGCCTATGTCAGAGAACAGAGTGTCCATCACCGCCAAAGTACCTTTAACTGCTCAACAGCAGTGGGAGACTCTCATGGCTCATCACTGCGGACGTTGGCAAGGGTTATTGGTTAGATATGATGCCGCAGGGCAAGTTCTCGATATTCTTGATTCTGTACGGAGTTTCATTCCTTCTGACGATCTGCAAACTGTCACCCATTCCCTCGACTTCAGGAGTCGGATGACAGAAACAGTAACGCAGAAACAATGGGTTTTGACCTTGGGTAATCCGCTGATTATCCATCCAGTCGATCCAGAGGCTTATCTGCTTTTTAATCCCCATTCTTCTGACATAATGGTTGGGCACGACCGAACGGGTTTAAGATTCTATTTTGAGCCTTACCTCCTGGCACCAGGAAAAAGAACAAGTGTGGTGGTGATGTACTACAAAGACGCCGCCAATATCTCTGAGCCTTACCTGTTTTCATTGTTTAGAGAGAGCAAGGAAGAGGTAGCGAAACCTTGGTGGTCTGAACAAACTCACTGTAGGATCGATCGAGTCAACGGCCTCAAACTTCCTGCTCAAACCACAGGCGGGACGTATGTTTCATTAGATGAGATGGCTCAACTGCCAGTTCCTCCTCAACCCAGTGAAATACAAGGCGATTTTCTACAAATCCAATTTCCAGATGCAATAGAGGTTGTTCTTTCGAGCGATCGATTCAAGACTCCCTATTATGCCTCGATGCGTTGGACACCAGATAGTCAAAACACCCCCCGAAGCTGTACTTTAATCTACGAACAACCGGATCAAAAGGCTGATGTATTCGCCATTTAACAGGCTCAAATTTCCACTTCAGGATGAATGAGCTGGTATCCTTCTGCTTTGAGCTTCTGATTCGATATGCGGCGATTCTTCGGTCGCTCTGTTGTATCTGACCCATCCCATTCCACTTCAGGTAATTCGTAGCGATCGCACAGTTGTTTAAACAATTCACGAGCCGTGATTGGAACATCATTCACAAGGTTATAAACTCCTTGTAATTGACGAGCGAGCGCCAACTCACTTGCTGATACAATGTCGTCCAGATGAATCCAGTTCGTGAAATGATTGCCTGTGCCTGGGCGAGTTGTACCTGCAAGCTTACTTAACCGTTGCTTAAACTCGCGATCGGGTGCATACATTGTTCCAAGGCGAAAGATACATACTCTCAAATCTTGGGTGGATGCTGACAGCAAAACTTGCTCTGTCTCATGTAAAATCTCTGAATGTCTGTTAGCTGGTGCCACAGGTGAAAGTTCACTCACCCAGGCTCCATTACTATTGCCATACACCGAACAACTACTGGTATATATGAGTTGTTTTATGTTGGGAAAATGCTTCAAGGCAAGAACAAGGTTGTTGGCTGTATGCAGGTATGTCTCCTCGTACATTTCCGCATCTACCTGTTTGTTTGCTTTAGGAGCGACACTCAAGAATATTGCATCTTGATTTTGCAGGAGCGTCTGTAATGTCTCTTCATCGCAGCGCTTAAGGACGATGACCTGGTTAGCAACCTTCTGTAACTCCCCAATCCGTTCTTGCGTTGTCGTCGTTGCAGTGATTACGTGACCCAGGTTCCGCCAATGCTGAGCAACTGCACTTCCAACATAGCCACAACCAATAATTATAGCGTTCATCCGTTTTTTCAACTTCTGATATAGAAGGCTCTAGAGGGCATTCAAGATAATAATATATCCAAGTTACAAAACTTTACGCACTGTCTGGTGCCTATTGGATTTGCATTCTTGGCATTTCATGCTGCTTTTTCTCCATATCATCCCTCTATTATGCAACGCCAACAGAGTTACTCAGCCTTAACAAACAAGCGAGAACGAGTAATAAAACGTTCTCCATCCGGCCCTTCCAGGGAAAAATCGCTGCCTCCGGGTCCCGATGCCACGTCTATAATTAACTGCGTGTGCTGCCAATTTTTGTATTGCTGCGCTGCAATATAAAAGGGACAACCGCCTATTTCGCCCAGCAATACGTCACCATCACCGATTATCAATTCGCCATCGGGAAAGCACATGGGGGAACTACCGTCGCAGCAGCCGCCGGATTGGTGAAACATCAATTCTCCGTGCTGAGTTTTGAGATAGTTGATTAATTTTAAAGCGGCTTCTGTTGCGGTGACTTTGGCAGTTTCCATTGCAGTCTGTTTGTGTAGCAATTTTATTTCGTTTGTGAATGAGATTTTTTTTAATGAACCGCAGAGGGCGCAGAGGACGCAGAGAAAGAGAGGAAAGAGAGAAAGAAGGAGTTAACTAATCATTGAAGTTTGTCCTTCTTCCTGTTTCCTTCCCAATGACTAAAACCTTAGAAAAAACCTAAAGCTTTGGGGCTGTAACTTACCAACAAATTCTTGGTTTGCTGGTAGTGATCTAACATCATTTTGTGATTCTCGCGCCCGATACCAGACGATTTGTAGCCGCCGAATGCTGCGTGGGCCGGATAGAGGTGATAGCAGTTTGTCCACACGCGGCCTGCTTGAACGGCGCGGCCCATGCGGTAGGCGGTGTTGATGTCGCGAGTCCAAACTCCTGCACCTAAACCGTAGAGAGTGTCGTTGGCAATTTCTAATGCTTCGGCTTCGTCTTTGAAGGTGGTGACTGCTAATACTGGCCCGAAGATTTCTTCTTGGAAAATTCGCATTTTGTTGTTTCCTTTGAAGACTGTCGGCTGGAAATAATAGCCGTCTTGCAAGTCGCCGGATAAGATGTTTCTTTCGCCACCAATCAGACATTCTGCGCCTTCGGCGCGACCGATTTTGACGTATTCGGCGATTTTTTCCATCTGGTTGATGGAGACTTGCGCGCCGAGGGCTGTTGTCGGATCTAAGGGGTTGTCTTGTTTGATTTGGCGGATGCGATCGATCGCCCTTTCCATGAATCGATCGTAGATTGACTCCTGAATTAAGGCGCGGGAGGGACAGGTGCACACTTCGCCTTGATTGAAGGCAAACATGACTAATCCTTCGACTGCTTTGTCGAGGAATTCGTCGTCTCGGGCGCAGATATCTTCAAAGAAAATGTTGGGGGATTTGCCGCCTAGTTCTAGGGTGACGGGGATGACGTTTTGGGAGGCGTATTGCATGATTAGCCTGCCGGTGGTGGTTTCTCCGGTGAAGGCGACTTTGGCAATCCGGGGACTGGTGGCGAGGGTTTTGCCGATTTCGGCGCCGGGCCCGTTAATGACGTTGATTGCGCCGTCTGGTACTAAGTCGGCGATGATTTCCATCAGTACCAAGATTGAGGCGGGGGTGGGACCTGCTGGTTTGAGGACGACGCAGTTGCCGGCGGCTAGGGCTGGGGCGAGTTTCCAGGCGGCCATTAATATCGGGAAGTTCCAGGGGATAATTTGTCCGATGACGCCTAGGGGTTCGTGGAAGTGGTAGGCGACGGTGGTTCCGTCGAGTTCGCCGATCGACCCTTCTTGAGCTCGGATGCAGCTTGCGAAGTAGCGGAAATGGTCGATCGCCAGGGGTATGTCTGCGAATGTGGTTTCGCGAATTGGTTTGCCGTTGTCCCAGGTTTCGGCGATGGCGAGGCGATCGAGGTTTTCTTCGATTCGATCGGCTATTTTGTGCAAAACCCGCGCCCTGTCTGCTGGGGAAGTCTTACCCCACTTGTCTTTCGCGGCGTGGGCGGCATCTAGTGCCAATTCTACATCCTCGGCGCTCGATCGGGGGACTTGACAAATTGATTTTCCTGTAATTGGAGACAGGTTTTCCGAGTATTTCCCTTTCACCGGTGGCACCCACTTGCCGCCGATAAAGTTGTCGTAGCGAGTTTGAAAAATCGACTGACTGCCGGATTGAACAGGTGCTGCTACTACCATTTTATTACCTGATTAATTAAAATTTGTTTTCGCGGGCGATTGAAATCTCTTGCATATCAACTATCGTTTATTTTCGATAATTTCGGTCATTTTATATACAAAATTTTACATTTTTCAAATATTTGAAATCAACTTTGTTTCTAGGTTTCGGGGTCGGGCTGGCGGTTAATAAGTTTTTTTTAAACCGCAGAGTACGCAGAGTACGCAGAGTCAGAGAAGAACGAGAGCAGAAAAAGAGAGTTTTACAAATTATTTAAACCTGCTAATATATAGATATAAACTTGGCAAATTATCGAAATTACCAATCAAATGCCTGCCTTAAATACCGTTGTTTTTTCTTCTGATTTCGAGCCTGGGTCACAGCCTTTGAACGCAGCGAAAGTCCGGTGGTTCCGCCGCCGGCTGAAAACTTGGGGCCAGCAGAATTTCCGTGATTTTCCTTGGCGGCGTACCTGCGACCCCTACGCGATTTTAGTGGCTGAGTTCCTGCTGCAAAAAACTACTGCCGCTACAGTGGCTCCGATTTATCAAGAATTTGTCGGTCGATATCCGACTCTCTCCGATCTAGCGGCCGCGCCTGCGGAGGAAGTTGCTAGTTTGTTGCAGCCTTTGGGTCTTTTTTTTCGGGCGCAAAAGCTGCGGGAATCGGTGCTGGTTATCCTAGAAAATTATCAGGGAAACGTTCCCCGCACGGAAGCTCAGTTGCTGGAACTTCCCGGAGTTGGCAAGTACATTGCGCGATCGGTTTGCGCTAATGCTTTCGGACAGCCAAAAGCGGTGCTCGATACGAATGTTGCTCGGATTTTGCAGCGTTTTTTTGGGATTGACGGCGGTAAGGTAAAATCGCGATCGTCCGAACTTTGGGAAGCCGCAGAACGAGTTGCTCCCAAACAGCAAGTCGGGCCGTGGAATTTAGGAATGCTGGACTTTGGGGCGGCAGTTTGCACTGCAAGAAATCCCCGCTGCGGCGAGTGTCCGCTGCAACAGCAGTGCGAGTACAAAATTAGCAGCGAAATCAATTCTCGGCTCATTGCCGAACTCAGTTGACAAATTTTGTGCAGTCACTGTAGGGGCGGGTTCACCAACAATCTCAGGCTAAAACCAACAATCTCAAAAACCCGCCCCCACCCCACGGTAAACACTATTAATTAACTGTGACGCAGCGGAAGTTATATCCTAAATCTAGTATGTTTATCAGGTAGGAAAAAACACTTTAACTATCCTTTGTGCTGCTCTAAAATTATCCGATATGTGAGAGTAATTATTGACGAAATAGCAGGCTATGTTAACCAACAACGAAGCAGAAAGTGGCGCTGTGAGATATTTGCTAATTCCCCTATCGTTATCAGCAACCTCAATATAAATCTCGTGAACATCGACCACCTCAGCGCCAATCCAAATCACAGGCTTAAATTTGATTGATTGCAACTATTACAACTTTTGATCCGACTCTTTTAAAACATCGATCGCGTGATTGAGGCTATTCAGAAAAGCTTGATTGAGCAGACCTGCATAACGCTCAATCTGTGGCAAATGGCCGAATTCTTTCATCACCTTGATGTCTCGCCTTCCCTCGCAAGCCGTGTTGCAACAACAAAAGAGTATTTTCTAAACCGTCGGAAACATCGAATAACTGCCAGCCCGATCGCCCTTTCCATGAATCGATCGTAGATTGACTCCTGAATTAAGCCCTAGGAGGGACAGGTGCACACTTCGCCTTGATTGAAGGGAAGCATGGTTCCCTGCGCGCGATCGCCCCAATCTAGGATACAACGGCTTTGAAAACACGCCCTAGGGATTCAAGAAACAGCGGATCGCGGTGTCCAGGGTGTTGATTTCTGCTTTTTAGAGGTGCTCAAAAATTTCTTTTCATTCCCCCTTGACACTCCAGTGGACTGGATACTGCAAGATAGGATGAACCCCTCAAAGGAAAGGAGAAATACAACCATGACACTACAGCTAAAAGTGCCTAACATGGCGTGTTCAGCCTGCGGCGAAACCATTACCAAAGCCATCAACAAAGTAGATGCCACCGCAACTGTTCAGGCAGATCCCAAGACCAAACTGGTCAATATCACAACTCAAGCATCTGAAGCCGCCATTACAGAGGCAATTACAGCGGCAGGTTATCCCGTTACCTGTCACTAAAGATTTCTCAGACCCATTTTAAGGATGAAAAATAAGGAGGTTTTGTATGGAAAACGCCACTATGAAACTGCGGGGCATGAGTTGTGCCTCCTGTGCCAATACAATCGAAGACGCAATTCGTTCTGTTCCGGGTGTGGAGGCCTGTAATGTCAACTTTGGTACTGAACAAGCGACTGTCATCTATGACCCGCACCAAACCAATTTAGGTATCATTCAGGATGCAGTAGATGCAGCCGGATATGTTGCCAAACCCCTGAAAGCAGAAGATTTATCTACAAATAATGATGCCGAACAGCAGGAAAGACTTGCAGAAACTCGACAGTTACTCCAAAAACTTTGGTTTGGTGGAATAGTGAGCGCCATTCTATTAATTGGTTCTCTGCCAATGATGACAGGATTATCAATTCCTTTCATCCCGACATGGTTGCACAATTCCTGGCTGCAATTAATATTAACCTCACCCGTGCAACTTTGGTGTGGCCGTGCCTTTTATATTAATGCTTGGAAAGCTCTCAAGCGTCATGCAGCCACCATGGATACTTTAGTCACAGTGGGTACGGGTGCTGCATATTTCTACTCCATCTTTGCCACCCTATTTCCCACATTTTTTACCGCTCAGGGGTTGACAGCCGATGTTTATTACGAAGCATCTGCGGTGATTATCACCCTGATTTTGTTGGGACGGCTACTAGAGAATCGCGCTAAAGGACAAACCTCAGAGGCGATGCGTAAACTGATGGGATTGCAAGCAAAAACGGCTCGCGTAATTCGCAACAACCAAGAGATAGATATTCCCATCTCTGAAGTGATTTTAGAGGACATAATCTTGGTGCGTCCTGGTGAAAAAATTCCGGTAGACGGCGAGATTGTTGATGGAACCTCAACGATAGATGAAGCAATGGTGACAGGCGAAAGTTTACCTGTGAAAAAGCAACCCGGCGATGAAGTGATTGGAGCTACTATTAATAAAACAGGTAGCTTTAAATTCCGGGCCACGCGAGTTGGTAAAGACACATTTTTAGCACAAATTGTGCAGTTAGTCCAGCAAGCACAAGGCTCTAAAGCACCGATTCAACGATTAGCAGATCGAGTGACCGGATGGTTTGTGCCTGCGGTCGTTACCATTGCGATCGCCACCTTTATCCTCTGGTACAACCTCATGGGTAATGCCACGATGGCGTTAATTACCACCGTCGGTGTCTTGATTATCGCTTGTCCTTGTGCGTTGGGTTTAGCAACACCAACTTCTATAATGGTGGGCACTGGTAAAGGAGCAGAAAACGGCATTTTAATTAAAGGTGCAGAAAGCTTGGAATTAGCACATAAATTGCAGGCGATCGTTCTTGATAAAACAGGTACTATTACCCAAGGAAAGCCAACTGTTACCCATTTTTTAACAGTCAATGGTACAGCCCACAGCAATGAGTTAAAACTTTTGCGGTTAGCCGCATCAGTTGAGCGAAATTCTGAACATCCTTTAGCCGAAGCTGTTGTGCAATATGCTAAATCTCAAGGCGTTGAGGTAACAGAAGCTCTGGAATTTGAGGCGCTCGCAGGTAGCGGTGTACAAGCCTGTGTTTCCCATCAATGGGTACAAATTGGTACGCATCGTTGGATGACTGAATTGGGAATTGATACCAAAGCTTTACAACAAGATTGGGAGCGATTGGAATATCTCGGTAAAACCGTAGTTTGGCTGGCACTTGATGGCAATATAGAAGGAATTATCGCTATCTCGGATGCAGTCAAACCCTCTTCCGCTAATGCAATTCGCACTTTACAAAAGATGGGATTAGAAGTGGTAATGCTAACAGGTGATAACCGTCGCACGGCGGAAGTCATAGCGCGGGAAGTCGGCATCAAACGAGTTATTGCAGAAGTTCGTCCCGATCAAAAAGCCGCTCAAATCGAAAATCTTCAGGCAGAGGGAAAAATTGTCGCAATGGTGGGGGATGGAATCAATGATGCACCTGCACTGGCTCAAGCTGACGTAGGCATGGCAATTGGCACAGGAACAGATGTCGCGATCGCAGCTAGCGATATCACTCTAATTTCTGGCGACTTACAAGGCATTGTTACTGCCATCCAACTGTCTCGCGCTACGATGCAAAACATCAAACAAAATCTGTTTTTTGCCTTTGTCTACAATGTGGCAGGCATTCCCATCGCCGCCGGAATTCTTTTCCCGATTTTTGGATGGCTTCTCAGTCCAATTATTGCCGGGGCAGCAATGGCATTTAGTTCCGTTTCTGTAGTAACAAATGCGTTGCGTCTCCGTAACTTTAGACCCAAAATTGTTGGCTAGTCTGATTCTTGCTGAAGAGGAAATAATGATGAACAAGCAACTGACATTTCTCGGAACATTAGCAGGATTTGGATTTCTGCTTGGGGTAATTTCCGGTTCAATTGTTGGAGTGTTAACGTAGCCTATTTTTGCACTCTGATGAATGAAACATCGAACGAGAGCGCGGGTTTAGTCAATCACGAAGGAAATTTACTAAATACCTTTGTTCAAAACCCGCTTTTACTTCCATAATCTTTTGTATTTCTTAGGAGGTTTTCAAATGCTCGGCAGAAAAACAATTATCGGTACTATTGCTAGTCTCGGAGTTGTACTAGCAATGTTATCTGGTGAAGGAATAGCGCAAAATACCCATGAAACACACCCAACTCAAACACAGCAAAAAAGTCAGTTTCATCGCATTGAACAACCCTTAAGTAACAAGATTTTAGTTACTTGGGCTGGAATCGGATTAATTAGTTTAGAACTTTGGTGGTTTCTCCTTAGCAAACCCAAATCTCAGAAAGCGATTACAGCCAGTGGAGGAATTCAAGAAGTAACCGTCACCGTTGATGGTGGCTATGAACCCAGCCGCATTGTTGTGCAAGCTGGACAACCCGTGCGTCTTAACTTTCACCGCCAAGATCCTAGCAGTTGTTTGGAACAAGTCTTAATTCCAGATTTTCATATTGCAGCAGATTTGCATCTGAATCAAGTAACCTCTGTTGAATTCACACCTAAGAAAGCTGGCAGTTATCTATTTAGCTGTGGCATGAATATGTTTCGAGGCGAAATTATCGCCGAAGACCGACAACTTGAATCAACGGGGTTAAAGGAGCCTCAAACACTAACAGCATCCCAGTTGAATCCATCCATGTCAACACATCAGCACGAAACAATAATTGACGCTGAAGCTATGGAAATCAATCCAACTGTTGACCGGGGCATCCAGAAAGTGACTATCATTGTTAATAAAGGCTACACGCCAAATCATCTGGTAGTTAAAGCAGGTAAACCCGTTCAACTCAATTTTTTACGCGAAACTTCTAGTGGTTGTTTAGCGAAAGTGCTGATTCCCGATTTTGGTATTGCTACCGATTTGTCTTTTAATCAAGTAACAACCATTGAATTGACTCCTGAAGATGTGGGAAAACACACTTTTAGTTGTGGCATGAATATGTTTCGCGGTATCATAGAAGTGCAAGCCGCTCACGTCTCTGACCCGGATGAAATGGCTGCTCAATTCTTAAATAACTGACAATCAACCAAGTGCGATCGCTCGAATGGCTTGTCCAAACGCCTACTGATACCGAAAGTCGAGACGTTCAGGCGATCGCCACTCAGTCATTCAAAAAAATGTCTAGCCCCTCTTGACTCTCCATCCCACTGGATAGTTTATCATAAGCTGAGAGTTGGATTCAGTAGAGGAAATGAGTATGTTAGTCCAAGAAAAGCAAAAACTCATTGGTTTAGTTGCGAAGGAAAGCGGCGTACCGATCAAAACCATTCGCTACTATGAGGAACTCGGTTTAATCAAGGCATCAGGCAGAACCGAGGGGAAATATAGATTATTTAATTCTGATATTTTGAATCGGCTCAGCTTTATTAAACGCGCCCAAACTTTGGGATTAACTTTAGCCGAGATTCAAGAATTATTGACGGTTCACGATGGGGGAGAGTTGCCTTGCGAACACATCAAAGTTCAGTTGCGAGATAAGCTGAGCGTTATCGATCGACAAATTCAGCAACTACTTATCCTCAAACTAGAGTTGGAAGGATTACTTTCAGGTTCGCCCACCTTACTAGAAAAGGTTGATTCCATCATTTGTCCTCTGATTCAAAAAAATTAGATTCTTCGATAATTGAATTATTTTAAGCAGTCTGTCAACAGAGGTTATAGAAGTTGACAGACTATTTTTTACAAAAAAAATCAGAGGGCTTTTATCCCGATAGAGGTAATTAGGCTATCATTAATTGCTGAAAATATTGTTGGACTTGCTCTTCACCTTCTGCGATAAAAAATTTTGGGCTTTTTATAATTTACCTCTTGACTCTCCAGTTGAATGGAGAGCTTAAGATATTTTTAGTTGAATTTCAATTACTGATGTTTGACATTCGTTAGTACAGTTACCTTACTTGTTTAGCCAGTTTTTAGTTTTAGGAGGAAGTCGAATGAACCGTTTTAACACTTTCAACACTGCGATTGCTGTTGTAACTACTTTCTTAATTGCCCAAAGTTGCTCGTTATCAACTAAAATCACTGAAACACCTGTAGAGGCTGTAACTAATCACCAAGAAAAACATGAAATGAAAGACACAAATCACGGACATGATGCACACTCAACAAATCAGGCTAGTCATCTAAACCAGAGTGTATTTGCCAAAGCAGAACTTACAACCCCAGAAAATATTGCTCCCAATACAGATGTTCCTCTAACAATTAGCATTCAAGACTCAACGGGTAAGGCAATTAAAAACTTTGACAGATTTCAAGAAAAACTCATGCACTTAATTATGGTGAGTGATGACCTTCAATTTTTCTCTCATCTTCACCCAAACTACAAAAACAATGGGCGCTTTGAAATTAAATCTCAGTTTCCGCAGGCCGGGAATTATACTTTTTTTAGTGACTACAAACCATCGGGAAAATCTGAACAAATTTCTGTGCTTAAAGTTCGCGTTCCGGGAACTACTCTATCTCCATCAGCAATAAACCTGAGTCACACCAAAACCTTTGCCAATACTAAAGTTGACTTAATCCTCTCTGACACAAAAGTCAAGGCTGGTGAGGAAGTAACCGTCATGTTTCACCTAGAAGATACTGCGAATAATCAGCCTGTAACCGATTTACAACCTTATTTAGGAGAAGCAGGGCATTTGGTCATTTTACGTCAATCTCCTGTTCTCACAGAAGCGAATTACATTCATGCTCATGCCCTGAAAGGAACTCCTCTTGGGAAAATTCATTTTATGACTCGGTTTCCGCAACCTGGAATGTACAAACTTTGGGGGCAATTCCAGCGCAATGGTGAAGTTGTGACGGCTGATTTTTGGGTGAATGTTATCTAATAACAACGGTCGCGTTGTTTAAATTTGCCCCCCGAAAGTCAAACCTTGGCAGCGTTTTATTGCTAAAATGGACACAAAAGAGTAGATAAGTGCATTCATCATTATCAATGTGAGGATGTTGCATAATATTTATTAGCACCATAAGCAATCAGGGTTAAAATACTCAATGTCTGCTCAAGGGTTTTATCGTCGTTCACTCCCCGATTCTGCTATTGCCTTTTCCTCCGTAGAGGGAAAGCAAATATTTCGAGAAGCGTTGGCATTGGGAGGTATGGAAGGGTATTTTGCTCTAGCAGAACAGTTTCATACTCAAGCAGAACCCGCTTTTTGTGGATTGGGTAGTTTAGTTGTTGTTCTTAATGCCTTATCCATCGATCCGGGTCGCATTTGGAAAGGGGTGTGGAGATGGTATGGAGAGGAATTTTTAGACTGTTGCTTACCTCTTTCAGTCATTAAAGAAAACGGTATCACCTTTGATGAGTTTGTCTGTATCGCACGTTGCAACGGTGCTGTTGTAAAACCTAACCGTTACCACCAAAGCAGCTTGGAAAACTTTCGGCAAGCAGTTGAGGAAGTGACTGCGGCGTCAGGTGATATTCATCTAGTTGTTTCCTACAGCCGAAAGGTATTGGGACAAACGGGTGACGGTCACTTTTCACCAATTGGTGGCTATCATCCACAGCGGGATCTAGTTCTTCTGCTGGATGTTGCCCGTTTCAAATATCCACCTCACTGGGTTTCTCTGCCTTTGTTATGGCAAGCATTTGAACCTGTCGATCCGGTCACTAATCAATGTCGAGGTTATATTTCCTTGCAGAAGAGTGAAAGGTTGCCAGAAACCTTTTTTCATGTTGCTTGTGATTTACATCAGTGGCGTATTGTTGCTCCTTACTTTGCAGAAATACTTCCCGACATTGTGAGAAAAGAGCAACCTGATTCAATTGCTTCATTTGTCACTATCATCCTGCACCATTGGCCTGTTGAATTCACAACTATGGTGAATACCTCGCCAGAGACGGCAGAGAAACTTGAGAAATTACGGGCAGCTATTGAGTTAAATTCACTGTTTGATATTGTTCACCAATGCTTGTCAAGCGATGACTGGGATGCAATGTCTGTTGTAGGGAAGTGGTCGCAACAGCCATTCGCAGCAGAGATAATAACAGCAATATTACTCTCCTGTCCCGAAACGCTCTATTCAACTCTCAAACGCGAGTTACGACTGTGGTTTAGTGAGGTTCGCAACCTTGAGAAACTAATCCCTCCCTTGGATGTAGAGATATCTAGATTGAGAGAACAAATGTCAGCACTCCAGGAGTTTTATATTTTATATTCCAAGGGACATCAGTGCAATATCCCTCAGAGTTAGCACCTACCGCCTTTTGAACTCCCCAAACCTCGCCTAAGTACAAAAGTGAAAATTAAATAGCAAGATTTAATAATCCGATGCTGGTGGCGGTTGTGGATGAATATTCGCGGCTGCGAAATATTAGGGTTGTGACTGATGCGAGTGAGAAATGGACAACGGAAAAGGTGGAAGTGGTGGTGAAAAAAATGTAGTGCGAACATCTGGCTGGTTGGCGGTTTTTGCCTAAATCCTATTTAATTGACGGTTGGTTGAGGTAATCAGCACACATCTGTTTATCCTCTTCTGTTGCTTTCGGATTGGTTCTGAGATAATCGCTAATCCAATTGCAACCTAATGCCATTAGTTTATCGACATCCCAAATCCACAGTTTGATGGTTTTGTCACGGCTTGCAGAAGCCAAAGTTTTTCCATCGGGACTAAAGGCGACGCTCCAAACCTCATTGCTATGCTCGGTGAGGGTAGCGATGGGTTTTTGGCTTTCCAGATGCCACAGTTTGATGGTGTTGTCACGGCTTGCAGAAGCCAAAGTTTTTCCCTCGGGACTAAAGGCCACACTCAAGACCGGATTGCTATGCCCAGTGAGGGTAGCAATGGGTTTTTGGCTTTCCAGATGCCACAGTTTGATGGTGTTGTCAAAGCTTGCAGAAGCCAAAGTTTTGCCATCGGGACTAAAGGCGACGCTCAAGACCCAATTGCTATGCCCGGTGAGGGTAGCGATAGGTTTTTGGGTTTCCACGTTCCACAGTTTGATGGTGTTGTCAAAGCTTGCAGAAGCCAATGTCTTCCCATCGGGACTAAAGGCGATGCTATATACCGGATTGCTATGCCCGGTGAGGGTTGTGACCTCTGTTTGGCTTTCCAGATGCCATAGTTGGATGGTGTTGTCACTGCTTCCAGAAGCCAATGTCTGGCCATCGGGACTAAAGGCGACGCTCAAAACAGAATTGCTATGCCCGGTGAGGGTAGCGATGGGTTTTTGGCTTTCCAGGTGCCACAGTTTGATGGTGTTGTCACCGCTTGCAGAAGCCAATGTCTTGCCATCTGGACTAAAGGCGACACTATAGACCTGATTGCTATGCCCGGTGAGGGTTATAAGCTCTGTTTGGCTGTGCAGGCGCCACAGTTTGATAGTGTTGTCAAAGCTTGCAGAAGCCAATGTCTTGCCAATGCGTGACGGCAGGCTAGCGCCAACAGGACTAAAGGCGACGCTCAAAACAGAATTGCTATGCCCGGTGAGGGTAGTGATGGGTTTTTGGCTTTCCAGATGCCACAGTTTGATGGTGTTGTCAAAGCTTGCAGAAGCCAAAGTTTTGCCATGTGGACTAAAGGCGACGCTCAAGACCTGATTGCTATGCCCGGTGAGGGTAGCGATGGGTTTTTGGGTTTCCACGTTCCACAGTTTGATGGTGTTGTCACTACTTGCAGAAGCCAATGTCTTGCCATCTGGACTAAAGGCGACGCTTCTGACCTGATTGCTATGCCCGGTGAGGGTAGCGCTGGGTTTTTGGGTTTCCACGTTCCACAGTTTGATGGTGTTGTCACTGCTTGCAGAAGCCAATGTCTGGCCATCTGGACTAAAGGCGATGCTATCAACCGAATAGCTATGCCAGGTGAAGGTAGCGATGGGTTTTTGGGTTTCCACGTTCCAGAGTTTGATGGTCTTGTCACTGCTTGCAGAAGCCAAAGTTTTGCCATCTGGACTAAAGGCGACGCTTCTGACAGAATTCCTATGCCCGGTGAGGGTAGCGCTGGGTTTTTGGGTTTCCACGTTCCACAGTTTGATGGTGTTGTCAAAGCTTGCAGAAGCCAAAGTTTTGCCATCTGGACTAAAGGCGACGCTTCTGACAGAATTGCTATGCCCTTCCAAATGATTGCGCTCTTTTACTGCGGACACTGCTTGTTGCAGCGCAGCTATCACTCGTCCTCTAATCTGTTTTGTCGTCTCGGCTGAAGCATCTAGTTGTTTGAATGCTTCCCCTGCCTTTAATGCTTCCAACAGTGCTTGGAATATCTGTCCTGAACGAAATGATTCATTAGAAAAAGCAGTTTCCTGGATGACATTTGCTAAATTCTGGGCTTGAGTGACTTTATATGTGGCTAATTGCTCTGCTTTAATTAGCGTCTGATTCGCTTCTTTCAAAATTTTATTCGCTTGTCTCTGTGCTTCTAACTCTCGTTCTACTTCCCGCTGTTGGACTTCCCGACTGGCATTTAAAAACTGATAATCCAAATCGCTCAAACTTTTATCGGCTGCCCAATTTTGAGCATCTTGCAAGGCTTTACCCCGCAACAGCCGCGATTCATCTTGGCAATCAGACTCTATCCAAGCTTGAAAACTTTGGCTGTAAGGGCGGAGATTCGCTAATTGTTTTTCCACCCACTCTAGGTTAAAAACCGATTGATAAATTGGGTTGTAAAC